>JAJFFB010000068.1 GCA_021776925.1 Planctomycetota bacterium | reverse complement strand
CCCCCACCGCCGCCCCCCCCCCCCCCCCCCCGCCCCCCCGCCCCCCCACAACCGAGCCCCCCCCGCACGGGGGCCTCCGGCCCCAGCGGCACAGTTCCAGGAAAGAGTTACCCTGGTTCGACCGACCCGATGACCACGTCCCCGACCGTATCCTCCTCCGTACTGCCGGAGCTCGTCGACCAGATCGAGACCGTGATCTTCGGCAAGCGCGAAGTGATCGAACTCGCGGTGGTCGGCTTCCTCGCCGGCGGCCACATCCTGCTCGAAGACGTGCCCGGCACCGGCAAGACCTCGCTGGCGCGCGCGCTGGCGCGCTCGATCGGCGGCAGCTTCCAGCGCGTGCAGTTCACCTCCGATCTGCTGCCGACCGACGTCCTCGGCCTCAATCTGTGGTCGGCGCGCGAAGACGCATTCCGTTTCACCGAGGGACCGATCTTCCACAACGTGGTGCTCGCCGACGAGCTCAACCGCACCTCCCCGCGCACCCAGTCGAGCCTGCTCGAGGCGATGTCCGAGGGCAGCGTGTCGATCGACGGCACCACCTATCCGCTGCCGCAGCCCTTCTTCGTCATCGCCACCCAGAACCCGATGGAGTTCGAGGGCACCTACCCGCTGCCCGAGTCGCAGCTCGACCGCTTCCTGGTGCGCCTGTCGTTGGGCTACCCCGACCGCGAGGCCGAGCGCCAGGTGTTGGCCCACGCCGACCTGTCGGAGAAGATCCCCGGCCTCGACGCGGTGGCGCCGCTGCCCGCCTTCGAAGCGCTGCGCCGCGCGGTGTCGCGGGTGCGCTTCGATGACAAACTGGTCGAATACCTGCTCGACCTGATCGCCGCCACGCGCGAGTCCTCGCAGCTCGCGCTCGGCGCCAGCACCCGCGCCGCCCGCGATCTGCACCGCGCCGCGCAGGCCTATGCGCTGGTCCAGCGACGCACCTACGTGGTGCCCGACGACGTCAAGCGGCTGTTCCGGCCGGTGATCGAACACCGCGTGATCCCGGTGCCCGGCCAGGACGCCGCCGACGGCCCTGGGCGCGCGCTCGATCAGATTCTGCGCCAGCGCGCGGTGCCCGAGTGAGCCGCTCGGCCCCCCCCCAGCGGCTGGAACTGCAGCGCACCCCGCTGCTGACGATGATGCTGGCCTTCGTGGCGGTGTTGTTGGCGCTGCCGCTGGGCACCCAGGGGCGTTTCACTTTGCTGTTCTTCGCCCTGGGCCTGGTCGCGATCGACGTGGTTCTCGGCCGCCTCGGCCTGGCCCGCCTGCAGGCGCGCGTGTGCGAACCCGGCACCGCCTTTGCCTGGGAAGCCTTCCCGGTGGCCTTGCGCGTCGAGAACCGCGGCCGCTTCTGGACCGGACGTGACCTGATGTTGTCGCACGCCGCCAGCGGTCATCAGCGCAGCCGTTTGTTCGCCTACCGCCCGGGTCTGCGCCCTGGTCAGGGTGTGGACCTGCGCGCGCGCCACAAACTGCCGCGGCGCGGGCGCTATCGCAGTTATCAACTGACGATCTCGAGCGCTTTCCCTTTCGGTCTGGTCGCCTGGCACGCGCACTACGAATTGGAAGCCGATTTCCTGGCGCTGCCACGCATGGGTGAGCTGCACAACCCGGACCGCTTGCTGCCGCTGCTGACCGGCGCCGATTTCGGCCACGTTCTCAATCGCGACGGCAATGAAGAGTTCTACGCGCTGCGCCGCTGGCGCGAAGGCATGAGCCAGCGCAAGGTGCACTGGAAGGCGAGCGCGCGTCAGCAGCGCCTGCTGGTACGCGAAGACCTGCCCGAGGAACGCCCGCGCGTCCACGTGCAGTTGCTGTGCGGACTCGACGGCGACAACCGCCGCCAGCGCCAGAGCTTCGAACAGGCGGTGTCGTGTACCGCGACGCTGGTCGCCTATCTGTTGCGCGAGCGGGTGCCGGTGCGCCTGCGCCTGGACCGCGCCGATGGCCCCACCGACCTCGCCCCGGTCGGCCGCCCCGGCCTGCACGCGGTGCTGGCCAGCCTGGCCGAGATCCAGCCGCATCATCAGTCCCGTCGCGGCAACGCTATGTCCTTGAGTGCCCACGCCGCGACCGTGGTGGTCACCGCGCGCCCGCTGCAAAGCGCTCCTGGTCGCACGATGCAGGTGCCGGTCCCATCCTCCCGCACCCGCGTGGTGCTCGACCTGAGCCGGCCGGAGGCGCGCAAGTACTACCGACACGCGCGCGCACTGCCGATGCGCTTGCGCCTGGCCGATCCGGTCTACACCACATGAATTCCAGCCAGCTCAACCGAACGCCATGAGAGGCGCGCTGCGCAGCTGGACCCGGCGCGCACCCCTCGGCGCGCGCACCGCGCTCGATCCGTGGTGCCTGATCGGGGCGTATCTGTGCGGGGTGTTCCCGGCGGCGGGGCTCAGCGCGCATTATGCCCGGCTGATCCGACCGCTCAACGGCGACGCCACCGCCTGGTTTGAAACGGAGCTGCCGCAGTGGGTGCCGTGGGTGCCGTGGCTGGTGCTGCTTGGCTGCGCAGTGCCCCTGCTCTTCGACCGCATCCCGATGGCGCAGCAATGGCGCCGCCGTCTGGAGACCGCCTGGGTGGTTATTTTCGTCCTGACGGTGCTGGCGGTGCCAGGCAGCGCCGGCTCGCTCTTTCTGGTGCTGCCGCTGGCCGCGCTGGGCATGTTGGCGCGCCACGCGCGGGGCGATGCGGTGGCGGCGGCGGCGGCGTGGACCGGGTTGTTCCTGGCGGCGATGGTCGGCAGCATGCTGCCGTTGGCTGCAGGAGTGCTGGTGGCGACCGCAACCCTCGGCGCGTGCTTGACCACGCTTTTGTGGGTGCACGCGCGCAGCAGTTACCGCCTGCTGCTGAGCAAGCGCGGCCTGCGCCAGACCGAACGACCGAGTCCCCCCGAAAACGGCGACGGCGCGCGCGGCCGCCTGGTGCTGGCGCTGGTCCTGACCGCGATGATGTGGCTGGTCATGGTCGGCGGCTACGGCGTCGGTCAATTGACGCAGCGCTGGCAGCAAGAGCCGGAGGAAGAGGAGGCGGCCGAGGCGGTCGACCCCGACGCCAGCGGCGCCGACTCCGGCGAGAACGTGCCGGCCGAATGGGGCGGGGCCGGCAGCGCGGACGGCGTCGACGTCCCCGGCGCGCCGGCGCACCGAGTGTTTCCGGAGAAGCTCGGTTTCGGCGGCAGCCTCGGACTCGCCACCCACGGACGCATGCTCGAGGTGCGCGTGCTCGAGCCGGCCGAGGACCAACGCGCCTACAGCCGCGCGCAGCCGCTCTATCTGAAGTCGCGCCACTACACCGAATTCCGCGGCGATGGCCTGGGCATCACCGAGATGGGCCTGATCTACGACGACGCCGGCGACGGCGCCAAGGACGGTTGGGTCGAGATCCGCCCGATTGCGGCGCGCGAGCCGACGCGCATGCTGCAGATCCGGCAGCGGCCGCTGCGGCCGTCGCCGCGCGAGGAGGATTTGATCTACAGCCTGCTGCACCGGGTGGAACCGCTCTACGGGGTGTGGGCGCCGGAGGTGCGCTACCACGTCGATGGTCCGCTCGAGGTGATCCACGAGACCGACGACCTGGTGGTCTACGTCCTCGAGGTCGGGCGTTTCCGCCCCGACCCGATGCTGCTCGGCGAGGATGCACTCGCCCCCGCCGGCGGCGACACCTATCTGCCGCAGGCTGGCCCGTGGCTGCAGGTACGCCAGGCGGTACAGGAGGAATTGCGCCGCATGGACCTGTCGCGCGGCGAGGTGCGCGGCGTGCTGCAGCACTTCCGCAGCAACTACACCTATAGCCTCGACACCAGCGCCGCCGGCCCTGCAGCGATGGGCGATTTCTTCACCGAACGGCGCGGCTACTGCGTCTTCTACGCCACCGCCGCGATGATGTGTCTACGCGAACTCGGCGTGCCGGCGCGCGTGGTCGGCGGCTATCGCGTGACCGATTGGGACGCCGAGGCCAAGGCCTACGCGGTCGGCGGCGGCGGCGCGCACGCCTGGGTCGAGGTGCTTTACCGCGATCACGGCTGGCTGGCGATCGACCCGACCCCCGGCAGCCAGGTCGACACCGTGGTCGCCGCCGCCAGCGCCGACTATCAGGAGCGCCTGCGCAACTATCTCGAAGCGCAAGACGCACTGGAAGAAGGCGACGAAGTCGTCACCGGCGAAAACACCGACGAAGGACCCGCCGCTCTCGCCGAAGCCGCACAGAACCGCCGCCAACGCTGGCTCCGCATCGGCATCTTCGCCTTCTCCCTCAGCCTGCTCCTCACCACCATCGCCCTGCTCACCGGCCTGCTCGAAAAACGCCGCCGCGAAGCCCCCGACGTCGACGACCCCATCGTCGCCCAAGGCCTGAAGTCCTACCGCCGCCTATGCCGCGAACTGGCCAAACACGGCTTCCCCAAATCCCGCACCCAAACCCCCCGCGAACACGCCGACCGCGTCCTGCTACTCGCCGGCCCGGACCTCGCTCCGCTCAATGATGTGGTGCGCTACCT
>JAJFFB010000067.1 GCA_021776925.1 Planctomycetota bacterium | reverse complement strand
CCCAATCTCGATCGCCTGGCGCGTGAGGGCCTGCTGTTCAGCGACGCGCACAGCCCTTCGACGGTGTGCACGCCTTCGCGCTACGGCTTGCTGACCGGGCACATGGCCTTTCGCCTCGACTACCGCGGGGTGTTCACCGGGGTCGGCGGGCCGAGCTTGATCGCAGAGGAGCGCCTGACCCTTGCCGATATGTTGCGTGAACACGGTTACGCAACCGCCGCCTTCGGCAAATGGCACGTCGGCTGGACTTTTTTCGACCACAACGGCGAGCCCATCCATAAGAACGGCCTCGAGGCGGTTCAACGCGTCGATTACCAACGGGCCGCGATCGGCGGGCCGCTCGATTGCGGTTTCGATCAATTCTTCGGCACCGCGAGCTGTCCGACCACCGACTGGCTCTACGCCTACGTCGAGGGCAATCGGATTCCGCTTCCGCCGACCGAACTGCTCGACAAGACCGGTTTGCCCAAGCACCCCTACGCCAACGACAACCGGCGCGGCATGCACGCCTCCGACTTCGATCTGGAAAGTGTCGACATGGTGTTCCTCGAACGCAGCAAGCGGTTTTTGGAATCACACGTCAAGGACCACCCCGAGCAGCCCTTCTTCCTTTATCACGCCACCCAGGCGGTTCATCTGCCCTCCTTCCCGGCCGAGGAATTCAAGGGCCGGAGCGGAGCCGGTCCGCACGGCGATTTCATTCTCGAGCTCGACGCGGTCGTCGGCGAACTGATGGCCACGCTCGACCGGCTCGGAATTGCCGACAACACCCTGGTGATCTTCTCCAGTGACAACGGTCCCGAAACCACCTCGGTGATCCACATGCGCGCGGACCACGCCCACGACGGCGCGCGACCCTGGCGTGGCATGAAGCGGGATTCCTGGGAGGGCGGACATCGTGTGCCGATGATCGCCCGCTGGCCGGGCCGCATCGCTGCCGGCACCACCACCGACCAGCTCTTCAACCTGACCGACGTGATGGCGACCTGTGCCGCAATCGTCGACTATGAACTGCCCACCAATGCGGCCGAGGACAGTTACGACTTCCTGCCGGTCCTGCTCGGCACGGCGCGGGAACCGGTACGCGAGACCATGATCGCGCAGACGATCTCATTGGCTCTTTCCTTGCGCCAGGGAAAATGGAAGCTTCTCGACCATCGAGGATCCGGCGGCAACAACTACGGCCGTGGACGACTGCAAGCCTACGCTCTACCCGACACCGAGCCCGACGCACCCGGCCAGCTCTACAACCTGGCCGACGATCCGGGCGAAACCCGCAACCTCTATCACCAACGCCCTGAGATCGTCGAAGGCATGAAGGCGCTGCTCGAAGACTTCAAGAGCAGCGGCCGCAGCGCTCCGTTGCTGCGCGAGTAGGCACCTTGGACCGCCTCAAGGAAGGCGGTCTGCTCATGGAAGGCGGGCGCCTCAAGGGGTGATTTCAATGGTCACCGCGACCGAGCTGTGCTCTGGCAGCTGCCCCGCCGCGTTGGCGATCGCTGCGAGCCAGTAGATGCGGCCGATAAGAGCGGCAGGAATGCCGGCGGGCACGGTCAGGTCGGCGCGCGCATTGCCGGACGCATCGAGGATGCCATGCATTCCGGTGGTATTCGGAACCGGGTAAACGCCCTGGAAGGTGCTCAGCACCTGGCTGTCCTGGGTCAACGGGATGTCGACTCCATAGGTGGTCGGCCCGTTGCCGGTCTCGGAGATCAGGATCTTGTATTCCTTGCCGGCGGCTGCGTCAGGGAAGTCGAGGGTGAAATCTAGAGTGGCCCCGGCGGCGGCGGAAACGGTTTTGGCGCTCGCCGAAAGGAAGGGTTTATGGCTGTAGACGTATGCGGAGCCAGCATCGGTGATGAAGCTCGGGTCCTCTCCGGATGCCCCTACGATGACGTCACCGCGGCCGTCACCATCGACGTCTCCGGCGCCCGAAACCCGGCCGAGGAAGTCCTGGGAATCTTCTCCATCGGCTCGGAAGAGGAGGTCTCCGCTCGCTCCTGAGTAGACCAAGGCCGATCCCGCGTTGCTGACGCCGCCGGGCGCTGCGGTATTGGCACCGACGATGAGGTCGTCGAAGCCATCGCCGTCGAAGTCGCCCGCTCCTGACACCGAGATCCCAAAGGACGTGCTGCTGGTGTCTCCGTCGAAGCGGTGCAGGAGCAGACCGCTTGCTCCTGAGTAGACGAAGGCCGAACCCGCGTTGACCACGCCGCCAACGTCGGTGCTCTTGGCGCCGATGATGAAGTCAGCGAAACCGTCCTGATCGACGTCGCCGGCCCCGGCAACGGATTCTCCCATTCCGTCGAAGGTCGTAGTGCCGTCGTATTGATAGAGCAACAGTCCGCTGGCGCCCGAGTAGACGAAGGCCGAACCAGAGGCAGAAACCCCACCTGGGTCCGCCAGAGGTGCACCGATCAGGAAATCATCGGAGCCATCCCCGTCGACGTCGCCGGCGCCGGCAACCGAATGCCCCAGCGTGTCCCAGGCCACCGTGCCGTCGATGCGGTAGATCAAGGCGCCGGTGGCGCCCGAATAGACCATCGCCGAGCCTGCTGAGAACAGGGCGTTGGGTCGTGCGCTCTCAGAACCAATGATGAAATCGTCGAAGCCGTCGTTGTTGACGTCGCCGGCCGCGGACACCGCGGAACCGAGCGACACGCTGACGTCTTCTCCGTCGTATTGATAGATCAGTGCACCGTTGAGGCCGGAGTAGACGAAAGCAGATCCGGCAGAACCGAGTCCGCCCGGGGAAGCGCCGCTCGCGCCGATGACGAAATCGTCAAAGCCGTCGTTGTTGACGTCGCCCGCACCGGAGACCGCCACACCCAGCTCATCGAAGGCCGCCGCACCGTGGTACTGGTAGATCAGCGCGCCACCGACTCCCGAGTAGACATAGGCTGAGCCAGCGAAGGAATTGCCGCCCGGATCCGCCGCCCAGGCGCCAACGATAAGGTCGGCAAAACCATCATTGTCAACGTCGCCAGCACCGCTGACCGCGTGGCCGAGGGAGTCCCCAATGGCGACGCCATTGAAACGGTGCAGAGTTTCCACTTCCCCGCCCACGATCTGGGCGGGAAGCTGCGTGGCGAGAAGCATTAGGAGGATGAAGGTGGCAGCACGCATGAACAGAAAAGGGGGTTGGCAAGGACACTCGTGTCCAATTCAATAGTACAGCGCAAATGCCACGGCGGTCAGTTGTGTTTCTTAAGGTAGAGCTCGCCCTCGGCAACCGGTGCATCGACCCAATAGGGCTTGAAGGTGGCTCGAAGAAGCATTCCCTTGGCGGACGGCTGGGCTACGGCGCCGACCAGGCTGACCGCGATTTCGGTAGCCTCGTTCCAGGGTGAAAAAACCAACTCCTGACCCTCAAGGTACCAATCACCAGAGGAATCCCCAGCTCCAAATACGGTCGCACATCCATCCACGGAGCCATTAAAGACCGTGCATTCGAAACGATGGTAAGGGAGGATTTTCAAAGAAAACCCCCCGGTGGACGACCAATAGGATCCGAGCAGCGGAGCCGTCGTTGCAGAACTTGCTTCGTCGGTGTCCCAGAGAACTGTGATCACCGCCGAAAAAACGAGCAAAGCCAAGGCGATGAATTGCCTGATCAATGTTTTCAGCGTGCTGCGGGTCGATCCTGACGCTCCATCATGATATGCAGTTTTTCGTACTTCCTCAACAGAGAGGTGCGGACCCGCTCATGCTTGCCGCGGGGCAACAAGCGATCGTCGACCGCCAGCTGAACACACTCCCCCGCTTCGGCGTGACGGGAAGTCAGGCCGCAACGGCTGAGGAGGGCGGTGGTGGTGCCAAGAAGCCGTGGGTTTTCGTTTCGCCGAAACATCTGGAGACCGTGCGCCCAATGCGAAAGCCCAAGCCGTTGGGCATTGGCCCGGGCTATATTCCGGATGCCGTAAAAGGTCACCTCGCCTTCACATTCATAGAAGGCGATTTCCACGTGCCCGCAGCCGAAGTGGCTGGTCCGGCAAAGGTACCTGTAGGCCAGGGGGTGAATGGGTGACTGTTTCTGCCGTATCGAAAGGATTCCGAAGCGAGCATTCTCCAATTTGGCACGTGGGCGCGCGCGCGCGTGGACGCGAAAGACCAGGTCGCCTAATTCAGGGCTGGACGCATGCCGCCCGTTCATCCGCTGAACCCTTCGATCGAGTCGGTAGAGTCTGCTCGCGACGCGATTCACAACGCCGCGGATTCCAGAGTACATCCCAGTCAGATACAGCCAGCGAACAAGAAGATGAGTCATGCTGGCTTATCCCAACAACACGTGACGATCGGGGATGGAGCCGTTGCCGTCCACCACATCAAGCAGGAATTGCGCCACCTCGCTGCGGCGGATGGTGGACAGCATCCGGTATTGATCGACAGGTCCCCTTTTCCTTTTGGGAGAACCCGAAACGAGGGTCACCGGACGCACCGCCAGGCTGCGGACAGGAGACCCGTCGAGAATTGCTTCGGCCTTTTCAAGGTCCTGATAGGCGACGCCGACATTGCCCAGACCGATCATCAGCTTGACGAGTGCACTGGACTGCGCTCGGCTTGCCCCGACTCCGCCGGCGCTGATCCAGACAAAACGCTGCAATGCCGCGGCGGACGGAGACTCAGCCACGACTCTGGCCGCCTGTTGCACCAGGTCGGGAGGAGAATGCAGCTTCGACCACGGGAGCACGCTGGATCGCCGCAATCCCAGACATGAGATTGCTGCATCGTGGGTTGCGAACAGAGGATCGAGAAAGTCAGACTGGAGAACCTGACCCTGAACAAGAGTCGTTCCCTCAGGAACTGCGAACACCGAATGCGGGCGCACCACCGCGGTGATTTGGTGCCCACGTTCAGCGCCCAAGCGCGTGACCCAACGGCCGCACGCGCCGGAAGCGCCCAGGACGAGGATTTTCACGAACTCAGCTTACCCCTTCGAATCTGATTTCAACCTGGCACGATGCGATCCATTAGGGTGGATGCATGTCCTGCACCCTGGTCCTGAAAGAACTTGAGTCCTACGGCAGCGCCCAGACCCGAAAGACCTATCGGCGCCACGGCGCGGTCGGGCCGCTTTATGGAGTCAAATTCGGCGACCTGCACAAGATGGTGCGCCGAATCAAGGTCGATCATCCGCTCGCCATCGAGTTATGGTCCAGCGGCAACATCGATGCGCGTCTGCTGGCGACGATGATCGCCGACCCTGCCCGCATGACGATGACCGCGCTTCGTGCATGGATGAAAGACGTCGACTGGCACGGCCTGTCCTCAGCGTTGTCCAACGTCGCCCAACGCAGCCCGGTGGCCGTCAAGATGATGCGAGCCTGGATGAGCGCCCGCTCCGAAGTCGTCGCCGGCACCGGCTGGATGATGCTCGCCGGACTCTGCCGTGAAGCTCCGGACTCCTTGACCCGAGGTGAATACAAAGCCTTCCTCAAGACCATCGAAAAAGAGATCCACGCCGCGCCGAACCGCGTGCGTTATTCGATGAACCAGGCCTTGATCGGAATCGGTACCTACATCGATGAGAAATCCGCGCTGGCCACCGCCGAACGCGTCGGCAAGGTCGAAGTCGACCACGGCGATACCAGCTGCAAAACGCCGTTGGCCGCACCGTACATCCGCAAGGCCGCCGAAAAACAGCGCAGCAAGCTGGCCAAGAGCCAGGCCTAGCAGGTCATGGCTTTCTGCGCACTGAATGGTATGGTCGAACGCGAGTTAAATCTCCAAGGTGTGCGCGACGTAAGCGAGGGATTGCCAGATGGCGTGCTCCCTGGGCTGCGGGCTTGCCTGCACGCGCAGGCTGGTGGCGCCGTTCTCAGTGCTGGAACGGACCAATAAACGCAAGTCTACCGGCTGCTGGGTGACGAAGGCGTCGATCAAGCGGACCTCACCTTCGTAGCGGCCCGGGCCGATCTGGCGCAGACTGACCTGCGCGGGGTCGGAGCCGATTTCCTCTCCGCCGACGGCGCCTAGCAAGCCATCAAAATAGCGCTCGAAGAGGGTCGTCAGTTCGGTCGCGTCGGGGACGTCCTGATCGATGCGCATCAGAAATGCATAGGACCAATAGTCTGGTGCCTCGGCGACGAACATGCCGGGTGCGAACAGCAGGATCTCGTCTCCGGAAGGAAGTTGCGGCGCGAACTCTGGCGGCAGGGCAATGCGCTCGCTGCGCCAATCCTGCAACGACACCGGCGGCAGTTCAGGGACTAGCGGTTGCTGACGCACGTAGTGCGGCGCCTGGATCGACTTCCAGTCTTTCAGATCGATCTTGGGCGGATCAACCGCGGTGTGCACCGGAAGAACGGAGATCGAGACGTGTCCTTGGGCGAGGGCCCACGAGTCGCTGCCCTCGGGCGAGGCGTCTTTGAATCCCTCGACCTGGGCCTTGGTTTCCATTTTGCCCTGCTCGTCAAAGGCCCCTTGAAAACGGAAGGTGAAGCCGCTGCCGCCGAGGCGGGTGACCAAGGGTGCCTTCCACTGTGTCGATTGGCCGGCCGGCAGGTTGACGTTCAGCAACACGCTCGGCGGCAGTTTCCTTTCCAGGGCCTCGCCGGCCAGCTGGCGGAGGAATACCACTACAGCCTGGCGATCCCGGCACCGCATCGAATGCGACGCGGCGATCGCCGGAACTCCATAACGCGTGGCCATGCGCGCAGCCCCGACGGTGCCCGAAATGTCGGCGTCGGCACCCACGTTTTCGACCGTATTCGGTCCGCTGATGACCAGGTCGAAACCGCCCTCCGGGGCGAGCAGATCCATTGCCACGGCAACGCATCCGGCCGGTGTCGAGTCGATCGAATAGACGCCCTCTTCCAGACGCTCGACCGAAACCGTCTCGCGTAAGCCAAGGCTCTGCGAGGAACCACTGCGATTGCCACTCGGCGCCGCGATCACCACGTCGGCGAAACTGCCAAGCTCCTCGGCCAGCAGGCGCATGCCCGGGGAACGGATTCCATCATCGTTGGTGATCAGAATCGCCGGGCGTTGCGAAACCGCCTGGCTGGGTTCTGCTTGCTGGGATTGCAGCGCGGCACTCCCGCATAGAATCGCCACTGCGGTACACAACGCCGCGCTCACATGGAGGAGGCCCGAATTCACCGGCTGGCTCCCCATCAGTTTCCTGCTCAACATCATGGATTTCATCCTACGGTCCTCTTGCTCGACTCCCCTTCCCCTGACGGACCCTGGGCATCAGGGAAGAAAGAGTAGAGGTCGAGCGACCGTAGAATACTCCCAAAGCCCATTGGGCCCGCGCGAGATCACCGCCAGATGAAGGGTCTTGCCGAGCAAAGCCGGGGGCAGGAGGTTCGGGGCGGTTCTCAATACAGCCCGCGCATTGCCCATCGCGTCCAGCAGGCCGGCGCCTCCGAACAGGAAACCCGGAGGGAATTGACCGAGAAAGCTGCGGACCAGGACCTGATCCTGAGTCAGCGGGACCTCCAAATCATCGACAATGGTGGGACCGGTCCCGTGAAGGGAACCCAGGACCCGATAGGGCAGGGATGCCGATACTCCGGGCAGATCTATTTCCAACTCGACCTGCCCTCCCTGGGAAAGCGAGAGTTCGCTCGTGGAGAGTTCGAGCCCACTGCGAAAGCCGCCAACAACACTGCTCAGCGCGAGCACGCTGGTCCTGGTACCGACCACCAGATCCGCGATCTGATCGCCGTCGAGATCGGAATCCACGTCTTCAAACACCGCAACTCCTTCCCCGAGGAATCCCACGTCCCAGAGCAGTTCTCCTGATCGGCCCTGCACCGCCAGCATGCCGGCGAATTGAGGCCACTGCGTCGGACTGCGCGCGCCAAAACTCAACAGGTCGGGAAAACCATCGTGGTCAAGGTCGCGGACCTGGAGGTGCTGACCGATCAGCGCCCGGTCGAATCCGCCCGTGTGCCGCCACGATTCGGTACCCAGGAGCGGATCCACCCCAACCACCATGCCGTGGCCACTTCCGCGAAGCGTGGCCACTTGATGCCAGGGAGCACCGATCGCCAGCAACGGCCGGGTCCCGTTCGGATGGCCCATCCAGGCAAGAGTGGCTCCGAGGTTCTCCCCCGCCTCGGCACCCGCAATGCGGTTGAGCAAGGAACCGGTCTCGCCTTCGAAGACCTGCACCGCACCCGCCCGGGGCATTCCGCCCACCTCCATGTCACGGGCTCCCTGAAGGACATCGTCGTCGCCGTCGAGGTCGAGGTCGGCGACGACGAGGTGGGTGAAGCGCTCCCCTTTCTGGTCTGGCGAATGAGTCCACAGCACCTGGCCATTGCGCCCGTTCACCCGATGGAATCCTTCCCCGATTTCGCCGGTCGAGCCGATGGGGGCTTCAAAACGAATCAACACGTCAGGGTGCAGTCGCAGTGCCGACTCTGCCAGGATCAATTCGAAGCCCAGGCGTTGACGCGGCTGGTCGCCATCGATGGCCCACATCCTGCGCCCGGTGGCCCCGGAGTAGGCCCGCACCGCACCGGCCCACCTGCGCTTTCCGGTACCGGTGAAGAACAGCGCCGCGGGTGAGCCGAACACCGCATCGAGGATTCCGTCGTGATCGAGGTCGGCGTAGACCCCTTGCGAAACACTGCCGGATTGCCACACGCCTTCCATGGCGGTCCAGCGGATCAGGCCCGTGTGCGGTTCGAGCACCTGGACCGATCCGCGCATGTCGGTGATGTTGGGATCCTGGAAGACCACCACCTCGGAGATCCCGTCCTGTTCAAAGTCGACGAAATCCATGTGGGTGCCCATCCCTGCCCCAGGGCGATCGCCGTCCAGGCGCCACAGGAAATCCCCGTTCCTCGGATCGATCTGCCCCGCCATGCCCTGATAGTCCGACCAGACATCGATCCGTGCCCGCGGATCACCCAGGAAGACTTCATCAATTCCATCGGCATCGATGTCGTGGAAGATCCAATAAAGAAAGCGGCTGAATCGTTTCGATTCTATCTTCCACAGGAGGGTTCCGCTGCCTCCCAGAATCGCACCTAAGCCGGCACCGTTGCCGCTCCAGAAGGGAGCCAGGAAGAGAATGTCCTCGAGATGGTCTCCATCCAGATCCGCGACCGCGGTCAGCGCCTGCAGACGCAGAGGGTGCTGCAGGGCCCAGCTCTTCCACAGCAAACTTCCATCCTGCGCGCTGAACAGCAGAAGTTCACTCGGAAATCCGAAATTGCGGTGCACTGCGCACAGCACCTCGACCCCGGGATTCGCATGGAACTGCCCTTCCAGCACAGTGATTTCAAAAACCTCTTGCGGTTGCGGATCGAACCACTGCCACAGGACCTCGCCGCTGTGCCCGTCAACGACCTGCAGGATCGGTTCCGGTGGCTGGTCCTTCCCCTGGCTATTCACCACGTACTCGGGAACACCGTCGCCATTCCAATCACTCATTCTTTGCGCTACTGGCGGGCCAGCGAGGTCCTCGGTTTTCCACAGGCCCTCCTGGTATCCACCGGCCTGGCCAGGGAAGCCGGCGGGAGTTGCCAAAAACAATAAGGGGAGTCCAAGACTGATCATGTTTCTAGGACTCAGCGTGCAATTCTTGTGCCTGTACCCAAGAGGATTCTCGGCCTATTGCCGATTGCAAGAGCGCACCCACTGTTCGCCGTCGCACGCCCGCTCTCGCTCCTCGGCGTGCGAGGGACGATGGGGAAAAGGAGGTTTCAGCGGCAGAGGCGCCACCTGCTGGGTTTACTCAGTCGGATATGGGCGCGCCCGTCCAGGGAGTTCCCTCGAGCAGGAGGGCGCTGTCGATGCGTTTGTGGGTGCCGGGCATGCTGCTGATTCCGTCGTAGAAATCGCGCATCGCCTGGCGATAGTGCGCCTTGTCCGGAACCTGCTGGCGATAGGGGTCGAGGGTCAGGCCGATGTTTTCGAAGGGAATCGTGGGTATGCCCTCTGCCTCGGGGCGTATGCGGAAGTCCATCGCTGCGTAGTCGACGAAAACTTCGGGGCGGATCACCCGGTCGCCGCGCAGGATGGACTTGGCCGTGACTTCTGGGTCCATGCGACTCCAGATCGTGCGATCTCCTTGGGAATGGCCATAGAAGAGATTGTTCTCAATCTGGCAGCGGATCGGCCACATTCGCCCGAATTTGCCGCGGTCGCTCATAACCTGCACCATGAGCGGGAAGCGGCTGCGCCACGGTTCGCGTAGCCAGCCTTCGGGCCCGATCACGCGTTCGACTCTGCCTAGGTAGTTCTCCTTGGTGTTGCGGTAGTTGTGCTCGGGATCGGCGGCGATCTCCTGTTCCCATTGATAGTGCCTGGCGCCGAGCGTACCCACGTTGTAAATGCCTCGAAAGCCTTCCAGAAAAACGTTGTCGGTCAGGGTGTGACCAGCACCGCCGAACATGAAGATGCCCTTGGCCGCCGACTTGTAGAACACGTTGCCGACGCAGGTGGCCCCGGCCTGGCAGTCATCGAGATGGATTCCTGAACGCTCCACCTTGCCCGGCACGTGCATCAAGTGATGAAAGAAGTTGTGCCGGTAGGTGTTGCCGTATCCAATCAGATCGGCCCCGGAATAGACCGCGCCGCCGTCGCCTTCGTCGAAACCGATATTGAAGAATTCGTTCCATTCAAGCAGGTGGTCGTTGCCGCTGACCACCACCGCCTGTCCGATCGAATTATGTACCAGGTTGTTCAGCAGATGGTTTCCCACTCCTGAGATCGAAATACTCACCTTGCGGTGGGCAAAACCCTTTTGATAGATGTGGCAATTGACCACACTATTGGCGCCCGCCTCGAGCAACCCGGGGCCGCGACGCCCGCCACCCAGGCGCACGTGGTGTTCAAGGTCGACCAGATCACAGCTCTGCACCCGGTTGTTTCGGCCGCCCACCCATACCCCGCCTGCGGCGCTGTTGCGGATCTTCGCCCCCGCCACCAGGTTGTGCTCGCCGCCTTCGATGCGGTAGGCAAAACCACCGCCGAGGTTTTCGACGTTCAGGCCGATCACCGACACGTGACGCGTGCGATCGAGTTTCAGAAAACCCTCGGCCACCGGCAGATGGATGCGGGTGTTCGCCTTCAAGTTTCCAGGTGGAAGCAGATAGAGCTGCCGCTCCAAAGTGTCGAAGTGCCACTCGCCCGGCTGGTCCAGTTCACACAGCAGGCCGAACACACGAAAGGGTTTGTCATTCTGCTTCCATTGCCAGCCATAGGCCAGCGCCTGCGAGAGATGCATCGCCTCGTTTTCCGCGCTGGCGCCGACCACGGCCTGCGACTTGAGCAACCAGTTGGCATCGATGTAGCCGGTCAATTGGCAGCGCTTCGGGTTGCGCGTCAGCTCGGCTTCCCATTGCTCCCAGGTGCCGGCCATTTCGTCGCCTCGTCGCTTGATCTGCGCCCACGCCCCGCGCGGTCCGTCGATCGAACCCAGCCACCCCTGCGCCCGCCCTTCCTCCTGGAAGGGCGGGTGTCCCGCGCGGATGCCATAACCCTCGGATCCCGGCCGGATCGCGGGAGGACTGACTTCCGCCACCACCATGGAATCGCCGAAACTGGCGTAGCCTGTGTTCGGGAACACCGCAGGAAGATAGATACCGCCGTCGACCGCCAGGGTGGTGACCACGCGCGTGCTCAAGGCGCGGATCAAGGCCGGATCACTCAGCGTGGTCACCCGGACGCGGTCGACCACCGCGGTAGCCAGCCGCTTGCGATCGTCCAGATCCTGCACCGCTTGGAAGGCGGTGGCGTCGATGCGGAAACCGCCATCGAAAAACACGTCCTCTCCTTCAGCGGCGCGAATCTCAATCGGACTGCGCGCGGTGCCGACGAACTCCGGCCCCAGCACCCACGGCACCTGGATCGGGTAACGCCCGCCGCGCACGATCAGGCGGCATCCGCCTTCTGGCAGGCCCTGTTGCTGCAGGCGTGTCGACATGCGCAGCAGAGCCGCGTCGAAACTCAAGGGATCGGCGGCGGTGCCAGCGGCCTCGACGCGGCCGTCCGCAGCCGCGACCAACACCCAGGGTTCTGCGGCTGCTTCGTGTTCAATCCTCCCGCCGAGCACCCCTCCCACTCCGCACAAGACCAGGCACAGGCTTTTCATGCGGGCAAGGATAGGCCGTTGTGCAAAAGGGATCTAGGAATCGGCTGCGGCGTCGTGTGCAAGCCGCATACGGAAGCAGCGCACCACGCCGACGTCGGCAAAACCGAGCGCGCAGTGCGCGGCCCTGCTCACCTCGTTGTCCACCTCCGCGTCGGAAGCGAATTCTTGGCAGCCCCGTGCCCGGCCCCACGCTGCGGCGGCATCGACCAGGGAGCGACCCATCCCGCTGCGGCGCGCGGGCTCCTGCACGAACCAGCCTTCGAGATAGGCCACCTGCGCGCTGCTGCAACCTTCGGCATAGGGTCGGACCGAGACCTCGACGAAACCCACCACCTTGCCGGTTGGATCCTCAGCCATAAAAACCGCCCACGGACCACGCGGGAAGTGACCGGCAAAAAACTGGTCGGCCTCGCGACGGTGCTCGCCAAGGTCGGCCTCCGGCCAGAGAATGGACCGCATCTGCACCCACGCCGCCGCGTCTTCCGGTCGGGCTGGGCGAATGTTCATTCTTGGATCATGCCGGGCCGGTGTAGAGCTGGTCCAGTCGCTCAAGGACCATTGGCCATGCGTCTTGATGGCCCAACATCGACTCTTCGTCGCGGAAGCCGGCGTGGTGCAGGCGCAACAGCGTGCCGCTGTCTGCTGGGATCAGCTCGATCGTCAGTACGGTTTCGGCGCCCTGCGTTCCGGCTTCGGTCGCCCAGGTCATTTCGACCAGCCGGTTGGTCTCAAGGCGCAGGAATCGACCTTGGTGGGGATGGCGCTGACCATCGAAGCGCGTTTCGAAGTAATAAGGAGCGTCGACTTCGGCTTTCATGCGCACCGTGCCCGGCGCTGCGAACCACCGGCTGATCTCTTCGCTGGTCCAGGCCGGGTAGAGCACCTCCGGCGGCTGGCTCATTTTCCTTTCACAAGTCAATTGGAAGGCGCTCACGGGATCAGGATAACCTTTCCCAGGGTTTCGCCTTCGACCATGCGCCGGAAGGCTTCGTGCACTTCGTCCATGGGATAGCTGCGATCAATCCAGGGGGTGATCTGACCGGCGGAAAGCATCCGACTGAGGATTGCCATGGCCTCCTTGCGACCGGGTCGGGGGATCTTCGGCCCCCGCAGTTGCCGGGTGAAGCGCCCAAGGAACATCAGTTTGAAGAAATGCGGCACCAGGCCGAAAACTCGCCGACCCTGCTTGCCGAAATGTTCGTGACCAATGGGAACATAGCGCCCGTCCACTTCAAGTGCTGGTCTGAAATCGGCAAAACGACGGCTTCCCGGCACGTCGAAAATCAGATGGTAGCGGTGACCGCGGCGAGTAAAGTCTTCGACCGTGTAGTCCACAACTTCGTCGGCACCGAGCGCACGCAGCATGTCGAATTTGACTGCGCAATCGACCGCGGTCACGTGCGCACCCTGCGCCTTGGCGATCTGCACAGCGAGCGTGCCCACGCCGCCGCCTGCGCCATTGATCAGGACCCTGTGATGGGGACGGATCTGATCGGGATCGCGCAGATTGAGCAGGGTGATGTATCCCGAGGCCGGCACCGAAGCAGCCTGCTCGAAAGTGACGTTGTCCGGCTTGCTGGCCAGTAGATCCTGTGCCACCGCCACGAACTCGGCGTAAGCGCCGCCGTGAGCCCAGGTTTTGGCATCGACGGTTTCGCCGAACACCGCGTCGCCGATGCGGAAGCGGGTAACCCGGGAACCGACCTCCTCGACCACCCCAGCCACGTCGGTGCCAGGAATCGGCTGCCGGGGCCGGATCAAGCCCCCCCCCATCAGGCGCAGAATCCAAGGCCGCCCGCACACCATGTGCCAGACGTCCGGGTGCAGCGAAGCCGCGCGCACCCGCACCAGCACTTCGTCTTCCCCGACCTCAGGCAGCTCGACTTCCTTAACCTCCAGGAGATCCGGAGACCCGTACTTCTTCTGCACGATAGCTTTCATGCTGCAATGTTGGGAACAGCGGAAATACGGTGGTAGAGGATCAGAGCACCGAGAAGAGTGAGAAAAACGCCAGGCAATACAAATTTCTGTGGAGGGCTTGAAGCTGCAATTCTCATACTGCGCAGCGCCAACGAAGGATGGACAAAAGTGACCAGTGCCTTGGCGATCAGGAGCCATCCATAGAGCGTCAGGAGCAGGGGAAGCCCTGCCCAAACGTTGTGAAAGGCCACGATCACGGAACCCATTCCCAGGCCGAGGAAGCCGTTAATAAATGCGCCAGGAGTGCCCTTGGATTCCAACAACTGGAAGAAATCCGCCCAGGCCTGAGGCTGGGCCAGATGGGAAAGCCCAAGTACCAGAAGGTTGACACTGGCGAAGACTTGAACGGCGGCTTCCATGGTTTCAGCAGTGTGGTTCTCTCATGGGCTTCACTCCCTCAAAGTACCAGCAGAGGGCCCAAATTACTCCGCACATAGTCGAGCTCTCTGGAATTCCGTGGAGACCACGTACATCCCATCCAGGGTCAGGGCCCACGCGTGCACAGTCCGTTGTTCTAGCTTGAACAGCCTGAATCCAACGCCGTGGTCTTCCAGGATTGGGAGCAGGTCCTGGACCAGCGACAAGGGCCCATAAAAGAGCTGTCCGTTCGAACGCGGCCCGAGCTTCCCTGGCACCATGAAGCAGGGATTCATGATTTCCTCCAAAGCGACCCAGTTGCCCAGTTTGGAACGGGTCGCCTCTGTGAGAGCAGCCAGGAACCCCACGGCATCCTTTGGTCCGGAGTGAAAGGCAACCCTGCCGACCTGCTCTTCGTAGGGCACACACAGCGGATGCCGATCGCTTAAACCCAGACTTTGAAAGGGGCCCGACAGCCTTGACCGGCGCAGTGCTCGGCGAAAGTCGATCTTGATTTCACGGTCCTGATGCCCAGCGACTCGAAGGACCACGAAGGTGGCCTGGGCGCGGAGGATCGAGCCCGAGAGGCCCAGGAGTTCTTCTAATTCAACTGGTACGCACCTCATGCCCGAGAAGGGATTGGGTTGCCCGATCTTAGCTGGCCGTGGATATAGTGCTTTCGTTCCATGGCAAGTGGTTTTGTTCCCTGGCAAGGAACCTGGTTCCGCCCCTATCTTTAGATAGGGGCGGGTTCTGCTGACGCCGTCCAGGGGAAAAAGACGCTGCCGTGGGGCGGAATGACCTTGTCTACGGTCAGTTAGGGACGCTGCACTCTCTTGGTCTCACAATGCCGATTGAGCGGCAGCGAGCCGGGCGATGGGCACTCGGAAGGGTGAGCAGGACACGTAGTCCAATCCGACCTTGTGGCAGAAATCGATCGAGGCAGGGTCGCCGCCGTGTTCGCCGCAGATGCCACACGAGAGCCCCGGTTTGACGCTTCGCCCTTTTTGCACCGCGGTCTCGACCAGCTGGCCGACACCGCTGACGTCGAGGCTTTCGAAGGGGTCCTCCGGCAGAAGATCCTGGCCGAGATAGTCCGGCAGGAAGCTGTTGATGTCGTCTCGCGAAAAGCCGAAGGTCATCTGGGTCAGGTCGTTGGTGCCAAAACTGAAGAAGTCAGCATGGGCGGCGACCTCGTCGGCGGTCAGAGCCGCGCGGGGAATCTCGATCATGGTGCCGACCGGAATGTTGAGCTTGCCGGTGAACTTCTTGGCCTTTTTGACGGCGGCGATGGTCTCGATGGTGAGCTGGCGCAAGACCTCGAGTTCGCGATAGGTCCCCACCAGCGGAATCATGATCTCGGGCATCGCCTTGACCCGGCGCTTGCCGGAGAGACAACGGATCGCAGCCTCGGTGATCGCGGTGACCTGCATCACCAGGATCTCAGGATAGGTGATCGACAGACGGCAGCCGCGGTGGCCCAGCATCGGGTTCATTTCCTTGAGCTGGTTGACGCGGGTGGCGATGGCCTTGGTGCCGACACCGAGGAGTTCGCCCAGATCCCTTTGACTGCGGCCGCCGTGCGGCAGGAATTCGTGCAGCGGCGGGTCGAGCAGACGCACGGTGACCGGCAGGCCATTCATTGCGGTGAAGATGCCGACGAAATCGTCGCGCTGGAATGGCAGAAGCTTGGCCAGTGCGGCCTGGCGCGATTCCAGGTCTCTGGCCAGGATCATCTCGCGCATGGCGAGGATGCGTTCGCCTTCGAAGAACATGTGCTCGGTGCGGCACAGACCGATGCCCTCGGCGCCGAAGGCCCGAGCCCGCTTGGCGTCTTCCGGGGAATCGGCATTGGTGCGCACCGCCAGGGTGCGCACCTTGTCGGCCCATCCGATCAGCTTCTTGAATTCGCTGCTGAGCTTGGGAGTCACCGTGGCCATCTCGCCGGCAAAGACCTCGCCGGTCGAACCATCGATCGAAATGGTGTCGCGGGCGTTGTAGGTCTTGCCTTGAACCGTCATGGTGTGGGCGATCTCATCGATTTCCACCTCGCTGGCACCGGCCACACAGCACTTGCCCCAACCACGCGCGACCACCGCCGCATGGCTGGTCATTCCTCCGGTGCTGGTCAGGATGCCGGCCGCATGGTGCATGCCGTCGACGTCTTCGGGACTGGTCTCCTTGCGCACCAGCAGCACTTTCTCACCGGCAAGGGTTCGCTTCACTGCCTCTTCGGCGCTGAAGGCCAGGTTGCCGGTAGCGGCACCCGGGCTGGCCGGCAGTCCGATCGCCAGCAACTCGCAATCCAGTTTGGCCCGCGGGTCGAAACTGGGCAGCAGCAGCTGGGTGAGGCCGGCGGCGGGCACGCGCATGATCGCGGTCTTCTCGTCGATCAGGCCTTCCTTGACCATGTCACAGGCGATCTTGACCGCTGCTGCACTGGTGCGTTTGCCGGTGCGGGTCTGCAGGATATAGAAAGTGCCCTGTTCGATGGTGAACTCGATGTCCTGAACGTCGGTGTAGTGACGCTCAAGAATGTCTTTGATTTCGAGCAGGGTCGCCTTGATTTCTCGACCGATGGTTTTGTAGTTGTCCGCTTTCCACAGGTGCATCTTTTCGACCGGGTGCGGGGTACGGATGCCCGCCACCACGTCTTCGCCCTGCGCATTGACCAGGAACTCGCCGAAGAACTGGTTCTGGCCGGTCGCCGGATTGCGCGTGAAAGCCACACCGGTACCTGAATCTTCGCCCATGTTGCCGAAAACCATCGCCTGCACGTTGACCGCGGTGCCGGCAAGCCCGGAAATTCCCTCGATGCGCCGATAGGTCACCGCCTTGTCGATCATCCAGCTCTTGAACACCGCCTCGATCGCCAATTCGAGCTGCTGAAGAGGGTCTTGGGGAAAATCAATACCGGCAGCCTTTTTGAATACTGCCTCGTAGGCCACGCACAACTGCTTGAGGCCTTGGATCGAAACGTCGTTGTCCTCTCGAACGCCTTCCTTGGTTTTGATCTTGTCGAACTCGGCTTCAAAAACGTGGTGAGGGACCTCCATCACGACGTCGCCGTACATGTTGATCAGGCGGCGATAGGCGTCGAAGGCGAAGCGCTCGTTGCCGGTGCGCTCGGCGAGGCCGGCGACCGTCTCGTCATTAAGACCGAGATTGAGAATTGTGTTCATCATTCCCGGCATCGACACCGCGGCGCCGGAGCGCACCGACACCAGCAAGGGGTTGGTACTGCTGCCGAACTCCTTGCCGCTTTCCTTTTCCAGGCGCTTTACCCCTTGGTGGACTTGGTCCATCATGGCCGCTGGCAGCTTGCGTCCGCTGTTGAAATACTCCGCGCAGGTTTCTGTCGTGATGGTGAATCCCGCAGGCACCGGCAGGCCGATCGAAGTCATGTCGGCCAGGTTGGCGCCCTTGCCTCCGAGCAACGGCCGCATGCTGGCATCGCCTTCGGTCTTGGACTTGCCAAAGGAGTACACCATCTGGACAACCTTTCGGGCCTTGACCTTCCTTCGGGAGCGGGCGGATTGGGCTGCACTGGTCATCGTGTTCTTCTTGGCCATGTCGTATCGATGGATGTAGTGGCTTCAAGCCACAGGCCGGTGTGTCCATAGGGTCACCACGAACACAAGGCATGGGGCATCCTGTATTCGATAATGCCGACAGCCGAAAAAACGAGTGGTTTATCGGTTTTTTACGCCATTCCGCCGCACCCAGCGCCTGTTTGCTTCGGTCAGCTAATGACCTCGTGGTGCTCGAACGGGAACACTTCGGCCTCCGGCGTGCCTCCGGCGTCGCACACCCGGCCAAAGTCGATCCCAAGGCCATCGCGAAAGTCACCTTGATCATGAGTTGTGTCGTTGCGTGCGGCGCCAGGACAGCGCGACCAGCCAAAAGGCGAACGCGATCGTTGGAAAGTCGAATTCTGGGCTTCGGATGTCGATCTTGGAACGACGGGTGAAAAGGTGATCTGGTGTGATCATGGCGAGAAGCCGGCCTTCGTGCTCAATCTTGAAGCAGCGCCTGATGGCGGCCTCTGGACTCAGGCTCAACAGTCCCATCGGGCTCCTGATTTCGATGGCCGCTGAATGCGCCACTCTTGCGCACCTCCATCGGGGCACCGTCTGCGGCGATGTCGCCCTCTTCCTTCAGCCAATCAAAGGCCATCGAAGCGTGATGCCCCTCTCCCTCCAGGTGGAAGGTCCAGGAGAAGAGCCCCTTGGGTATGCAACGGATCATCAGGTGGGTTCAATCAGGTGAGTTCAAGGGTTGCCACGGAAAAACCGGCCCATTGCATATTCCATACCGATTGGTACGCTATCCGGGCAGCCACTTGTTGTTCCGCAATCCTCAGTACGGAAGCATTGGAGACGAGTACATGAAAATCGGATTCCACACCGACGCCTTCAACTCGGCGGCCTTTAGTTTCGAAAAGGCCCTGGCCTGGGCGCAGGCCCATGACGTCCATTACATCGAGCCCGGCGTGATCGATGGAGTATCCTGGATCCATGGTCTGGGCTACTTTCCTCACGTCGCTCTTTACGAAGACCCGGTCCGGCTGCGCGAGAAGATGGCGGGTTTCGGCGTTCGATTCAGCCAGATCGACGCGGCCTATCCGTTGAGCGGTCGTTGTGGGCCTTCCCATGGATTGCCCTACGTTCTCAAGGCCATCCCGTGGGCCAAACTCGCCGGCTGCGATCACATCGCCACCACCGACGGGCTGAGCAAGCCCGAGGGCCTCAGCGAGGAGCAGGCGATGGAGCACATGGGCCGGTCCTATCGAGAGATCGTTGCAACAGCGGAACGCTACGACATCACCATCACCATCGAGGTCCATGGCTACTTCACCACCAATCCGGAGATGGTGGAACGCATGCTCGCCTTCACGGACTCGCCCAAGCTGCGCATGAACTTCGATACCGGCAACACCTACATCGCCGGGCGGGATCCGGTCGAGTTCTGCGACCGCTTCCTCGACAAGATCTCCCACGTCCACGTCAAAGACGTCAGCGAATCCATGGCCAAGGCGATGCGTGGCAAGGACACCGGAATCGCCATCAGCCAGTGCGCGATCGGTGACGGAGTCAACGCCGACAACATCAAGGCGTGCCTGACCAAACTGCGCGACCGAGGTTTCGACGGCGTGTTGAGCATGGAGTGCGAAGGGCAAGGCGGTCCGATGATCGAAAAATCGTTGCGCTGGCTCCGCGCCACGCTCAAGGAACTCGGCATCGAGGAAGAATGGCCGCACCTTGCTTGCACGACTTCTTAGGTAGCCCTCAGCGTTTCCTTGGGGACCCAGCCGGACTCGCATTTTTCGTTCTCAGCCCAGAGCCAGCCAGCCTGTTCATCTCGGCAGATCAGCAGCTCACCGACCTGAGTGTCCAACTCCCTGGCGGTATAGGCACAGGTAACCACCCCTGATTCCGCGGAGTCCCTACGAATCAGAGACTCGGGTGCCCATCCCTCCTTTCCAGTTGGGCTGACGACCCAGATCCAGTCCGGATACTGCTCGTCACGGCGGCCCAGAGAGACCACGTCGCCCGTCTCAAGACGAATGGGATCCGGGTACAAACTTCGATGAGGATGAACAACGATGCATCTCATGACTCGTGTTTGGTGAAGCCTGGATTTCTTGCTAGCTGCCCCTATTGATTCAAACTGTTGGTGCTTTCGTTCCCCAAAAAGCCATTGGTTCACAGGCCGGTGACATCCGACCAGCTGCGGCCGACGCGGATTTCATCCATTTCCACGATGGAAGTCGAGAAGAAGGACCCGTTTCCTCCGGCACGAATGAAGAGCTGGTCGAAGTTGCCGCTGGAATCAGCGCCGGAACTCAACAGATTCCATTGATTGGCCCCGGTGCCGATTCCGCTCAACAGAGTATCGCTTGAGTGGACCAGGTCCTGAGCGCTGTCGTAGATTTTCATCCACACCAGGTCATCACTTTGACCGCTCGCATCGATGCGCAGGACCACGAATTGGGCCCGGCTCTTGCTCACGACGCCTGCACTTGCAGTTCCCGCGGCCCCGTTGATCGCCCAGGAGCCGCTCTCGGATCCTGCAAGCAGGGTGCCGCCCGTCCTCGAATCGCGTAGGCCGCACATCGCGGTCATGCCGCTATCCACACCGCTGAGCCGCAAGGCGAAGGAGAGGTAATAGCTCTCGTCCCGGGCAAGGTCGACGTCGATCGCATTGGCGTCGAAAAACCGCTGCCCTTCCATGGGCAGGCTGGCGATCGCCTTGCGCTCGAGATAGCCACCCGCCTCGACGAATGGCAGGTTGCTGGGGTAGGCGCCAAGACTGCCTGCACGGTGCAGATAGCCATTGCCGGCGGGAACGTCCCAGGGCGCACCAAACCCAATGCCCCCTCCCAGCCCGTTCAAATGGTCGCCGTCATTGCCGTCGGCAAAGGCCTCCAGGGCGGTGGTGGTCCAAGGGAGTTCGGTCCTGAATCGCCACACCTTCCCCGGAACGTGGTCGCCATTGCTGTGAATTTCATCGATGCGCCAGAAGTACCAGGTCTTTGCCGTCAGATTCTGAAGATCGACATGAGCCTCGGAGTAGCGGCCAATGTATTCAGACGAACCAGGGGTCGCGTCTCGCGCGGCATCAAAGTCGGTGGCCAGATAGACGTCGTGCTGAGGCGCGTTGCGCGCCGCCATCCAGCTCAGCCGTGGTGCGTCGCTGACCCCTGTCCTGCCGTCGAAGGGAGCGGGTCCGTGGGCGGCGCCGCCGCTGAGCAAGCCGGCGACCTCGGAGTCGTTGAGAGCGTAATTCCACAGCGCCAGTTCGTCGATCAGCCCGCGGTAATGGGCGCTCGAGAAAACTGAATCGGTGGGAGCCAGGTGCATTTCATTCGCGGTGGCCTGGAAACTGGTGCTCCAGGTTCCAAGCAGGACTGCGTCGCGGAAAAGCTTCAGACTGGTGCCGTCAAAAGTGGCGGTGAGCATGCTCCACGCGGAGGTGGGCGGGGACCAGCCGGTGTCGAAGCCGGCAAAGTGCAGGCGGCCCTCGATCAACTCGAAGTAGCGGCCCGAGTTCTGGGTGGGGCTGCCGAAGCCAGCAATCATCGCTCCGTCATCCAGTCCGGAGTCAGGCTTGATGAACACGTTGACAGAAAAGGGTTCATTGTGGGCAGTGGGTAGATCCCTGGCATTGCCCACGCTCGCCTTGAGTTTGACCAGCACCTGAAGACCCTCTCCAAAAGGACCCGAAACGCGCTGGAATCCCTGCCGATGAGCCAGGTTGGAATATAGGGTGAGCTCTCGTCCGCCCATGTTGTTATTGAAAGTCAAAGGCGCTTTCTTGCTGATTTCCCACCTCACATAGCGCGCCTGGATCTGGTTGAAGTCCAGCACCTGGGTCGAACCCTGATTGCCGTGATCCCAGACCACGTTCGCATCGCTGAGCGAGAAGTCGGCGGTATTGCTGAACCAGAGACGCGACTGCCCAGTCCACGCCCGGATCGATTGCAGATCAAGGAAGCTGGCGCCCTCGAAGGTCCTCATGGCGTGGAAATCAAACTCGGCCCAGGTTCCATCCGCAGGATCCCGGGTGAGCGGAGCGCTGCCGACGCCTTGACCGGACGAAACGAATTCGGACTTGCTGTCGTTATCGACCAGGTTCTCAGCGCCATTGCCACTCAACGCGTTTGAGGAAAGGGACACGCTGGGCGCCTCGAGTTCCGCCATGCGCGAGTCATATAGGAAGGAAAGCTCCCGACCGCCCAGGAAATACGAGCCTGAAGCGGGGTTGTACTGCTCAGTGACTTCCCAGCGCACGTAGCGCGCATGGACCGCGTTGAATCCGTACTCAACAAACTTGCCATGGCTGTGATGAAGGATTTCAATCTTGGTGTCGTTGGAGTCGAACACGTTGTCCTGGGAGAACCACAGGATCGACTTGTTGATCCAGACGCTTGAATCCTTGCGATCCTGATGACGGAAACCCATGACGGCGGTGGTCGATCCAAAATCAAATTCCAGCCAGGTTCCGTCGGACGGATCGCGGGTAAAACTGGCGCTCACCACGCCCTGGTTGGCGGATGAAAAATCAGTATTGCCGTCGTTATCCCACAGATTGCTGCTTGGATTCGAGCCATCGTTGATGCATTCAAGAACGATGCTCGGGTCACTGAGTTCCGCGTAGATCTTGGGCCCCGTGGCTATGCCCAGGTTGCCCTTGCCGGAACTATCCTGAAAGCGGTTGCCCTTCTCTTCCTCGAATTTCCATTCCGCGACCAGGTTGTGCTCACGGACGCTCACCGTAACCGGCGTCCAATGTTCGAGGTTGGAAGGATCGGCGGCCGCGTACCAGAAGGTGTCGGTGTAGGGTCCGAACCTGAGACGATCCGGTTGGTATTGGATCAGGTCGCGCCCACCAGGCCCGGCACCGACACGGATGAATGCCGAACCACCTTCGGCCGAGACCGGGTCCACTGCACTGACGTGGATGTGTTCGAAATTCGCGTCGTAGTCGTTGTCCAGAACGTCGAAGTCCAGATCGGACTGGGTGTCTCCGGCTACCCAGTCGGGATCGGCGTAGGGGCGCACCGGGTCCGCGTATGGGGCGATCTCGGCTAGGCCGAGCCATGCAGCCCGGCTTTGAATGATGTTGGTCGTCTCCGGTCCATAAAGGAGCCACGAGCCGCACATTGCCGACCCCCCCCACGGCCAGCAGTCGATGTGACCAGCTCCCCAGTTGTGACCCACTTCATGGGCGATGATCCCCGGGCTGTAGCCCCGGTCCCAATAGAGTCCGGCATAGGCCAGGCCGCCGCCAAGGGTTCCGACCCAGGCCAGTCCGGCGATTCCGTCGCCTTGATAGTCATCCAACATCACCGCCGACTCGCGCGGAATGTGTCCCTGGTTGGCATCCCACTCATTGCCGAATTCGCCGAGCAGGGCCCCTGAGGTGGTTCCGGTGTAATACGGCGCCTGGCGGATCACGATGCCGGTCAGTTCGTAGGAGACCAGGGCATCGCGCGAGCAGGTGAGGTCATTTTCCGCGAGTTGGTACTCGACGCCGGCGGTCACACCGGCAACCGTCTGGCCCTCGCGCAACCAATAGTCGTAGGTCGCGTCGAAGGCGATGCGGGATTTACGCATGGTCCAATCCCATGGATAGGGAGAGGAATAGCGGTTTCCTCGCGAAGGAGGCGGAATGAGGGTCGATCCGCCGCTTGGAGTCTGGGAATGCGAAGACCAGGTATCGCCGACCACTCCGCACATACCCGCTGGGCCAGGCTGGGCGCGAGCCAGTTGGTGCCACCCATTTCCCAGCGCGGGAACCGGGGCAAGCCGCCAATGCGTGCGATCCGGCAAGAGGATCGTGGCGAGCAGCCCGCGCGGCTCCAGACTGGCGGCGACCGTGGCGCCGCTCACACCCTCGACGAAACCGAAGTAGGTGCGCGAGGGCGGGATGGTCTCGATCGGCCCGGCAGTGTTCTCGAGGATGAAACCCTCAGAGCGCAAGGACCGTCGCTGCAACTTCAGCGTGACCCTGTCCCCGTTCAGCTCAAGGGTGGTCTGGAACTGTTCCGGCAAACCCGCCGGAACATCCAACCGTACAGGATCTTGTTGCAGGGCGGCGGCAAGCAGAATCAGGGGGAGGACCATTCTCCAAGGATACCGCTAATACGTCTGGAGCATAGTATTTGCGTTCGGATGAGGATTGTCATCCGGCGAGGACAACTTAGCCTTCGCGTTCACTGGATTGCGGAATCTCCCCCTTTGGCTTCAGCACCCGCAAGGAATACTCGGCCATTTTGTTGTTCGGGAACTGCCCAAGCAGCCTCTGATATTCAGCGATGGCTTTTTCTTGTTCGCCAGTCACGCTCAAACAGAAAGCAATGTTCATCAATGCCATTTCCCGATAGCACATTTCACTGATTGACAGGGTGGTTATTGCCCGGAATCTATCCACCCAGGGATTCCGAGAATAGAAGGAATAACTATCTTCAAAGCAGTGCATGGCCTCACTGAACCTCTCTTCCTTAATGAGTTGAATCCCCTTTCGATGATCTCTAGAAATTAGGTTTTTGAGGGTACCCGACAACGCAAAGTAGCCAGCGAGCCCCCATGCAAGCGCGTAGTCCAGTCCGATGACACTGGCTGCTGCGGTGATCAGAAGCAAGATGACCGCATTTGCCAGCACCATGGGCCACGCATTTTGTCGCACAAAAGGAATGGATGAAGCCATCGTTTTTCTTAACGGAAATTTAGCACTCACGGATGCCGAAGCACCATGTCCGTGGGATGCTGGAAATCCAGGCTACCCATTTCCGTTGCCGCCGAACAATTCCATCTTCCGATCTGCATCAGGGAAAGCCTACTAGCTTTATTGGTCGACCTCACAGAATCTCATCGAGTTCATTTCAACTTTGCGAGAGTCCTGCCTGCCAGCGACGATAGAGGTCGACGGCGGCTTCGGGCCAGGTCGGGAAGGTGAATTGGAAGCCGGTGGCTGCAAGGACTCCGGGGATGACGCGGCGGCTCTTGAGGACCAGTTCGGTTTCAGTTCGCATGAAAATTGCGCCGAGTTCCAGCATCCATTTGGTTGCCGGCAATCCCATGCGCACTCCGGCGGCGGCGCGCAAGGCGCGCATGAAATCGGCGTTGGGCAAAGGGTGCGGCGCGGCGAGGTTGACCACGCCGCGGATCGAATCGTCGGCCAGGATGTGGCGGACCGCAGCAATGAAATCCTGGTCATGGATCCAGGAAACGTACTGCTGGCCGTTGCCCGCCCGTCCGCCGAGGCCGCGCCGGACCAGGGTCAACAGGGTGTCGAACACCCCGCCTCGGTCAGGACTCATCGTCATCGCCGAGCGCATCGCAACCTTGCGCGTGCCTGGCATCTCAGCCTGATCGAAGGCGCGCTCCCACGCCTTGGCGACCTCGACGCTGAATTTCCACGTGTCGGGGATTCCCGCTTCGTCGCCGCCCGGGATTCCGTGAGCCTCGTCGTTCGCTGCGTCGAAACGGTGGGCATAGATCGTTGCGGTGCTTGCCTGCAGCCACACCGGTGGCGGCCGGTCGACCGCAGCGATGGCTTCTCCCACCAGGCGGGTGGTCTGGACTCGCGACTGCAGAATCTGCTCACGATTGCGTGCGCCATAGCGGCAGTTGACGTTGCGCCCCGCGAGGTTGATCACCACGCCCGCCCCATCTATTTCCTGGACCCAGTCGCCCAGGGCCACGCCGTCCCAGACCACAGTGCGCCACTCGGAAGCTGCCGGCTGGCGCGCAAGCACCACGACCTCGTGCCCGCTTCGGTGAAAATCACGCGCCAGGATGGCCCCGACCTGTCCGGACCCTCCGGGAATGACCACTCGCATGGTTGCGAGCTTAGCGGACCCCTTGCGTCATCACTGCCCCCCCACCTCTCAAGATGTCGACGTCGAGCAGGCCGCTCCTGACCCTACCGAGTGTTGCTTGCTCATCCGATGGCTAAAACCCAAGTGCCTCAATTCGATTAAACCTCGACATCCACGCACTTGTCTTCCAATCGTAGAAGGACTTCCTTCTGGGTATTCCTCATGCCTTCCCACAATCCCAGCGAATAGAAACCGAAGATCGCGGCGATAGAGCCCCAGGAGCCTGAACTCAGAATCCAGATCAGTCCTCCAACGCCTAGGAACAGAGCCGCGAAGATGCTCTCACGCGTAACCCACTGCGAGGATTCTTTCTCCAAGTCATCGACCAGGGATTCGATCTTGTCAGGATTCCAGTTTGCTTTCATTTTGTGTTTAGGTGGATTGGCTTCTGGGTACGGAAAGTGAAGGATCAGATATTAGCAGACTGTGACCAGCGGCTCAGGCCCGGGGAAGACTCAGAAGCAACTGGCTGGCCAGGTCCGAAACCGCCCATTCTTCAGCGATCTTGCCGCCGTCGAAACGGGTGACCAGCAGGTCTCTCCACTCCACCTTTTTCCCGGAGGGCGGGATTCCCATCAGGTTGACCTGATGCGTTCCGCTCAGCGTGCGTTGCCAGGCGAGGGGATCTCCTGCCTCGGTCAGGATTATGACTTCCAACACGCGAAAATCGGGAAGCGCGGATCGAAGCTGGCCGATAAACCGCCTGACGAAACCGGTGCCATTAAATTCCTTGCCGCCGGAATGGAGCACGTAATCGCTGGCGAAAACCTCATCCACGACGTCGAAGTTGCCCTGGCCAATGATCTCGTCATTTGCGTACTGGATCAGATCTGCGTTGCACTGGCTCATGTTTTCACATCCGGTTTGAGTCCGCCGATGACGCGTCCGAGGGCCATCGGTGCACCTGATCTGGTCGATCAGATATGACCATGCTAGCAGGTGGCTATCCGCCAACGATGGCTAGAGCCAACGGCGAACTCGCGATTTGCAATCAAGATACACCTCGCCGAACTTGTCTTCCAAATAGGCTTCCTCCTTGAGCACTACGAATTTGTGGATGACGATCATGGCGGGCATGACCATGAGGAGAATCCACTCGCTGTTGAGGAGCAATCCCAAAGCGCACTGGAGGGCTCCCGCGGCGAGATAAGCCGGATTGCGCGAGAACCGGTAGGGCCCCGTGTCGACGATGGCGGTGGCTTCCACCTTCGGGTCCGCAGAAGTTCCATGACGTTTGAATGCACGCAGCAGGTTCACTACGGAAATGCCAATCAGAACAGCCAGAAAGGCGCCAGCAAGCAGCGCGTACCTATAGCGCCCGACAGGCCAAGGTCGAACACGCATTGAGCCACCGCTTAGCGGTTCAATCCCGCCAGAAATTGTTTCAACTGTTCATAGTAGGCCGCGGACGGTGCATCGTTGTGGGTGCCGTCTGGGATGGGCACGAACTGCTTCGGTTCATTTGCCGCGAGGAACAGCTTGCGACCGAGCTCGAAGGGGACAATGCGGTCGGCCTGGCCGTGGCTTTGCAGCAACGGTCCGTCAAAGCTCGAGATCCGGGTCGATGCGTCGAGCTTGGCCGGCGGGACAAGCCAGGCAAGGCTTGGATAGTGATACCTCGCTGCATCCCCCAATGAAGAAAAACAACTTTCGACAACCAGCGCTCGCGCGGGCGCTTCGGCGGCGATCTCGATCGCGAGGGCCCCACCGAGGGAGCGGCCCATGAGCACAATCTTTGTTTCTGGGATCATTGCCTTGCGAGCCAAGAACTTCAGCGCTGCACGGGCATCCTCGATCGCGAAAGCGACGGATGGAGTTCCTTCGCTGCGGCCATAGCCCCGGTAGTCGATGATCAGCGTGGCAACGCCGATCTCTTGGTGAAGGCGTCGGAGGAGTGGCGCACGATGCGATAGATTGCCAGCATTACCGTGGAGATAAAGGATGGTGGCAACCGGATTGGCCCTGGGACAATACCACCCATGAATGCGTGTGCCATTTGGAGTTTGAATCCAGACATCCTCGAAATTTAGCCCCTCAGGCTCCCAATCGCCATCTGGGTACTTCGTGGGGTAGAACAGCAGCAGCTCATCGATAGAAGGAGTGGGAGCTGCTTCCGCGGGGGGACTGCCATAGGTGCGCCGTCGCCATCGTCAGGGGATTCACCGACAGACGTGGCGCACCCCAGGAGTGATCCAGCACAAACTACGATGAGTTGAATGGCGTTCAAGAGTCAATCCAGGCTGAGTACACCCTGACGATATCTGGCGATCGGCTCGCTCGGCAAAGCTATGGACGCCCATCAGGGAAATACAGGTCAATGATCTTCTGCATGTTCCTCCGGATTTCGCTGGCATAGGTTTCATTCCATGAATCCCACAGGCTTGCATGGTACTTCTCGGTCATATGTCCCTTCGAAGATGGCTGTTTCTCCCACCAACTCGCGGCAAAGGCTCGAAATCCCTCGTTGTCGGCAGGAATGGAATCTTGGTATTGCACCAGAAGATCATAGATCTTGGTCGAGGGCGGCAGTGATGCCGCGGTAATGGAAGCCTTCATGGCTACGACGTCGTCGGGATGCCTGCCCCAGAAATGGATCAGTGGGGTGACGTCCACTCCAGCGGATCGGGACATCCTCAGGATCAGGTTATTGGTGTTGCCGTTGTTGCGACTGCCCTTGAGTTTGATCCCGGCCTCGTAGTCCTCGTTGATGGAGTACCAGTATCGGTTCAGCACTTCCCAGCCGAAGAGCCTGGCGATTTCGACGTACTTGGCGTGCCCCTTGAGCTGGTATTGCATCTCGGCCCCCACCATAGGCTTCTCCAACCGGAAGTTCTCCGACGCCATCCAGGTGATCGCGGTATTGGCCAGGGTCATGAAGTCGTTGTCGTACCTTCGAGATCGATAAAACGCCTCATCCAGACTCATGCCGAACTTCTGGTTCATCGCCGCCACGTAAAGAAGGTTGACCACGGCTTCGGTCTCTCCCTGGAGCTTCTGGAAGAGCTGCGCGTGTCCCATCTCATGAAGTGTCCAGGCGGGAGAACGCTGAGGGCCGGTCAGGAAATAGTGGTCGTGGTTGCCGCCGTAGTCCTTGTTCGGGTTGTAGGTGGCGTTGACCTGCGGATAACCCGGCGAATAGGCTCCACTGCGGATGATCACGTCCGCTTGGAGATATAGGGCCTCCCTGCTGCGAACGTGGGGGAAACCCATCAGGTCGGAGACCGCGTCCATGGCATGATCCCAATCCTTCAATAGGGTGGCCGGGTCGTCGAATTTGTAGATCCAGCTGGTCGGGACCTGAATCAGCATCTTTTCGGATTGGAAATCCGCCCAGGGCGCTGGGTGATTCCGTTCGACGGCCTTCCATTCGGCCAAGGACGTTTGATGAAAGGGTTTGGAAGAGAAGTACGGAGAGCGGACTGCGTTCTTGATCCGGATCTGGACCACACCGGCATCGGCCTGGTCGGGAACTTCGATGTAGATCCCGCCGCCCAGTGGACTGGACACTTTCATTTCCGGACGGTTGATTGGGTAAACGATCGAGCACCGATCCAGGCGCTTGATCCTGGGCCTGCTGGACATGTCCCAAGAATGGGCCCCGATCCGGATCTCGTAGCCCATGCCGACCATGGACTCGGGGACCCAAATGGTAGCGACGGTTCCGGGCACCAGGTAGGTGCCGGTTGGCTTACGCGCCGGCTTGCTGTCATTGATCACCGGATGACCAAAGGTCTTCAAACAGCTTGCGCTGATGACTACAGCATGAACCCTCTCCGGATCCGAAGGCGGTTCCACGGCTCCCGGAAAATAGTCTGCGCTCTTGAAGCTGAAACTACCGAGTAGAGCTTCATGCCCCATCAAGGTTTCGGAGGTGTAGAAGTGGTCCACGATCGCCTGCATGACCACAAGCACAGCGCTGTGGAGGTCGACCTTCATGTTTTTTCTCTGGAAGCCACTATTGGTCGCTTCCCCGATGAACATGGGGCCTTCTATGGCTTCATAATCAGCCACCAGTTCCAACGCTGCAGAGATCAGCTTTGCATCGGGTTGATCGCCAAAACCGGCCTTTCTTTCATCAAGGAGCTCCTTCCATCCAGCGAACTCTGCCTCGCTCAAGAGTGTCTTGCCCATGAGGTGATCGTCGAGACTCCGAAGAGCGGACAAAATTTCCCCTTCTGGTTGAGGTGATGGTTCCTGCGCCCCGGAGGCCAGCGCCAGAGGACAGTGGATGAGGCCGAGGAGAATGCCGGTTGGGAATCGGAGCATGGTCGAGAGAGGTCCGGGGCGTGATTTAGGTTCCAGACGGCGGCGTGGGGTCATAGGTCAATCCGACCGTGTCCTGCACATGCTTGCTCGCGGTAGCGACCCGGCTTCTTGGTCATGCGGGAACCGGCGGAAATCATTCCGGCCAGATACATCGCATCCCCATTGCCAGTGTCATAGAGCTCGAAGGCCAATTACTTGCGAAAGGAAATGAGAACGACAACTCCGAACGCAATGGCAGCACCAATAACTCCAATACCATCGTCATTCTCAAGGGCAATTTTCAGGCCCACAACTCCGGTAACCAGGCATCCCAGGATTGCCGCGCCAGGAATGACGCTGACCTTATTCTCATTGGTATCCATCGTTGCATTCTACAAATATCCGCCTAACCAGTCTTTCAGGATCTGGAAGCGGAATTGTCTACGCACGGGATTCCTTCAAGTTTCAGAAGGAGCTTCTCTTACTCCTCCTCGGCCATGGAAACCAGCTTCTCGACTGTGCGGAAGTTCCGGGACGTGGTCAACACGCCGAGGTGCTTTTCGACCTTGGCCGCGAGTTTGGAGCGGCCAATCCCATCGGGGGCATGCAGATAGAAAACTCGATCGGTCAGCAGGTAGCGTTCGCTTGCCACCTTCAACGCATCGAGCGCGGCAGTGTCCAGTTGGAGAACCGGCTCGGCAAGAAAAGTGAAATGAAGGGTTGTCGGATCGGAGGCGGCCTCGGGGTACGGATTGGCTTTGACCGCGGCCTTCAATTCATCGAGGCTGAGAAGAAGGAGTTGCGGGCGGAATCCATGATGCTCTTCTACGCTATGGGAGAGCTTTTTGGACAATGCCGCTGACGATCTGGCGGAGGAATCAAAAACCGCGTTGCCGCTTTGAATGTAGGTGCGGACGCGCTTGAGCCCCAGAGCATCGAGGTTCTTGCGGAGCTCCGCCATCGGCAGGATGTTGTGGCCGCCGACGTTGATGCCGCGAAAGAGTGCAATCCAGCGGTTCATGCTTTCCGATCCATGGTACGGAATCCCCCGGAAGTTCATCCGCAAGCAACCTCAGAGTTTGGTCAGGTCCCAGGCCCCACCGGCTGCGGCGGCGCGAGCGTAATCGGCGAAGTCGCGCGGCGGGCGGCCGAGGGCCTGCTGCACACCGTCGCTGAGATAGGAATTGCGACCATCGAGGACCGCTGCAATCAGCTCGGAGATCGGCACGGCCTCCTCTGCAGGCATCCCCGATTGAACCAGCTCGGCGGCGTAATCCTGCGAAGTGGTTGGCAGGTATTGGACTTCACGCCCAATCGCCGCGCTGATTTCGGCCGCGGCCTGGGACAACGTCAGAAGCCGGGGGCCGGTCAATTCGTACAGCTTGCCGATGTGGCGCGGGTCGGTCAGTGCGGCAAAAACCACATCGGCGATGTCCTCCGCGTCGAGGAAGGGTTCCTGGGTTTCCCCTCCGGGCATGGAGAGCACGCCGTGGCGCACCGGCTCGGCGAAGGTCTCGCTGAAGTTTTGATTGAAGAAGGCACAGCGCACGATCGTCCAGTCGGCTCCCGAATTTTTCACCCGTTCTTCGCTATGCCGGGCGCCTTCTTCGCCGCGTCCGGAGAGCAACACGATGCGCTCGACACCCATGGCAACCGCGCGGTCGGCGAAAGCACCCACGGTTTCCGCTGCGCCTGGGAAGGCCAGGTCGGGATAGTAGGTGAGATAAACCGCGTCGACCCCGTCCAGAGCTGGAGCCCAGGTGGTCTCGTCTTCCCAATCAAAACGGGTTTCGCCCGAGCGCGAGGCCGCACGTACCGGAAGGCCGGCGGTGGCGAGCCGCTCGCAGACCCGTCGCCCGGTTTTCCCTCGACCCCCGATCACCAGCGTAGTCATGAGATCAGAACCCGGCCCGGGAGCGAAGTCGCTCCGCAACTTGGCCGCGTCGTAGTACTCCCATTCCTCGATGATCAGGCCGCCTTCGAAGCGACTGACGAGGACCACCGGCATTTCGATTTTCCTACCGGTGGGGTCCACCCCCATTCCTGCGCCATCGTGGGTTCCGGTCATGGTCAGGGTCATGGCAACCCGGTCATCCTGGGCGATCACCGAGGTCACCTCCGCGTGCAGATCGGAAAAGGCGGCCCTGAATCCCGAGATGAGTTGCTCGGCGCCGTCCCGGCCCGCGGCGGTCACCCCCGCTGGACCGTGGTAGCGGTACTGCGCATGCACCAATTCACCAAGGGTGTCCATCCGCCCCTGAATTACGACCTCGTGTACGAATCGCTGTGCGAGCGCCGAATGCTGCGACCTTGCTCTTGCCATGGTCGGTGGGTTCGGGTTTGGATGTGACATGCTCGAAGAGTAGGGGGCGTTTATTAGACGATCCATAGCTGAAACTATCAATTTCATGTGTTTTCGTCTAAACTTCGGTCCATGGACGCCGTCTCCGGTCTGCTGGATGGTCCACGCGCCCGAGGCGCTTTCGTGTTGCGTGCGGTGATGAACCCACCGTGGTCCTTGCGGGTGGTCGACCGGGCACCCCTCACCCTGCTCGCCCTCGCCCAGGGCGAGGCTTGGGTCATTCCTGACCACGGCGCGCCGCTGCATCTCGGCCCTGGCGACGTGGCGATTGCCCGAGGCCCGGATCCGTACACGGTCGCCGATGACCCCGGCAGCCCAACCGACGTGGTGATTCATCCCGGACAACACTGTTGTGCGGTCGACGGCGTGCCCATGGCCGAGCCAATGTCGCTTGGAGTTCGAACGTGGGGCAACGACCCCGCTGGCTCCACGGTCATGCTCGTCGGCACCTACGAATCGATGGGTGACATCAGCGACAGCGTGTTGCGTTCCTTGCCGCCGCTGCTGACGCTGGCGAAGGATCAATGGGACTGCCCTTTGATCCCACTGCTCGGCGACGAGGTGGTCAAGGACGAACCCGGCCAGACCGCAGTGCTCGACCGCCTGCTGGACCTGCTCCTCATTTCAGCGCTACGCGCGTGGTTCGTCCGGCCCGAAGCCGAAGCTCCGGCGTGGTACCGTGCGCAAAGCGATCGGATCGTCGGACACGTGTTGCGCCTCATGCACAACAGCCCCGCCCACCCCTGGACGCTGGCCCTGCTCGCCGCCGAGGTCGGCGTGTCGCGCGCGACTCTCGCCCGCCGTTTTCACGACCTGGTAGGAGAGCCGCCGATGAACTTCCTGACCGGACGACGCCTCGCCCTGGCCGCGGACCTGCTGCGTGAACCGGGCGCAACCGTGGGCGGTGTCGCGCACGAGGTGGGTTACAACAGTCCCTTCACCTTCAGCACCGCATTCAAACGAGTGCGAGGCGTCAGCCCACAAGACCATCGGCGTCACCTATGAAAGCCTTCATCTGGTGATCACGCCTGCCACAGGCCGTGATGGACGCCACCCTGGATGAAGATCGCAAATTTGCCGTGGCCGGGGATTTCCATGGGTGGATGGGCGATCTCGGCGCCGGCATCGGTGGCTGCCTGCGCCGCTGCGTCGATATCGTCGACCAGGCAGTAGGGCCGCACCACTGGCTCCTCCATCTCATGCATGGGTGCACGCACCCCGACTAGCCCCCCCCCAGAAAGCGCCGCGGTCCTGGCGTTTCCCAGGGCGGCCTCGGGCTCGCTGAACTCGACCCCGTGAATCCGGGCGTAGGCCGCGCACACGGCCTCGACGTCTGGTGTAACGATTTCAAGGTAGTGGACTTGCATGGAGGAATCCTAGCAGTCGTCAGATCAGGTGCACTTGTAGACCGCCTCGAAGAACAGCTTCCAATCCTTCCCATCGGGCGACATCTCCATCTTGGCCTGCATGATTCCAGGGGTGGAAAAATCGCTGGTCATGCGTGCGTGCATCCCCGGTCCGCCATGGGTCAGGATCAGAACATCGCCCTCGAAGCCGCCGACGAAGACCTCGGGGGGAGTGCCCATGGAATCGAACCAATGGAGGGAGTAGCGGTCCTCCTGCGGATCATAGGTGTAGACACCGTGACCGGAGAAGGTGATGACGCCCTCTCGCTCCTGTTCGTATTGGGAGGTCAACGCGAATCCATTGAGTCCGATCTCGTTCCGGTTCCTTCCGATCGCGTTGCCTCCATTCGGATCCCACTGGGAGGGATGCATGGTCTCTTCTCCTTCCCAGAATCCAGCCAGCATTTCCAACTTGAGGTGGCCTTCTGAGGGCGCGGGCATTTTCATGGTGTTCTCCTACGGGACGAATGGGGGATCAGGGATTCTCGTCCGCCGACTTGCCGGCGATGGGGTCTGCGGTATCGGCCAGCGCCATGACGGCATCGAGATCGGTTTCAGGCGCGCCGAGCAATTCAAGAGCCTTGGCGAATCTCGCCCGCCGCACTCGCTCGGTCGCCTCATCGTAGCCGAATCTGTAAACGTCCTGGATCGTCAGGGGAAGGGCGTGGTCGACTTCGATGCCCGTTTCCTGAAAGGGCGTGCGGCCGGGCTCTTCCATGGGCCAGGCGCTGAAACGGACCACCGAACCGTCGGGCCCGGTCGAAGTGTGCACCGCGGCCTCGGCACCGGCGGTGCGGCCACCCACGACCGTGGCTCGCCCGGCGTCGCGCAAGATGCGCGGGGCCCACTCCCCTCCACTGGCGCTGCGCTCATCGACGATGGCCACGACCTGACCTCGATAGCGAGGACTTCGCGGACGGATCACCCGTCGCTTCCCTCCTGAGTTTCCCCAGCGGTAGCTGAGCCTCTTGCGCAGAAAATTCCCCAGAAAGGGATCGGACGCCGCCACCTGGCCACCGCCGTTGCCCTGGAAATCAAGGATGAGGCCGTCGGTGTCCTTCAGTTCCGCCAGAGCCGCGCGCAGCATCGTCGTCATCTTTCCATCAGGCCCCAGGGTCGCCTTGTCGGGATCGAAGGTCTTCACCGCCAGGTAGCCGATGGAACCGACCCGACCCGTCACCAGCCAGTCCTTGCCGAAGTGCTTGGGGGGGGGCGGAAGATTGGCTTCGTCCGGCCGCCGCAGGGAGTGATCCGACGCGCTGCCGTCGGGCCAGCGCAGCCGCACTTCCAGCGTCGTACCGAGAGGTCCAGCGACCAGGATTTCGGCGGTACCCAGGATGGGCTCGCCGTTGATGGCCATCACCTCGGGGTAGGCGAAGGCGTCGTCGGCGAAGGCCGTCGGCACTTGAGGTGCCTCGCCCTCAGGCCAGCCCACGACGAAAATCCGACGTTCGATCAGGTGGGCATCGACATCCGGAAGCGACCAGAGCCCCTTCATCGTGGTGATCGCCGGGAGGAAGGACACGTGGGGATCGGGCAGCGAAGAGATCAGCCGTGCAAGCTCCCAGGCGAATTCGGTGGGATCGGTGGCGGCGATCGCCCGGGGCCGGTGCTCGGCCCGTTCGGCCTCCCAATCCACGTCGTACAGATCGAAGTAGGGGTACTCCTCGTTCAGCCGTTGCCAGTGCGCGTCGAAGGTTTCGGCGAAGAGCTCGCCGGCCTCGGCTTCCGACTGGGCCAGGGCCACGGGCGTCGACAGTGCGAACGCCAGAAGGGTGGTTGCGAGCACAGGGTGGTGGATTGGGGTGCGGTGAATGGGGCGGGTCCGAGCAGGCCGTTCAGGCCTGGCGACTGACCATCGCCTCGATCCAGATCGGAGCGAAAGGCGAAGTGCAACCCTTGGAAGCAGGATAGTCGCGATAGATCCCAAGGGATTCGCCGAGGGCGATGGCACGCTTGCGGTGATCCTGGAACTGGATTCCGATCTCAACCAAGGTGAAGTTCATCGTCCATTGGACCTCGGGGGCGGCCTGACCCATCTCGGATTGGAGGCGGTCCAGGAGTGCACCTGGATCCATGCCCGGCATCCCCTTGGCAACCCGCTCTGCGGTCAGCGCCCATCCGGCGCGGGCGGCCCAGATGTCTTCACTCTCCATCCACATCGCGCAGAGGCGTTCCTTTTCAGGATGCTTCTTGGCGACATAGGCCACGAACCAATCGGCCACCCGAACGAAATCGATGGCGCGGACCATCTGGTCCATCTCCTCTATCGACAGGGCCTTGGGCTTGACCAGCAGGGTGGTCATGAACTGCCCTTCGAGGACCCCGGAACCCCACAGCGCCATGGCCAGGTCATGGTCGGCCTTGATCTCCTTCGCCACCTTGCGAATGTCCCCAAGCCGGACACCGTATTGGTTCTCACCGGCACCTTGGCGGGTGTTCTGCGCCCGCATCCTCTCATCGCCCAAGGATTCAAGCCGCGCCAGGACAGATTTCGCAGTCATGCCACGATTCTAGCCTGGGCTCCAAGATGGACGGCACATGAATAGGTTGGGCTAGCAGCCCCTGGATAGAGAACTCGCATATCCGGCTTTTCTGTTGCATGGTAGTTCACCCAGAAATAGATGTGGCTGAAAGCCGCGACGATGAGCGCCCCCGCAGAATCAAAGCAGATGGCAATGGTCCAGAAGAGGAGGAATCCAAAGGCATACATGGCATTGGAACTGAATCGGAAGATACCCCTCTTGACAAGAGGCATCTCGCGGAATTGAAGCTGGAAGTGATCGCACCCGGCGGCTCCCTTGAATCCAAAATACTTGTTCACTGAAATGGCCGTGTAGACCCAGGCTGGAACCAATACAAGAACTCCAATAATCCGGAAGGCTGGAGGAAAATGAAGACTCCCTGAGTCGAACCAGCCCAAAAAAGAATCGTCGGTATCCTCCCGCTCAGCAACGCGAAGAAGACTACAAGATAGGCCTGGAAACCAATTGACCGACTGACGATGGAGGACCGCAACTCCAACCGCCAACACAACCAGACAAAGACTTGATGGATGACTGGAATCGAAACCGAAATCCAAAAGAGCCAGGGACTCGGTTTCCCAACCAAGGTCCAAGCAAAAAAGGCGAGCGCCAAAAGAACTCCAAGGCAGGAAAAATGAAAGACCTGCCCCGTCCAGATTTCAGGGGATTGGCCACTCTCTTGCTCGTCCATTATTGGGATCGACACAGCTAACCAATCCTATGTTCAGCGGCTCGTAAGCGGTGCAGTAGGTTAAGTAGCATTTGGAACCGCTGCCATCGGGTTAAGGTCAATCCTGCGCGCCTCGAAATCGAGCGACATCCATTGGGTGACGCTTGGCGGAGGGATCAAATATTCCCAGTCAATTGAATTCTGATCTCGTGTTCCAGGTGGCAACTCCAGCTTGAACTCCCAGGACTGCTGTTGTTCCCCAAGGCAAATCCATGCCCGACCGCGAACGGAGGGTTCCAAGGAATCAAGTTGGTAATCGCAGGGTAGGAAGCCGTCGCACCAAAGCCCTTTCTCCTGGCACTCCTCGATCCCATCCATCTCCGCGCAAACGCGGAACTCGAGGGCAACCCAATAGTCCTTTTCTTTCACTTTTGTTTCGTCTCCCTGACAGAAACGCCAGCCAGATTATTGCAGACCGCCCAGACATCGGGCGCTTTTCGGCAGATTATGGTCCTGTGGGGTTCTTCGCCAGACGAGAGACGTGTTGGCTTCATCGTTTGACGGGTTTCCAGCCTTGGCTTTTTAAGCCAAACAGCGACCCAGAGAGTCCTTGGAAATCCCGCCTGAGTGCTTCGTACTCTGGATTCGTGGCGTAATCCCCCCAGATTCCGAGCATAAATTTCAACCCCTCGACGTCCTCCGGGTACTGCCCCTGGTCATTGGTTCTTTCGATCCAGTCATCCAAAACCTGCGCGTACTGCTCTCGGACACCTTGGTCGTCTGCGGAGTACGCCAGGTTATTCAGTTCATACGGGTCCTCTGCGAGGTCGAACAGTTCCTCGGACGGTCTATCCTCCAGGAAGAATCGCTCTTGATCAGAATTCAGCTTGCCCTCGGCGTGCAACTGCCTCATCACCCGGACGAATTCAACGCCATCGACGTCCATGTAGGTCGGCTGCGCATAGGGCCTGTCGGTGAGGAAATTCCGGATGTACTTGTAGTCCTTCGATCGCACAGAGCGAATTCGATCGATCGTGAAGTCGCAGCGATCACGCGTTGAAATAACATACGTGCGGCCATGGAAGTTCTCCGCAAAGAGGTTGATGCCCTCCATGGACTCGGGAATGGATATGCCCGCGAGCGCGAGGGAGCTGGTGCCCAGGTCAAGTCCACTGATGAGCTTCTGGTCCGTCTCTCCACGCCGTCCAATGCCCTGTTTCCTGAAATCGGCAATGATGAGCGGCACGTGGAGACCTCCGTCGTAAAGGAACTGCTTGTGCCGCGTCATTCTCATCCCGTGATCCGAGAAAAAGAAAACGACCGTCCTCTCGAGCAGACCATTCTCGCGCAATTCGTCCATGATCTGGCCTACCCGATGGTCGGTGATCTGGATCGCATCCAGATGATTGGCGTACTCCTCGATGATGGCAGGATGTTCCGGCAGGTAGGGCGGCAGCTCGATCTCGCTCCTGTCCACGGGCGTAATGACCGACTGCTTGAAGTCAGGCGAGAAGATCTCCTTGCCACCCCGCAGTTGAATCTGTCCGAAGAAGGGCTGCTGGTCCTTCAGATCGGCGAGATCGACGCGATTCCCCCGCTTTCCGTAGAGGGGGTGTTGTTGATAGTCCTGGCGGTAAAGATCCCGACGTTCGTATTTGAAGTTGTAGTCGTCCTTGCCGTGGTTGAACGAGAAGTACCCAGCTTTTTTGAAGAGTTCCGGAATGGTCTGGTAGCCAACCGGAAGAAAAATGGCCGACTCGTCAGTGCGGGAACTGTGGTGATTGTGCAGCCCAAGGGTGGTTGACATTGAACCCGTGATAATGCTGGATCGACTTGCCGAACAAACGGGCGCCGTCATGAAGGCGTTGGTGTAGAGCACTCCGACCTCCGCCAATTGGTCGATGTGAGGCGTTGCAATCGCCATCGTTCCATAGGCGCCCATCAAAGGAGCCGTATCCTCCAAGTAGATCCAGAGGATGTTCGGCTTCTGGACCGCATCCGGAATCGAGGAGGAAGCACATGACAGAGCCAGGCTCAGCAAGATGCTGCTGCCGATGGTTGAAAGTGCGGTTGTCATTTTGCGATTCTCTGCGGGCTTTCCCTGTGGCTGATTATCTTCCAAGCCATGTCCTTCTCCAATGAAAACCTCGAGGAGTGGCGTTGTTTAATCAGCTATCTTGGAACAACCATCCCCGATAAAGTGGAGGGCGGACCTTGATGAATGACCATGCGCAACTCATTTTTCCTCCTCAGCCTGGCCATGACCGTAGGAATCGGGTGTTCTTCACCCAAGGCAATAGAAGTTGATAGGCCAGTGGGCTGGGCCTCGTTTCAGGACATCCTGAATAGCGATATTCACCTGGACCGTGAAATACCCTCAAGTGACATTGAGGCCGTAGTCAATCAAGTGCTTGGCCTCCATGACATTCTTGGCCTTGAAAAGATCCTGAGCATAGAGTTGCGTGAAGATGGAATGATCTGGCTTGAGAGCATCCACTCTAGACGGCAAAGAAGTTCCAGTGGAAAACGTCTTGGCTTCACCCGTCAGGATGGTAAATGGGTTCTTACCAGGACGGCTTGGTGGGGACGGGGGGGCCACTCTTAACCCAATTATCCGTGGTTTGGATACGAGGGACAGGTCTGGGAAAGTCCAACGAGATTGACGTCCAGCCGCTTGTCCGCTGCAACCGCTGGCTGGACCTCTATAATTTTGATCCTTCAAGGTAAACGGCGTCCATTGAGAACCCATCCACGTCTTCCACCCAGCAACGGTCAACCTTGAATCCGGCGACTTCAAGCCAATTCGAGAGCTCTTTTGTTTTGTATCGAAGGGCGATGACATCAGACGATTCACCATAATCGATTTGCCCGGAACCCTCCCAAGCGCCAATTACGATCTGTCCTCCAACCTTCAGTACTCGAGACCATTCCTCAAAGGTAGGTAGCATTTCACCGGGGCCCAGATGGTGAATCGCAAAAAAGCTAAGGACCGCGGATAAGGACGTCGGAGCAAAACCGCTCAGGTTTCGCATATCTCCTGCCTGAACACTTGCCTTTTGTCCAAGGCGAGCTCTGGCATTTTCAACCATGGCGGGAGAGAGATCGATGCCCGCTAACTCACGACTCGGGGCGCATTGCTTGTGGAATAGCTCCAGCAGATGTCCTGTTCCGCAGGAGGAATCAAGTAAACCGCCGTCGATGACGGAAATCCGCGCATTGAGCCTGGACAGGATTTCTCCATACACAGGAAGCTCAATCTCCGAATCCATCATCTGGGCATAACTCTCAACTGAGCTCTGGTAAAGCTCACGAACAACCGATGCAGGTGAAGTGTCCATTACGTTGACGGATGAGGAAGGTCAACGCGAGGAATCACCTTGGTTCGCAAGTTCCTCCGTGGCATCGGCCAGTCTTTCGTGGGCTCTCATTGCTCGCCAGGCAACGACCATCCAGAACAGGGCCACCAATACCCCGACGATTACGGCAACTGCAGGAAAGAAAACCGCTCCTAGCCCGTACCCTTCGAATTGCATTCCCATGGTCTCTTGCTTCTCCAATCTCAAATGATGAGGTTTGTTTCGGCCCGGATTATAGGATCCTCCCTCAAAATGTTCGACCAGCGGGTCCAATTCCTAACCGCGACGCACATCGCCTGGCGCGGCGGATCCGCGTTCTAGTGCAACAGCTGGTTACTTCGCTTCGTTCTCAATCTGACTGAATTTGGAAGTGTCTGTGTCCTTGATATCCGAGACCTCGGCGTGGAAGGACAAATTAAGTTCACTGATCCCTCGATATTCAAGATAGTCCTTCAAAACACGGCTATCGACCATCACGATTCCACCGCCGGCCCAATGGCGATCTTGGCCATTCCTTTTCACCCCAGAAGCCCAATACTCTGCACCAGTTTCCAGGCAGCAGAAATTGCCTGAGATGCCGATGCTGCGCTTCAGAGCTTTGCCATTGAAATAGAACGTCCTACTAGTGGACTGTAACAATTAAACGGTTAGTGGTAGACTCTCATGCATGCGTGAGACCACAAGCCTTGTTCTGACCCGACCCGAACGTTCTGAGTTGCGTCGGCGAGTCCGCAGCCGCAGCGGTCGTGCCGACGAAGCTCGTATTGCGCGCGTTCTGTTGATGCTGAATGACGGCTCCAGCTACCTCGATGTCCAGAGAGAGGTGGGCTGTTCCGCGCCGTTCATCAGCAAGTGGAAGAAACGTTTTCTGGACCAGCGCCTGGCCGGCCTTTACTCGCGGCATGAGGGCCGACCAGTTCGGGTACTCACGCCTCGTATGGAGGCGCGGATTCTGACCTGGACGCAGAAGCCGCCCACGGATGGATCGACTCATTGGAGCACGCGGCGCCTTGCCAAGAAACTTGGTGTCGATCACATGATGGTGGCGCGAACGTGGAGGAAGTACGGGCTTCAACCCCATCGCATCGAGCGCTATAAGCTGTCGAACGATCCGGACTTCGAGACCAAAGCCGCCGATGTCATCGGCCTTTACATGAATCCGCCTCAACGAGCTGCGGTGTTCTGCATCGACGAGAAGACCGCGATTCAGGCGTTGGACAGACGGGACCCGATTCTGCCGCTCTCCCCCGGACGTGCAGAACGCCACGGATTCGAATACGTGCGCAACGGAACCCTGTCACTCTACGCAGCATTCAACACCAGAACCGGAGAAGTCCTCGGGAAAACGGCCCGTCGTCATACGAGCCAAGAGTTCGTGGCTTTTCTCAAGACGCTCGTCGCGACCAACAAGCGCAAGCGTGAGATCCATGTCATCTTGGACAACTTGTCCGCCCACAAGACGCCACATGTCCGCGAATTCCTCGACAACAACCCAAAGGTCACGCTGCATTTCATCCCGACCTATTCCTCGTGG
>JAJFFB010000066.1 GCA_021776925.1 Planctomycetota bacterium | reverse complement strand
CACGTGCGCACCCAGGCTCCCTATGCGCTGGTGGTCGCCTTCGTCGCCTTGCTGCTCGGCTACCTGCCGACCTCCTTCCTCAACACCCCGCCACTGCTCTCGATCGGCCTCGGCATGGTCGCCCTGCTGATGATCGTGCGCATCGTCGGTCGACAAACCCCCGACGTGGAAACGCAACCCGCCTGAGGTTCCGAACTCCGTGGCGCGGTCTAGTACAGAGGGCGGCCGCGGGGATCGCCGCTGACCGCTCCGTCGGCGTAAACCTGGTGGCCGCGGAGCCACACCGCGCGCGGGAAGGCGCGCAGGCGACGGCCGTGGTACGGGCTCCACTTGGACTTCGAAGGCAGCGAGATTTCGTCGACGGTGCGCACTTCATCGGGGTCGGCGATCACCAGGTCGGCGTCGGCACCGACCGCAAGGCGGCCCTTGCTGGTCAGGCCGAACTCCTCGGCGGGCAGCGCGGTGACCGCAGCCAGCGCGGCTTCGAGCGGCATGCCCGATTCATCGGCGATCGCCACCGTCAGCGGCAGCAGCAGGTCGATCGAGGGGAAACCGGACGGCGCCTTGGCGTAGGGACGGTCCTTTTCCTCCAGCGGATGCGGTGCGTGGTCGGTGCCGATGCCTTGTAGCAAGCCGTCGGCGACCAGGGCGCGCAGTCCATCGCGGTCTTCGGCGTACTTGATCGAGGGGTTGACCTTGAAGCGGTTGTGCGCCGCGGCGTGTGCTTCCTCGGCGGTGACCAGCAGGTAGTGCGGCGCGGTGGTGCCGCTGACCGCGCGTCCGGCGGCCCGCGCCTCGGCGACCAGGCGTCCGCCCTCGGCGGTGGAAATGTGGAACACGTGCAGATCGGCGCCCACTTCGTCGGCCACGCGCAGCGCGTCGCGGATGCTCTGCACTTCGCTGCTGCGCGGGCGCATCAGGTCATGGCGCACCGCCTGGTCGGCCGAGGCGGCGGCCGCGGCCGCCTGCATGATCGCGTTGTCTTCGCAGTGGGCCACGATCTTGATGCCGGCGGCCGCTGCGGCGCTGAATAGACGACGCATGGTCGGTTCATCGTCCACCCCCCCCGCCCCGGTGCTGCAGCCGAGAAAACACTTCACCGCCGGCACCCGGCCGGCCATCGTTGCCAGCTGCGGCAAAGCGGCTTCAGTGAGGCTGCCGTAAGGCGCGAAGTCGACGTGCGACACCCCGACCAGGCCGCGCATCTTCTCTTGCAGAAGCTCCAGGCTCTCCATCAGCGGCGGGTTGTTCTGGATCTCCAGCACCGTGGTCACCCCGCCGTGCAGCGCGCCGGCGGAACCGGTCAGATAACCCTCCTTGCGCACCAGGCCGGGTTCGCGGAAGTGCACGTGGCAATCCACCAGGCCGGGCAGCAGCCAGGCGCCGTCGAGGTCCACCACCTGCTCACCGGGCTGCGCTTCGAGGCCGCTGCCGATCGCGGCGATGCGTCCGTCGGCGTCGACGCGCAGGTCGGTGGCGTCGACGAAGCCGCGGCCGTCGAAGAGCCGGCCGCCGCGGAACAAGCTGGAGGGCGCTGCCATGATCGTGCAACATGGTAGGCTGAGCGGCCGTAATCGACAGGACATGCTCAGGATTCCTCCGCGTTTTTCTCTTGCCGCCGCGGTCGCGCTGGCGCTTCTATCGGCCCCTGCGGCCTCCTCTGCCGCCGCCCAGTCGCGCTTCGACCTGCGCCAGGTCGAGTGGCATTTGGCCCCGCAGGCCGACGGCGAATCCACCGCGATGGAAATGCGCCTCGACCCCTTGTTCGAGCGCGAGCGCCTGGTGCTGAAGATCCCGCTGTGGCGCCCCGGCGCCTACCGCTACACCAATTTCCAGGACCGCATCCACAACCTGCGCGTGGTCGACCAGGACGGCAAGGAGCGCCGCCTGCAGGAGCTGACCACGCATTCCTGGGAGGTCGAGTGCCGCGGCGCCACCCGCCTGGTGGTGCGCTATGACCTGAACACCACCAACGAGGCCGACGAAGGTGCCACCCCGGCGCTGCTGCTGCGTGGGCCGATGACCTTTCTCTACACCGACGACAGCCTGGAGCTTCCGCACCGGCTGAGCATGGATCTGCCCGCCGGATGGGACTTCGCTTCCGGCCACCGCGCCGACCCGTCCCAGGCGGGAGCCTTCTACTCGCCCAACTACGACGTCTTCGTCGACTGTCCGATCGCGCTCGGCGGCCTCGAGCGCCACACCTTCGTCAGTCATGGCAAGGAGATCGAATGGGTGCTGTTCGGACGCACTCCCAGCGAGGTGCAGTTCTCGCGTTCTGACTGGTCGCGCAAGCTCAGGGCGATGGCCGAGGTGTGCCACGACCTGTTCGGTGACTATCCCTTCGAGCGCTACACCTTCCTGTTTCTGATGAACGGCATCGGCGGCATTTCAGGACTCGAGCACCTCAACTCCACCAGCATCCTGGCCAACCACCGCGCGGTCAAAAGCGGCCAGATGATCGAGCCACTCGAAAGCGTCACCGCGCACGAGTTCTTCCATCTGTGGAACGTCAAGCGCATCCGCCCGACGCAGCTCGGTCCCTTCGATTACGCCCAGGACGTGCGCACCAAAGACCTGTGGTGGCTCGAAGGCGTCACTTCCTACTACAACGACGTCATCGTGCAGCGCGCCGGCCTGCGCGCAGAGGGCTGGTTCTGGGAATCGCAGAGCCAGAACTTCCGCGGCATGCGCAACACCAGCGGTTACGGCGTGACCTCGCCCGAGCGCTCTTCCTGGACCACCTGGGATCCGGATCGCAGCGCCTCGATCTCCTACTACGACCAGGGCCAGGCGCTGGGCCTGCTGCTCGATCTGAAAATCCGCCTCGAAACTGGCAACCGCCGTTCTCTCGACGACGTGCTCGCCTTCCTCGCGCGCTGGGTCGATTACCCCGGCGTCGGCTACCGCCCGGGTGATCTGCAGCGCGCGGTGCGCGCGATCAGCGGCTGGGACTGCAGCGCATTTTTTGAACGCCACGTCGAAGGTCTGCAGGAACCGCCCTTCCGAGAGATCCTGCCGCAGGGCGGGCTCAAGCTGGTGTGGCTCGATTCCGACGACGCCTACCTCGGCATGTCTTTCGTCGAGGGGCTCGAATTGCGCGTGCGCAACGATGCTCCGGCGGCCAACGCCGGCATGCAGGAGGGCGACCGCCTGGTCAGCATCGACGGCGTGCGCGTCGCCGATCAGGACGCCGCCCGCGATGCGCTGAAAGGGATTGCCGTGGGCCAGAGCGTCAAGCTGCGCGTGCGCCGCGGTGGCTCCACCCGCGACTTCGAAGTCGAGGCGAGCACCCGCGGGCGTCTGACCTTCCGTATCGAAGTGAGCGCCGACGCCAGCGCCGAGCAGCGCGCAATCCTCGAAGGAATCCTGACTGGCACACCCGACTCGGTGTGAGCGCACCTGACACGATGCGAGCGCTCCCGATTCGGTGTGAACGCGACCGGCTTCTGCCAGGGCGGCCTCAGTCGGCGGGGTAGCCGAGCTGCTCGCGCGCGTACCTGGTCCAGCGCTCGTCGAGCACGCGGAAGACGTCCTGGCCCTTGATTTCGAACAGTTTGTCGCCGATCTCGCGCAGGCGTTGATGGAAGCTGGCGCTGTCGCGCGCCGCTTCCCCCATCGCGCGCAGGAACACCTGGCCCTCGCGCCCGGTGCGCCGGGCGAGGAAATCGAACATCGCCCACGACTTGGCCAGGTCGCCGTTGTGCATGTCGAACAACTCGGTGGTCATCAGCGCGTGCAGCGGGGAACCATCGGCGAGCGCGGTTTCCAGATAGATCGCGCGTTCGCCGATCATCGCCACCGCCTCGCCGACGGTCTTGTCCTTGTCCTTTTTATCGCGGCCGCCGACGGTGCGGCCGCCGTCGTCCTTCTCGTATTCAAATTCCTTGTTGGTGACCACGTTGCGGCCGAGGAACTCAAGGGAGATCCAGTAGCCGAGCGCTTCCTCGACCCAGTCCATCGGCACCTGGCTGCCGTAGCTGCTGTAGTTGAGCGAGGCCAGCGCCACACCGAGATTGTTGGCGATGATGCCGGGGAGGTCCTCGTTCTGACCGATGCGCCAGAAATAAAGGAACTCCGGGTGCTCGCCGCCGCGCCGCACCATGTTGCCCTGCATCTGCAGGCGTTCCTTCTTGCGCGGACCCCAGGACAGGCCGAAGTGGTTCTCGAACATGCGCTCGTGCGCGGCCACGTCGTCGGGGCCGAAATACCACTCGATGAACTGCTCCTCGGGAACGCGGTCGGCAAAATCATCGGCCAGATAGGGGGCGACGAACTCGCCGCGGAAGCCGAGCACCGCGTTTTCGGCGAGCTCGAGCACGTCTTTGATGCGCTTGTCCGGAATCCCCTTGTGGTAGCGGATCACGCAGTGCTGGCTTTGCTGCCAGCGGAAGGTGCGCCCGCCGCAGTCATCGACCGCGCTGCCGGTCAGCTCGGCGTCGACCTGGGCTGCGCCGATGCCCTGCATGGCGCGCGCGCGGCGCGCCTCGGTGCTCTTGGCGGTGCCCAGCTTCTTGATCTTTTTGACTTCCTTCTCGGTCTTGTCGGCGGCCTTGGTGAAACCGAAGGAGCGCAGCCAGTCACCGGTACGGTCGGCCTGGTCGAGCACCCCGGCCTGGGCAAGTTCCCACGCATTGGTGCCGGCCGCGAGGGCGTCGCGTGCTTCGATCAGTTCCTCCAGCCGGGCCCGACGCCCGGCGTATTCGAGCGACACTCCGTACCAGCTGTTGCGCCGCGCAAAGACCCGCACCGCCTCGATGTCGCTGTTCTGCACCCCCACGACCTGCTTCTTTACCGCCTTGCCGATGAGCCCGTCCTTGACCTTGTACGGCAGCTTGCTCGGATCGCCGGGGTCGCACACGAACCACTCGCTGCGCTTCTGCCGGTCGATGTTGACGTTGTTCCTTTCGGGCTGCCACTCCACACCGCCGCGCAATTCTCCGAGCAGCAATTTCTCGCCGTGGATGTCGACCAGGTGTTTTGAGTAACGTTTCTCTGCCTTCTGGTCTTTGAACTTGACGGCAAAAATCTGGCTGTCGGCGGGCGCAGCCAAGGCCAGAAGGGCGACCCAAGGGAGGAAGCGGCGCATCCTCTCATCATAGGAGGCAAAACCGCGGCGCGGTAGGATGAACGCGATGGCCCGCTGCCTGCCCCACCTATGCCTTGTGCTGCTGGTTCTCACCGCCTGTGGCCGCCCCATGGGCTCGCGGACCTATAGCGGCTATACCAGCTGGTCGATGTCGAGCGCGCAGGGGGTGGATCTCAGCGGCAGCTACAGGCACCAGGACGATCAAATCATCTTGAGCGGGGTGCGTTATGACATCACCGATGCGCGCCTCAAGGCAGAGGATATCGACTTCGGATTCCTGATCTTCCTCGACTCCAACAATAGCGGCATGTACGAAGAGGGCTCCGACAGCGCTCTGTACCAGAGTCTGGAGGCCGAATCGGATTCAAACGGCGCTTTCCTCCCCGAAGCCAGCTTCCCGCCAGTCCCCGGGTATCCGTACATGATCATGTACTCCATCAAGGGCTCGGAACTGAACTCCATCAACGGCCCCGAACTGAACTTCACCAAGTACGATCGGCTCGAGTAGCAGCCGGCGCCAGGCTCAACCGCCGCGGGTGCGCATTTCGAGGTGCGGATTATCCCCTGGGTCGCGTCCGGGCGCCTGCAGCGGGCCGCGCTCGTCCAAGGCGGCGCGCTCCACCGCGCCTTGATCCTGGCGCGCCGCCCAGCCCTGTTCGACCAGCGCGCGCATGGCCTCGCTGCCTTCCTGGCGCAAGGGCGTGCGCAGATCGGTTCCATTCTGCGCATAAAGACAGTGGAACCACATGCCGTCGGCGGTGACGCGGCTGCGATCGCAGGTGGCACAAAAGGGGCGCGTGGTCGAGGCGATCACGCCGAACACGGTGCCATCGGCAAGCCGGTAGCGGTCGGCGGGCGCGGCGTCGTTGCGCGCCACCTCTTCGACCTCGCCGAAAGCGGCGCGCACCTGGCTGAGGATCTCTTGCCAGGAGACCACCTTCTGCGCCGTCCAGCCGGTGGCGCCGCCGACGTCCATGTATTCGATGAAGCGCGCCTGGTAGCCGCGTTCGCGCGCGAAGGCGAGCAGGCGCGGAATCTCGTCTTCGTTGCGCCCGCGTTCGACCACGGTGTTCAGCTTGGTGCCGGTGAAGCCGGCGGCGTCGGCGGCATCCAGGCCGGCGATCACCGCGGCAAAGTGATCGCGCTGGGTCAGCTGTTCGAAACGCCCGGCGTCGAGGGTGTCCAAGCTGACCGTCAAGCGCTGCAGGCCGGCTGCGGCCAAGGCCGGAGCCTGCTCCTGCAGCAGCACCGCATTGGTGGTCAAGGCCAGGTCTTTGAGGCCGTCCAAAGCCCGCAACTGCGCGACCAGGCGGTGCAGGTCGCGGCGCAGCAGCGGCTCGCCCCCGGTCAGGCGGATCTTGTTGACACCGAGGCCGACGAAGACCCGCGCCAGCTCGACCATTTCTTCATAGTCGAGCAGCTGCGGACGCGGCAGCCACGCGTACATCTCTTCCGGCATGCAATAGCGGCAGCGCAGATTACAGCGATCGGTCACCGACAGGCGCAGGTTGCGCAAGGGGCGGCGATGGTGGTCGACCAGCATGTTCAGGACCTGGAGTTGCCGGGCATGTTCAGTTGGTACGAATGCCGAGACCCTTGCGCAGGATCTGGGCGCGTGAGGCGTCGCGCTGTTCGGGGTTCATCGGGCTGCCGAAGCGCGCCTGCAGATGCCCTGGTTGGAGCTGGAAGGACAATTGCAGCAGGGTATGCGGGTGCAAGGCCGGTTCGCACTCGACCTCGTCGCCGAGCTCGGCGAGCACCGCCAGTCGCAGTGTACTCAGAGCCTGCAGCGCCTGCGCCGAAGTCAGCTGCTTGGACTCGACCAGGGTCGACCAGCTGCGTTGCGCAGCTTCGATCAGTTCACGCCGGCGCCCGTCGTCTTCGCGCAGGCGCTGCCGGGTATCGCGCTCGTAGCGGGCCACGTCGCGGCCGAACTGCGCCACCAGCCCAACTTGCTCGGGGTCGGTCGGACCGAGGGTGCGCTGATTGCTGATCTGGTACATCTGGCCGAGCGCGCGGCTGCCTTCGCCGTGCACGCCGCGCACCGCCAGCGCCGAACGCCGTGCTGCCTGCAGGGTTTTCTGCAGCGGCCCGCGCTCGCGCGCCAGTGCCGGCAGGTGCAGCATCAGCGAGGCGCGCATGCCCGAGCCGGCGTTGGTCGGGCAGCAGGTCAGGTAGCCGTACTTGGGATGGCGGGCGAGCGGAAAGCGGCGCCCGAGTTCGCCGGTCACCGCGCAGCAGCGCCGGTAGGCGCGCTCCAGGTCGAGGCCGCAGGCGAAGCCCTGGGCGCGGAAGTGGTCTTCCTCGTTGACCATCAGGCCGATCGAACCATCGCCGAGGAACAGCACCAGGCCGGGCAGATGGTTCTCGAACAGGTCGCGCGAGGCGAGGCTGCGCTCGACCAGGAATTCGGCGTCGAAGGACGAGACTTCCTTGGCCTCGAGCACCAGGCCGTTCTGGAACATCGGGCTGATGCGCTCGCGGGCCTTGGTACATAGATCTTCAGCGGCGTCTTGCTGCAATTGCGACGGGAAGGGCAGCGCGCGGTGATTGCGCGCCAGCCGCACGCGACTGGCGATGACGACGTCGGTTTCCGGCCCGTCCGGTGCCAGCCAGGCAGGGGTGCGGTGCAGGATGGGGTCCAGGCGCGGATCCATGCACGCATCATTGTAGAATCCCCGGCGTGAACCCGGGAGGGAGCTACGAGCAGCGCCTGCGCCGGCGCGAATTCCACCGCCTGCTGCTGCTCGCGACGGCGGTGATCGGCGGCGGCACCCTCGGTTTGCACCTGATCGAGGACTGGACGTTTTTCGACTCCTTCTATCACACCATCATCACGATTTCGACGGTGGGATTCGGTGAGATGAAGCCGCTGAGTCCAGGCGGGCGCCTGCTGACCATTTTTCTGATCGTCGGCGGCCTCACCACCACCTACCTGTTCGCCAGCCTGATCGGCAACTCGGTCCTCGCCAACTTCAACCTCCGCACCGCGCGACGCATGCAGAAAGTCATCGATGAATTGTCCGGCCACGCGATCCTGTGCGGCTACGGCCGCCTCGGCCAGATCGTGCGCCGCGAGCTCGAGCGCCTCGGCCACGACTACGTCGTCATCGAAGACTCCATGGCTGGATGTGACCGCCTGGAGAGGGAGCAGCGGCTGTACTTGAACGGCGACGCCACCGACGAGCAGGTGCTGTTGCGCGCCGGCATCGAGCGCGCCGAGGGCCTGATCGCGGCGATCGGCAGCGACGCCGGCAACGTCTTCATCACCCTCACCGCCCGCCAGCACAATGCCCACTGCCCGATCGTGGCGCGCGCCGAAGACCCGAAGACCGCGCAGAAGCTGCGTCTGGTCGGCGCCACCAGCGTGGTCACTCCCTACGACCTCGGCGGCCGGCGCCTGGCCCAGGCCTTCCTGCGCCCCGGGGCGGTCGATCTCGCCGACCTCGCTATGGGCCACGGCGACCACCCGGTGCTGATCCAGGAGATCAACCTGGCTGAGGAGCTGCCGGACGAGTTCACCACCCTGCGCGGCCTCGATCTCGGCAACCGCTTCGGCCTGATCGCGGTAGCGGTGCGCAACGGCCACAAGGGTGAGCTGAGTTTCAATCCGCGCGCTGACCAGAAGCTCCGCGCGCAGGACCATCTGCTGGTTATGGGCCAGCAGGCCGACATCGATCAGTGCGCCAAATTCCTGCGCTGCGGTTGTCGCATCTGAAGCTCCTGCGCCGACGTATGGTGGCGCCCAGGCGAGTGCTCAGAGGATCGTCTTGCCGAAAGCCGACAGCACCAGGTCGCGGGTGCGTTCGGCGCTGATGTTGCGCTCATCGAGCACCGGATTCAATTCGACCACGTCCATCGCCAGCATTCGCCTGGACTCTGCCAGCACCTCAAGCAAGAGGTGCGCCTCGCGGAAGTTGACGCCGCCCGGCACCAGCGTGCCGGAACCCGGAATGACGCTGGGGTCGCAGCCGTCGACGTCGAAGGACAGGTGGAAGCCAACCGTGTCGGTGCTGACGACTTCGAGCACCTCTTGCGCGATCCGGCCCATGCCGCGTTCGTCGATGTCGCGCATGGTGAAGATATGCACCCCGGCCTCGTGGATGATCTGGCGTTCGCCCGGATCGAGACTGCGGATACCGACCAGGGCCACCCGTTCCGGATCGACCTTGGGGCTGAAGCCGCACAGGCCGGCGAGGTCGACGTCGCCGCGGCCGAGCAGGTGGGCCAGCGGCATGCCGTGGATGTTGCCCGACGGCGACACACCGGGCACGTTCATGTCGCCGTGGGCGTCGAACCAGATCAGCCCGATCTGCTCCTGACGCTCGCGGTAATGACTGGAGACCCCGGAAACCGAACCCATGGCGATCGAGTGGTCGCCGCCGAGCACCAGGGGGAAGCCGCCCTCGCCGAGCACGCGCTGCACCGCTTCGGCCAGGTCGTTGCACACCTCCAGGATCTCGTCGCGGAAGTGCGCCTGCGGATCGGGTTCGGCGCGGGTTTCGGCGGCGGGCACGTGAATATCTTGCTCGCGTTCGACCTGGTAGCCGAGTCCGCGCAACGCCCGGCCGAGCCCGGCGATGCGCAGCGCGCTGGGGCCCATGTCGGTGCCCCGGCGGCTGGCGCCGTAGTCCATCGGCACGCCGATGATGCGCAGGGAAGTTGAGAGGAGGTCCACGGCGGACTTAGAGCAGCGGCTCCACGCCGAGAATACCGACCACCTTGGCGGTCATTCCCTCCATGCAAGCGCGATCGTCGGACTCAAGATTCATACGCAGCAGCGGTTCGGTATTGGATGGACGCAGGTTGACCCACCACCAGCCGCTGGCGGACGGATCGCCGTAGGCGATGGTGACGCCGTCCATTTCGTCGGTGCTGCCGTCGGCAAAGGCAGCCTTTAATTTGCCCAGTGCCGCGGCCTTGTCCTCGATCTCGAAGTTGACCTCGCCGGTGCTGTGGTAGCGCATCAGCTTGCTGGCCATGGCGCTGAACGGCTTATCGCTGCGCGACACCAGGTTGAGCACCGACAGCAGGATGATCTCGGAGTTGTCGGCGTACCAGTTGTCGCGGAAGTAGTAGTGGCCCGACAACTCACCGCCGAAGGGCGCGTCGTGCTCGCGCATGCGCGCCTTGAGAAAGGAGTGGCCGACGCGTTCCTTGACCGGTTTGCCACCGGCGGCGAGCACCGTTTCGGGCAGCACCCACGAGGAGCGCAGGTCGTAGACAATGGCGGCGCCGGGCTCGCGACCGAGGACTTCTTGAGCCACCATCGTGGTGACGATGTCGTTGCCCAGCGCGCGGCCGTTCTCGTCGACGAAACAGCAGCGGTCGGCGTCGCCGTCGAAGGCGGCACCAAGTTCGGCGCCGCTGGAGGCGATTTCGCGCTTCAAGTCGGCCAGGGTGGACTCGCGCAGCGGATTGGCTTCGTGGTTGGGGAAGGTGCCGTCGAGTTCGAAAAACAGACCGTGGTTTTCGATCTGCGGCAGCGCCGCCAGGACCGCCGGAAAGGTGTGCGCGGCCATGCCGTTGGCGGCGTCGGAGGCGATGCGCAGCGGGCGGGCAAAATCGGCCCAGCGGCAGACGTGGGCGACGTAGTCGGCCAAAGTGTCGACCTGGCTGAGACTCCCGCGGGCCGCCTGGGGTGCCGGCGGCTCGCCTTGGGTGGCCATCTGCTCGAGTTGCTTGAGGCCGGTGTCGCCGCTGATCGGAATGGCTTCTTCGCGGGTCAGCTTGAAGCCGATGTACTGCGCCGGATTATGGCTGGCGGTCACGCTGAGGCCACCGGCCGCGCCCAGATGGCCGATGGCAAAATAGGCCTGCGGGGTCGAACACAGGCCGATGTCGATCACGTCGAGGCCGCCGTCGAGGATGCCCTCGATGCACGCACCCTGGATCTCAGGCGCCATGGTGCGCATGTCACGCCCGACCACCACAGGCCCCTTGCCGAGAAAGTCGGCGAAGGCGCGGCCGATGCGGTAGGCGAGTCCCGCATCGATCTGATCCGGGTAGGTGCCACGAATGTCGTAGGCCTTGAAGACGGACATCGATCAGTTGTCGGGAAGCAGACGCTGGAGGGCGGAAACGGCGTGGTCGACGTCGGCGTCGGTGATGCCGCGGTGGGTGACGAAGCGGATCAGGCGCGGCCCGAGAGCCAGCGCCAGCACGCCGTGGTCGGATAATTCGGCGACCACCATCGGCGCGTCGAGGCCGGGAGCGGTGATCTCCAGGAACAGGATGTTGGTGTCAACGGTCTCCTGTGCCATCTTGATTCCTTCGAGGCCGAGCGCGGCCAGCGACAAGCGCCGGCAGCGCGCGTTGTCCTCGGAGATCAGGCCGAGAGTTTCGTCGAGGGCAACCAGTCCGCAGGCCGCCAGATAACCCACCTGACGCATGCCGCCGCCCAGCCACTTGCGCACCCGCCGGGCGATTTCGATGAAGCCGCCGTCGCCGACCAGCACCGAGCCCACCGGACACGACAGGCCTTTGCATAGAGACATCGACATGGTCTCGCAAACGTCGCCGTAGGCGGAAAAATCAAGACCGGTCTCGGCTTGGGCGTTGAACAGCCGCGCGCCGTCGATGTGCACCGCGACGCCGTGGTGAGTGGCCATGCCGTGAACTTCCTGCAGGTATTCGATCGGCAGGATGCTGCCGCCCGAATAGAGATGGGTCTGCTCGACGCACACCAGCCCGGTGCGTGGCATGTGGATCGACGGCGGACGGAAGGCGCGCGCCAGTTCCGGCAACGGGTACATGCCGCGCTCACCCAGGATGGTGTGCACGTGGGCGCCGGCGACTCGCGCCAGGCCGCCGCCCTCGAACTGGAAGACGTGCGAATTGGTTTCGACGATGACCTCTTCGCCGGGCACGATGTGGGCGGCCACCGCGACCTGGTTGGCCATCGTTCCCGACGGCAGGAACAGCCCCGCCTCTTTGCCGCACAGCTGAGCGAAAGTCTCTTCGAGACGGTTGACGGTGGGATCGTCGCCGAAGACGTCGTCGCCGACCTCGGCAGCGGCCATCGCCTCGAGCATGCGCGTGGTCGGTACGGTGACCGTGTCGGAGCGGAAGTCGGCGACGCGGTTCATGCGAGTTGCTCAAGCAGGTTGCGCACGCGGGCCATCGCCGACTCGATGATCTCGACCGAGGCGGCGTAGCTGAAGCGCAGGAAGCCCTCGCCCTCGGCACCGAAAGCGGTGCCGGCCAGACACGCCACTCCGGCTTCATGCAGTAACTTCTCCTGCAGCTCTTTGGCCTTCCAGCCGGTTTCGGCGATCGAAGGCATGACGTAGAAAGCGCCCTTGGGCAGGTGGCAGCGGACCCCGGGCATCTGGTTGAGCAGATCCACGATGATGTGGCGCCGGCGATCAAACTCGACCAGCATGGTGTCGACCGCGGACTGGTCGCCGGTCAGCGCCTCCATGCCGGCGATCTGGCTGAAGGACGCGGTGCAGCTGTTGGAATTCACCATCAACTTGGCGATCTGCGCGGCGAGATCGGGGCGCATGACGCCATAGCCCATGCGCCATCCGGTCATCGCGTAGGTCTTCGACCAGCCGTCGAGCAGGATGACCCGGTCGCGCAATTCGGCGTCGCATAGCGGGCTGTAGTGCTCGCAGCCGTCGTAGAGCATGCGGTGGTAGATCTCGTCGGACAGGATCCACACATTGGGGAATTCCTTCAGCGCGGCGAGGATGCGCTCAAGATCAGCACGTTCGGTGACGCCGCCGGTGGGATTGGCGGGCGAATTGAGGATCACCAGACGGGTGTTCTGGTTGAGCCGCGAAATGACGTCGTCGGGGTCGAGAGCGAAGGCGTTCTGCTCGCGGATCGGACACGACACCGCGTTGCCGCCGACGAAGCGGATCATCGACTCGTAGATCGGGAAGCCGGGGTTGGGATAGATGACCTCGTCACCGGCGTTGATCAGCGCCAACATGGCGTAGAACATGATCGGCTTGCCGCCGGGCACGATCACCACCTCGTCGGCACCACAGCGGATGTCGCGTGTGCGGGCGACGTAGTCAGCAACGACTTCGCGCGCCTGCGGCAGCCCGGCCGCCGGCCCGTAGTGGGTGTAGCCATCGCGCAGCGCCTTGACTGCGGCTTCGACCACGTTGGCGGGTGTGTCGAAATCCGGTTCGCCGATCTCGAGGTGCAGGATGTCGCGGCCTTCGGCTTCAAGCTGCTTGGCCTGGGCCAGGACCTCGAAAGCGGTCTCGGTACCGAGACGCGCCATGCGCTCGGCAAGATGCAGGGGGGAAAGGGTCTGGGTCATGTGTGCAGCGGTGGCACTACCAAAGGAAAGGTCCGCCGTGGGCAAACGATTCCGGGGTATCCTAATCTGGCGCCGACCAGATGGCACCCATCCGCACGCTATTCCTCGCCCTCCTCTGCATCACGCCCGCCGGCGTGCTCGCCGGTTGTGGCGACGGTTCTGCCTCCTCTTCCGGCAACGCGGTCGAGGACGCTTTGCAGGCGGCGCTGCCGCCGCGCGCCGACACGCCACCCAACGTGTTGATCTTCCTGATCGACACCCTGCGCGCCGACTACGTGCAGAGCTACGGGCACCCGCGGCCGACCACCCCGCACCTCGACGCCTTCGCCCAGGAGTGCGTCCAATTCGACGCCGCCTGGGCCAACGCACCCAACACATCGCCGTCGCACGCCTCGCTGTTCACCTCGACCTATCCACGCACCCACGGCTACTGGAACCGGCTCGAGGTTGAGGGTTTCGACGAGCCGCTGCTGCCGGTGCTTTCCGAGGGCGCGGTGACCCTGGCCGAGGCCTTCCTCGAAAACGGCTACGACACGGCTGGCATTTTCGACGGCGGCTACATGCGCACCGGACGCGGACTTTTTCAGGGTTTTGACTACTGGCACAGCGGCTTTCTCGGCGTCGACAACCGCGTCAAGCGCACCCTCAAATGGTTCCAGAAGGAGCGCGACCCGGCCAAGCCCTTTTTCGTCTTTACCCACACCTATCAGGTCCACACTCCCTTCGTCCCCGACCGCGAACACCTGGCCCTGTTCGCAGATCCGGACTACGACGGTCCCCTGCGCAAGGCCTACCAGGACAGCTACCGTTTTTACCTGGAAAACCGCGGCAGCCCCACCGTGTTCCGCGACCTGCAGGTCAAGTTCTATGGTCCGGCGCTGCCCAAGCGCAACGAAGGTCCGCCGCCGCAAGCCGACCTCGATTTCCTGCTCGCCCTCTACGAGGCCGAACTGCACCAGGTCGACGCCGCCTTCAACCGGCTGATGAACTACTTGCGCGCGACCGGGCAGTACGACAACACCATCATCGTGGTCACCTCCGACCACGGCGAGGAGTTCTGGCAGCACGAGGTCTTCGGCCACGGCCACGTGTATGACGACACCCTGCGCGTGCCGCTGTTGGTGCGCCTGCCCGAGGGGCCGCGCGGAGTGCGGCGCAGCGACAACGTCGAACTGCTCGATCTGATGCCGAGCCTGCTCTACCAGGCACACGTGCCGATTCCCCCGGCGTGCCGCGGCCGCATCCTGGATTTCACCCGCGCCGACCCAAACGCCGCCGAACGCGACATGATCGCCGAGATCAACCTGCCCGACCCGCAGCTGGCCTGGCGGCGCGGCCAGGAAAAGGCCATTTTCTATCCCGGAACCAGGAAACAGCCGAGCTACTTCCGTCTCGACCAGGATCCGGGCGAATACGACAACCTGCGCGCCAGCCCGGCGGGCCGCAGCTACCTCGAGGCCGCCCGTCAGCGCATCAGCGCATGGGATGAGCAGACCAAAGCGGACCAGAGAGCATTCAGCCTCAAACCCGGTTTGATGGGCCGTGGCATCAGCACCTTGAGCGACGCCGACCGCGCCGAACTCGAGGCGCTGGGCTACCTCGACCCTATCGAGGACCTCCCCCCAAAAGAGGAGCCCGATTCCGAACGGGATTGAAGCGCGCAGGTTCCCTGCAGGGAACCCATTGCGCCTGCGCCTGCGGCTGCCCATGGCACGCGGCTTGCTATTTTCCTTGCCATGCGCAAGCGCAAGCCCCCCCTCCTTGCCGGCCTCGCCCTCTTGCTGCTCGGTGCCTGCGGCAGCAGCGAGTATGACCTGGTGGTCTATGCATCGCTTGACCAAGAACATTCCGAGCCGATCCTGCGCCTGTTCGAAGAACGCACCGGCCTCAAGGTGCAGGCCCAGTACGACGTCGAACAGAACAAAACCGTCGGCCTGGTCAACCGCATTATCGCCGAGCAGAGCCGGCCCTACGCCGACGTCTTCTGGAACAACGAAATCGCGCACACCATCCGGCTGAAACAGCAGGGCTTGACCCAGTCCAGCGCCTCGACGGCGACGGCGATGATTCCGGCCGGCTTTCGCGACGCCGACGGCCACTGGACCGGCTTCGCCGCGCGTGCGCGCGTGATCATGTACCGACCGGATCTGCTCGCCGCCGCGGGGATCGAAGCGCCGCGCACGGTGTGGTCGATGAACCAGAGTCCTTACGCAGAACACGGTGTCATGGCGGCTCCACTGACCGGCACCACACTGACCCACTACGCGGCGCTGTCGCAGCAACTCGGCAGCGAAAAGGTGTTGGCATGGCTGCAGCAGGCGCGCACCGATGTGGCGATCACCAGCGGCAACGCCACCGCGATGCGCCGCGTCTGCCAGGGCGACTTTGCCTGGTGCCTGACCGACACCGACGATGCCGCCGCGGCTCTGGCCAACGGCTACCAGGTCGAGATCCTCTATCCGGACCAGAGCGACGGCTTGCCTGGAGCGATGGTCATCCCCAACACCGTGTGCATGATCCGCGACGCGCGCCACCCGGAGGCCGCACAGCGCTTCATCGATTTCCTCGTCTCGCCCGAGATCGAAGAAATGCTGGCCAACTCGCGCTCGCGCCAGATCCCGCTGCACCCCGACAGCAAGGCCCCCGCCGGCCTGCCTCTGCCCGGACGCGACTACGCGGTGATGGAGGTCGACTGGGAAGCCGTCGCCGCCGAACTCGACCGGCGGCTTCCTGATTTCCAGCGCATGTTCGTCGATTGAAGCACGACCTCCTCCGCTCGCCGCGGCCGTGGCGCCTTCTGGCTTTGCTGTGCGCGCTGCTCCTCGCCGCCACCCCGCTGTTGCCGATGTTGCTGTCGATCTTCGACTTCCGCGACGGCTGGCAGCTCGGCGATCCGCGCCTGCGCCAGTTGTTCCTGCGCACCCTGTGGATGAGCGCCGCCTCGGCCGTGGTGGCGGTCGCCCTCGGCCTGCCGCTGGCCCTGCTCGCCCAGCGCACGCGGGTGCTCGGCGCCCCGCTGCTGCTGCTGCTGATGCCGCTGCCGTTGTTCCTGCCCCCGCTGCTGATCGCGCAGGCGTGGAACGGTCTCACCGGCATGGACGGGCAGATGGCTTCGTGGCTGACCCTGGGGCTGTGCTACGCGCCGCTCCCGGCGCTGCTGGCGGCGCGCGCGCTGTCGCGTCAGCAGGCCAGCGCCCACGAAGCCGCGCTGCTGTGCGGCGGCCCGGGGCTGGCGCTGCGCGAAATGCTGCGCGTGTGCGTGCCGGCGGCGGCCTTCGGCGGCGGTCTCGCCTTCCTCTTCGCCTCGACCGACTTCGCGGTGCCCGACTATTTCGCCTCGATCGGCGACAAGTTCGCGGTCTATCCGGCCGAGATCTTCAACCGCTGGCGCGACCAGGACTACCTCGCCGGAGCGCGCGCCGCCGGGCCGCTGGTGCTGCTCGGCGCCGGCGTTCTCTATGGGTCGCTGGTGCTGCGTGACCGCTGGTCGGCGCCGCTCGCCGGCAGCGGACGGAATCCCGCGGCGCTGCCCCTGGGGCGCGCGGCGGCGCCGCTGGCGATCCTCGCCTGGAGCCTGACCGCTCTGCTGCTGCTGCTGCCGGTCGGCCGCATCCTCTACGAAACCGGCATGGCCGGCGCGGCTGCAGAGGGCAGTTGGGTTTCACGCAGCGGCGCCGCCTTTGGCGATGCCCTGGCGCGCGGGCGCGAGGACCTCGGCCGCTCGCTGCGCACCGGGGTGCTCGCTGGCGGCGTCGCGCTGCTGCTGGCCCCCTTCCTCGCCGACGCCTTGGCGCGCGCCCGCGGCCGCCGCGCGCGTCTCATGCAGCTGGCGCTGGCGCTGCCGTTGCTGGCCCCGGCGGTGGGCACCGGCCTCGGCGCGATCAGCGTCAGCAACCGCGCGCTTTTTGGCGACCTCTACCAGAGCACCGCCCTGGTGGTGATGGTCATGGCCGGTCGTTTCCTGCCGATTGCGGTGTTCCTGCTCGCCGAACGCTTCCAACGCGTTCCGCGCAATCAGTGGGCGGCGGCCGAACTCGCCGGACTGTCCTATCCGCTGCGGGTGTGGCGCGTCCTGATCGGCCCGCACCGCGCCGCCTGGTGGCTGGCCGGCGGCCTGGTGGTGGTTTTCGTGGTGCGCGAGCTTGACCTGGCCATCCTGCTGCCCGACGCCAACAGCAGCGCCGCGGTGCGCTACTTCAACGCGCTGCATTTCGCCCGCGACAACTTCGTCGCCGCCTTCGGTCTGCTGATGGCACTGATCCTGTTCCTGCCGATGATGCTGTACGTTGCCTGGACCAGTCTGCGTTCCCCGCGCCAACCATGAGTGAAGCCGCCCTCCACCTCCGCGACCTGCACAAGAGCTACGACGGCCGCAGCCTGCTGCAGGGATTGGAACTGCGCCTCGACAGCGGCCAGCGCGTGGCCGTGTCCGGGGCCAGCGGTGCCGGCAAGACCACACTGCTACGCGTGATCGCCGGCCTGGAAGACGCCGACGCCGGTGCCCTCGAGATCGCCGGCCGCGCGGCGATGCAAGGCGGGCGCCAGCTGCTGCCGCCGTGGCGGCGTGGGGTGCAGGTGGTGTTCCAGGACCTGGGCCTGTGGCCGACGCGCAGCGTTTTCGACAACGTCCACGACGCGCTGCGCGCGCAGGGCGTGGCGCGCACCGAGGCGCAACAGCGCTGCCAGCGGGTGCTCGAGGCCCTCGGCCTGAATGGTCTGGAAAAACGCAAGCCGGCGCATCTGTCCGGCGGCGAGGGTCGCCGCCTGGCGCTGGCGCGCGCGCTGGCGGTCGAGCCGGCGGTGCTGCTGCTCGACGAACCCTTCACCAGCCTCGACCCGGACAGCCGCGCCGACGGCTTCGCCTTGCTCGACCAGGTGCTCGACAGCACCCGCGCGGCGGTGGTGCTGGTCACCCACGATCCGGTCGAAGCCGGACTGCTCGGTGGCGATGCTTTGCAACTGCGCGACGGAGGGCTGCACTCATGAGCGCGCGCCCGGGTCCTGCTGCCGCCGTGGCGGTGATCGGCGCCGCCGCCGGTGTGGCGGCAATTCTGATGCTGCTGAAGCCCCCAGTGGAAACCGAGGCCTTGAGCCTGCAGACCGCCCAGGACTGCCACAGCTGCCATGCCGCGGTCTACGCCGAATGGGAGGCCTCGCACCACGCCTATGCCTACCTCAACCCCGAGGTGCGCAAGCTCAGCCAGGACTTCCGCAACGAAGAGTGCCTGGCGTGCCACGCGCCGCGCCCGGTGCTGTCCTTTCAGGCGGGCGAACGCGTGCTCGCGCGCAGCAGCGACCGCGGCGCCGGGGTCGACTGCATGAGCTGCCACCTGCGTCCGCAAGGCGGCATTGCCACCTCCAATCCGCGGCCGAGTTCCAGTGCTCCGTGTCAGCCGGTGTATGAACCCAGACTGGCCGGAGTAGACATGTGTGCCTCCTGCCACAACCAGCACCAGACCGTGGATCAATGGCGCGCCAGCGACGCCGAGATCCGCGGCGACAACTGCCTCGGCTGCCACATGGAAGACGCCTTCCGCGCCGGCGGACGGCGCGGACGCCACCACGGTTTCCCGGCGGGGCACGATCGCGACGCGCTGCTCAAAGCCGTGACCTTGACCTCCGGGAGCGACGCCGACGGGCGGCCCTGGGTCGAGCTGCACAACGTCGGCGCCGGCCACAACTTCCCCACCGACGAACGCTCGCGCGCCGCCGATCTGCAGCTGCGTTGGCAGGACGAGGCCGGCGCCTGGCAGGCGTGGCAGCGCTTGCACCGTTTTCGTGATCCCTATCGCGACGAGACCGACCTCACCAATACCCAACTGCCCTCCCAGCAGGTATGGCGCAAGGTACTCGATCCGCCGGCGCCCGGCCGTGCCGGCGAGGTGCGGCTGCTCTACCGCACCCAGCCCTTCCTTCCCGACGCGGACTCGGTCGAAATGTACCGGGTAGGCTGGCCGCAATGATCTGCTCCTGGCTGGCCCATCGTTGGAACTCCAGACCAAGGTGCGGCGTGGCCTCTCTGCTGGTGCTGGTGGCCGCCTGCGGCGAATCCGCCGCCGATCCAGCCTACGCCGTCATCAATCCCGTCGACTGGCATAGCGGAACCGGCGTCAGCCAGCACCTCGCCGAGCATGCTGCCCAGCTGCTGCCGGCGGCGCCTCCCGAGCTGGTCGAAGAAGTCGCCGAGCTGCTCGACAGCCTCGCCGTCGGCGGCAACCTGGCGCGGCGTGCCGGGGCACGCCTGCAGGACCTGGAAGCCGATCTGCGCAGCGTCGCGCTGCTGTCCCTGGTCGAAGACCGCCTGACCGAGCTCGGCGTCCGCCGCTTCGCCTACGCCTGGCTGCGCGATACAGGCATCGAAGCGATGCTGCCGCGGCTGTGCCTGCGCCTCAAGTACGAGAAGGACTCCTGGAGTGCGGTGTGCATTGCGCACACGTTGCTGCTGCACGGCAACGGCGCCGGCCTGGAAGCGCTCGACAACCTGCTGCGTCAGGAACAGCAGGACGGCAGCCTGCAGACGGCGCGCGCTTACGCCGACGAGGTCCTGGCCTTGCTTCCCACCTGGAGCGATCAGGCCCCCCCCCAGGACTTCGCCGCGCGCTGGGAACACCTGCAGGAAGTTCGTGGAAGATGGGCCTCCCAACGCCTGCTGACCCCCGAAGAAGAGCAGCCCGAGACCTTTGCCCCGCGCCTCGAGGCCGAGCTGTGGCGTTTCATGGCACAGTTCCTCAGCCAGCCCCTGCGCCCGGTCGACGACGCCCGTTTCGTGCTGATGCGCCAGCGCGCCTGCAGCGTGCCGCTGTTGCTCGCCGCCGCCGAGGATCCGGACCGCTACGTGCGCGAGCACGCGCTGCAGACCATGGCCTGGATCGGACCCGCGGTGGGCCACTGGTGCCGCGCGCACGCACTCGACCTCGGCGCCGCCCTGGAACGGGCGCTGCAGGATCCGGCGTTACGCCCGCGCGCGCTCGAAGCCCTGGGCGCCAGCGGCATGGCGGAGCTCGGGTCGCTGATCGCTCCCTTCCTGTCCGGCGACTCCTTCGAGGAGCGCACCGCCGCCGCCAACGCGCTGTTGCGCTGTGCCGGCAGCGATCACCTCGATCTGGTGACGCGCGCTCTCGAGGACCCGCAGTGGCCGCGGCTTTCCAACGAGGCCCGCTTCAGTCTGTGGACCCTGCGCCTGGCGCTGCAGCCCGAAGTCGAAAGCGAGTACCCGGTGGAACTCTGGGATGCGGTGCCCGAGACCGAACGCGCCCGGCGCCAGCGCTGGAGCCAGGAGCGGGCCTCGCGGGTGAATTCCTGAGGCCGTTTTTCAACCGCCGCTGCCACTGAGGACGAAGGCGCCCCAGGTCGAAGGCAGGCCGTCCTTGTCGGCATTGCTGTTGCGATTGTCGCGCAGCATCTCGAGCTGCGCCTGACGTAGGGCCTCGGCCACCGGCAGGCCATCGACCCACAACTTGCTGTAGAAGGACTGCATCAGCTTGGGCGCGAAGCGGTCATCGACATTCCACAGGCTCGAAACCACGTGGTTGGCGCCGGCGAGATGGAAGGCGCGGCGCAGGCTCATCATGCCTTCGGCGGCGCGGGTGTCGCCAATTCCGGTCTTGCACGCCGAGAGAACGACCAATTCGGCCGCGCGCAGATCCAGCCAGGCGACCTCCTCGGCGGTCAACAGTCCGTCTTCGCGGGTGTCGGGCACGTGCAGATTGCCGCCGGCGCAGACCAGGCCGGTGAGCAGACCAGGGTGCAGGCCGGTGAGGCGCCGCCGTTCGACCGTGGCCAGGTCCGCGGTCTGCGCGGATTCCCACATCGAGGGCATGTCTTCGGGTTGGAAGAAGCCATGGGTGGCCAGATGGACGAAACGAGTGCCGGAAAGCTCGGCCTTGAGTCGCGCCTCGCTGGCATCCGCACCCTTCAGCAACAGGCGTCGAACTTCCCCGCCCAGTTCGCGTCGGTGAAGGTAGTGGACCGAATCGGCCTCGTAGCCGGTATAGGTCAAGGGGTACCAGGTGCCGCGGTAGTCCAGGCGCGAAGAAGCGCCCGCAGTTCCTTCCGGGTTGGCTGCCTGCAGCGCCGAGGCGGCGTCGTAGTCGACGTCGCCGATCACCAACAGGCTCGGTTCCGGGCGGGCCGTCTGGTCGGCGCCGGCGACGATCGCGGGGCGCGCCAAGGCCGCCGCATCGTGTAGATAATGGAAGCGATGGCGTTCGATCAGGAAGGTGCTGTCCTCACTCTCCAGGACCTCCAACGGCAACCCGGCGAGGAAGGAGTCGGGAGCCACCAGAACGGTTGGATAGGAGCGCAATGGCACCTCCAACGGTTTCCACAGGCGTTGCCACAGGACCGAATTCGGCGGCGCGCGCTGCTCTCCCAAGGTGCGGCCGCCGGCACGATACCTCACCAGTTGGGCCTTGAGGTCCCGGATTGCATCCTGCACCGGAGCGGCCGCCCCCAGCCCGATCTGCTGGACCCGCTCAGGCGTGCATATCCAGGCGGTCAGCTGCTCCTCGCCCCAAGCGCCGCCGTCGCTCGGATTGACCCGGTATTCGCGATGGATCAAAAAGGCCACCAGGGCGGCGTGCTCGGGCAGGGCCGCCATCATTCGGTCCAATTCCAATGCATCCGGCAAGGCGACCACCGGCACCTGAGCCTGCAGCTCAAGCTCCAGCTGGTTGCGCCGTTCGCGCAGTCGTTGCAGATCCTGTTGCTCGTGAAGGGGGTCGCTGGAGGGGGGGCCGAATACCCGGCTGGAGATCAGCGACTGGATGCCCTGCAACTGGGCCAGGGTGCGTCCGCGCACCGGACCCAGATTGGCAAGCAGATTGGTTTTGCTCGACACCAGCAGCCGCGAGGAAAGGCCCTTCCATTCCAGCACCGCGGCCAGGGTGGCGCTGTGTACCGTTTCGTTGCCACTTTCTGCGGCCAGGGAACACATCAACTCCAGGGACCACTTCATCGCCGCCAGGGTCTGCAGGCGCTCGGTCTCGCTCAGACCGCCCAAACCTCGCAACAAGCGTTCGCGGTTGACGCGCAGCGCGGCGGCGACTGCATTCCAGGCGTCGTCGGGGCGCGCCATGTCGGCGAGAACCATGGCCCGTTCCAGCAGCAGAGCAGGCAGACCGACCTGTTCGCGGACCCGCTGGCCGGTTTCCAGTTCCAGGGCCTGATCCAGTAGCGTCAGGGAATCCCCAAGCCGGCCCTGGGCGCGGTAGACCGCGGCGACGCCGCGCAGGCTGCCGAGGCTGCGCGGGTGCGCCGGACCGAAGACCTGCCGACGGATGCGCAGGCTCTCTTGATAGGCGGCAAGAGCTGCGGGCAGCCGACCGTTGTCCAGGTCGAGTTCGGCCAGTCCGGTAAGGGCTTCTGCGGTGCGATGATCGTCGTTGCCGTAGGCCTGGCGATAGATCGCGGCGGCGCGGTCGAAGCCAGCGCGCGCCTGTTGGAAGCGGCCGCTTTGCTGATCCAAAATGGCGAGGTTGGAGTAACTCTGGGCAGTTTCCGGGTGATCTTCGCCTAGCACCCGCACGCGGATTCCCAGAGCCTGCAGATAGAACTCCCGCGCGCGCTCTTCCAGGTCCTGGTGCAGAAAGAGGGTGGCCAGGTTGTTGAGGGTGGCCGCAATCCGCAGGTCGTCCGGCGACAGGTTGTGGCGCTGCAATTGCAGGCAGCGCTCCAGGTGCACCCGGCTTTGCGCGTACTCACCCATGCTGACCAGCAGCAGCGCAAAGTTGTTGAGGTGAGTGGCCACCCCGACCGGATCTTGCTCGACGATGGATTCCAGTCCGGGCAGAACCTGCTGATACAGATCCGCGGCAGCGCTGAAGTCGCCAAGGGCGGTATGCGTATCGGCGAGTGCGCCGATGCAGGCTGCGGTCCAGGAGTCCGCGGCTCCGCGGCTCAGGATGAAGGAGCGGAGCGCGGTCTGGAACAGGTCGCGCGCGCCCTCCAGCTCGCCCAGGCGGCGCAGGCAGCGCGCCAGCCGATAGCGGCATAAGCCCAGGCGATAGGCAGAGTCGTCCTGCTGGGCCTCGCGCAGCGTCAGCGCGTTGTGCAGCAGCGGCCGTGCCAGCTCCGCTTCGCCATCCTCGAAATGAAGCTTGGCGACGCGTTCCAGGGCCAAGGCATACTCTAGGTGCTGGGTGCCGTACTCCTTTTCCACCCATTCCAGACGCGAACCAGCGTCGCGGAAGTCCATGGCCCGCAGTTCTGCGGCCTCGAATTGCGGCAGGCCGCTGCGGCGGAACTGGAGTTGATATTCCCCGCTGCCATCTCGCAGTGCGCATACCTCCAGGAGAAAATCTCCTGGTGCACCGAAGCTATGTTCCAGGGCCGCATCCAGGCCGGAGTAATCGTCGTTCTCTGCCAGCACCTGGCCCTCGGCGTCGCGCAACACCAGATAGGAATCGAAGGGCAGGGCGCGCAGGTGCACGGAATGCACGCCGCTCTCGGTCACCCGCAGCAGCAGCCGCTGGGCGTGGATCTGCTCGACCAGATATCCTTCATCAAGTTCCTCGGTGTGCACCGGTGCGGAGTCAGGACTGACGACGCCGCGGTGATCCGCTCCGGCCAGCACGACCGGAGGGACTTCAGTGCCCTGATCCGGGCCTGCCAGCAGCAGGAGCAGGGCCAGCATGCGATCCAGGCTAACCGATCGCGCCGGCGCAGGCTAAAAGTCCTGGTGCCACCCAGATCAACGATCAGGGCACGACTTCGAAAGGGAAGACAAAGAGATCGACGAAGGTGGACGGTGCGATGCCGACGATGGCCTGGAATTCGTACAGTCCCAACGGAGCGATTGGCGGAATCGTCTGGCTGAAATGAACCGTCCCGGTCTGCCCGGAGGTCAGCGTTAAGGGATCGGAGCTCAGGTATCCGGCACCCGGATAAATGCTGCCGCTCGGCAGTTTGACCCGGGTGACCACGGTGTAGTTCTCGGTAATCGGCTTGTGATTGCTGACTCGCATGGCCACGCGCAAATCGTCGCCTGCGCCACGTGAAAGAACGCGGATCCCAGAGGTTGGGAAATCCGGCTGCGCCATGATGGTGGCACCGAGATGCACGGTTCCCGCTTCGACGCTTGCCCGGGCGAAGTTGTAAGTCGAATCGTTGAACTGGGTCAGGTCGTTATCGCCTGCCACGGTCGACATCCAGAAGTAGGCCGGCCCGCCGCCTGGAGGAGGCGCGGTCCAGTCTACGTGCCAGACCACCGGTCCATCCGGCGTGCCGGCAAAGTTCCCTTGGCTGTTCTGCAAGACAAATTGGAGGATGCCATCGGTCACGATTTCCGTGAACGCATCCGGGTTGGAAAAGCTGCCGACCGCTACGCCATTGGAGTCGGTTGCGGTAAGTTGATGACCCCACACCGTGCGCCCGGTCTCGGCGGTACGGATGGTCAGTCCGTAGGTGGCTCCCGGAGTGAACTCGCGCGGCACACCGACCACGGCGGCAGAACCACTGCCACTATTGGTCCCGGATCCGCCGTGGCATTTGCTGCAGTTCTTGGCGTTGTTGGCCGAGCGCGAGGCAGTGTCCTTGGTCGGTTTGTCACGCTCAAGGCCGCCAAGGACACTCGCGCCCAGCACGGTCAGCAGCGCAGCAACACAGATCCCCAACCAGGGGAGCAAAGGGCGAGGATTACGAAAATGGGGTATGGAATCCATGGAAATGCCTCCAATGGGCCAATTCAAGTCTACACCGGGTAATGCAGGGCCAACGCAGCATCTTGAGCGCTGGTTCAGAGGCCAAGGCCAGGGTCCTTCCAGCGGCCTAGAATCGCGGCTTCATGGTGGTCCACCCCAAGCGCGTCGCACTCAGCGAAGAACAGGTCCTGTGCTTCCGTGCCCGTCGTGGACACCTTGCCGGACCCGGGGCGGTCGATGGGGTACAGGCGGCAGCTGACCTGATCGGCGCCCAGGCGCAGCAACTGGGCCCGGCGTTGTGGGCGCTAGCGATGCGCACGCGCGGATGCCCGACGGCAGTGCAGGTCAGGCAGACCCTGTTGCAGGAGCCGCGTCGGCTGGTACGCACCTGGGGGCAGCGCGACACCTTGCACTTGTATGCCGCGGATCAGGACTGGACGCGGGTGATCGCCGCGCGGCCGCAGTGGTCTGCGGGTGGTCGTCGCGGCGCCGAACCGAATGAAAAGGAATTGGCCGCTGCGTGCCAGCGCATGCACGCCTTGAAGCGCTGCGTCACGCGCAAGGACCTGCGCACCATTCCCGGCGCCAGACTGTTGCGTGAGGCGGACGCCAAGTTAAGGCCAGGCGAGGCCCCCGACAAAGCTGCTCCGGGGGAGGCCGCCAGGCTCTTCGCCGCCAGCCGCCTGCTGTGGTTGCTGGCCGGGCGCGGAGAAGTATGCATGGCGGGCAAGAAGGGCGCCGAACAGGAATACGCGACGCGCAAGATGTGGCACCCGAATCTGGACTGGCCGCGCAGACTGCCGGCGGCAGTGCGGGCGGCCACCGATCTGGCGCGCAGGTACCTGGCTCTCTATGGTCCGGCCACCGCCCAGGACATGGCCCATTTCTTCGGCGCCAAAGTGAGTACCGCCCGCGCCTGGCTGACGGCTCTCAAGGGCGAGCCCGGGTTGATCCCGGTGGCGTGCGGCGCGCGCCCCGGCCTGGTCGCGCTGTGCCAGGACCGTGACCTGCTTGCCGAGCCCCCCCCCAAGGGCACGCGCGCCTGGCCGCTGCGGCTGCTGCCTCTATGGGACACCATGCTGATGGGGCACGCGGACAAGAGCTGGAGCGTGCCGCAGGCGGCCGAGCGCAAGCTCATCTGGAAGCCGGGGGCCTACGTGCGTCCGGTGGTCCTGGCACGCGGCCGCGCAGTCGGCCTATGGAGCCACAAGCTCAAGGCACGCCGGGTCGAGATCGAAGTCGAGCCGCTGTCGGGCTGGCACAGGCCGCACGCCGCCGGGGTGCGCAGGGAAGCGCGCGCCTTCGCCGCCCACCTCGGCGTGGCGGAAGCCGTGGTCAGGATCGAGGATTGAGCACCGCAACCAGGCCGTTGCGACCGCCGCCTTCGCCGTCGCGACGGAAACTGAACAACAGGTCGGGCCGGTCCCTCGAGTCCAGGCCCGAAGCCTCGATGTTGCCCTGCTGCAGGCCGGCCTCGCGCAACTGGTCGCTGGCCCAGCCAGGCAGATCGACGTGCCAGGCGCTGCCGAACTTCACGCAGCGCGGATCGGGTGCAGAGGCGGTTACTTCGGCGCCGACGGCGAAGGAGTTCAGGCCGATGCACGGGGAGACGCCGGCGAGCAGATCGCCGACACCACAGCCGGCAGCAGCGGCGACCTGTTCTGCTCCGTGGGCGAGGATGCCCGCGGCAAGACCGCGCCAGCCCGCGTGGAACACCCCCAGCGCCGCAACCGGCCCCGGCGCCACGATCAGAACCGCGGCGCAATCAGCCACCGCGATGTAGAGCGGCAGGCCCGGAGTGGTGGTGATCAGACCGTCGCTGGCGGCTATTACGCTGGCCGCGTCGGTCGCTCCACGCCCGCGATAGGATTCATCCACGCGGGTGATCTTGCCGCCGTGGACCTGGCCGCCGACCACCCACGCGGTCGCATCCACGCCCAGCCAGCCCGACCAGAAAGCGCGCTCGGCCAGAGCCGCATCGCGGTCACGTCCGCCGGACAAAGAGAGGTTGCCGCCGCCTTCGCGGTCCCGGGTGGTGAACACGTGGCGCACCAGAGCCGTGCGGCTGATGCCCTCGAACTCGAGTCCGAGGCGGTGATCCTGCAGGGTCTCGCGCATGAGACCGCAAAGGATAGCCGCGCCGCGGATT
>JAJFFB010000065.1 GCA_021776925.1 Planctomycetota bacterium | reverse complement strand
CCGGCCCTGGAAACCGGGGTCCTCTCCTCCGGTCAGGCGCAGAAAGGCCTCGTGGACCAGCGCAGTGGGCTGCAAGGTGTGGCCGGCGCGCTCGCGGCCGAGGAAATTGCCCGCCACCCGGCGCAGGTCTTCATAGACCAGCGGAAAGACCTGCTCCATCGCCGCTTCGTCGCCGTCGTCGGCGGCGATCAGAAGGCGCGTGACCTCGCTGGCGTACTCATCGGTCATGCCCGGAAGTCTACCAGCGTGGAATTAATTGAGGGAGTTCCGAGGTCGCTGCCGCCTATGTACCCGAGGCCGCTTCCTGGTCCTCGGCAACAATCCTTCCAATCACTCACCAACCTAAATCGTCATGAAAAAGTTCTTGTCCCCTCTGTTCCTCCTGTTCGTCCTTGTGGCTCCGGCCGTCGCCATCGCTGGCAACCATGATCTCATCTGGGACGGCACCGGTTCCGGCTTCGGCGCCGACACCAAAGTCAAGTACAAGGAGTCGCCCGAAAACGGCCTCATCGATCAGACCCTCGAGGTCGAGATCCAGAACGCTCCGGCCAACACCACCTTCAAGGTCAAGGCCGGTCAGTGGAACGTCGGCACGATGACCACCGACGCCTTCGGCCGCGGTGTCTTCCGCAAGGACATCTTCGGGATGACCCCGGATGCCAATGGCCGTGTGGATGGCCCGCGTCTTGAGACCGGGGACATCGTCCGCGTGAGCCTTGGGGTTCGGGGCGTGGACGCTGTTTTGGTCGCCCGGTAAAACGACTGGGGATGCCGTAGGCGGATTCGTCCGCCTGCGGTTTTTTTTGATTTTTTGTGCTCTTGCTCCATCACTTCATCATGCCTCGCCCACTCCTTCTCGTGCCTCTCTTCCTGTTGCTCGCCGCTTGCGGTTCGAGTTCCTCCAACAACAACGGTGGCGGTGGCGGCGGTTCAAGCTCGTCGCTCGGCCTGCTGCTCGGCGATGCGCCCACCGACAGTTTGTCTTCCTTCACCGTCGCGGTGAGCGATCTGCGCCTGCGCAAGGCTGATAACAGCCTGAGCGCCAACCTGCTCGCCGCACCACGCACCCTCGACGTGCTCGGCCTCGGCCTCGACGCGCGCGAGGCGCTGCTCGATCTGGTGCAGATTCCTGCGGGCACCTACACCGGTGCGCGGGTGAGCATCGATCCTGCTTCGGTGGCGGCGCGCGACCTGGCCGGCAATGCGGTGACCATCGGCGTGCAGTCCGCCACCGGCGAGGCCAGCTTCGCTTCGACGCAGAGCGGAAACTTGGTGGTCGGCAGCTCCGGCTTCGCCTCGGTGTCCTTCGACATCGTGCTTGACCAGTCGCTGAGCGCCAACGGTCCGTCGGCCTTCCTCTTCGCACTGCAGCTACGCAGTGGGCACGGCAATGCCACCCCGCTGCTTGACGATTTCCTTGGCAAGGTGCGCAGCATCGACCGTCCGGCGCGTCAGTTCGTGGTCGAGATTCTGGATTCACGCCAGGACGATTCCACCTTCGGCACCCTCACCGTCGAGGTCGAGGACAGCGACCAGTTGCTGCAGTCCAACGGCGCGGAATTCGGCAACGCCAACGCCTTCCTCGCCGCGCTGCAGGTCAACGACCTGGTTGAGATCGCCGGAGCCCTCGGCATCGACGGCGTTTTCGACGCGCTGCGCTGCGAGATTGAAGACCGCGGTGGCAATCATGTGCGTATCGAAGGCCGCGTGCTGTCGGTCGATCTGCCCGGGCAGACCTTCGAGTTCCTGTGGGAGGAGATCGAAAAAGGCTTCCCGGTGGCGCAGCCGGTGTTGGCCGCGCTGGGCAACCCCGGCGTGCTGTCGATCGCGTGGGATGCGCAGACCCAGTTCCTGGGCGACAAGGGCGCCGGTCCTGGCAGCCCCAACGATCTGATCCCCGGCAAGAAGGTCGACGTGCGCTTCCGCCCCGCCGACTTCCAGGCGCCGATGCCGTTCCGCGCGCATTCGGTGCGGGTTGACGGCGGCGAGCGTTACGAGGGGCACATCAGCAGCATCGCCGGCCTGCCCAATGAGTTCGAGATGATCCTCGAAATCGACCACCCGGCGCGCCAGAGCGGTCTGATCACTGGCCCGGTGACCATCGATCTGGTCAACAACCCCTTCCTCTTCCTCGACAGCGGCGTGTCGCCGCTGGTCGCTCCGGCGGACCTGCTGGTCGGCCTCAAGGTGAAGGTGGCCGGACCGCTCGACGGCGCGGGAACCAGCGCCGTGGTCGCTGCCAACCGCATCGAGGTCGAAGCCGGGCGCCTTGAGGGAGTGATGGAATCGATCTCGTCCTCGGCCGCTGAAATGACCGTCTTCGTGCAGAAACTCAAAGACCCCTTCGGCCAGACCGAGCCCTCGGGCAGCGCGCTGGTGCGCATCCCGGCCAACGCCGTCATCGAACTCAACGGCAGCCCCGCCACCCTGGCCCAGCTGCGCAGCGCCTTCGCCAACCTCGGCCAGGGCTTCTTCCTCGAAGTCGAGGTCGAAGGTATCGGCGACGGCAGCGGCGGCGTCAATGCCTGCGAGATCGAGGTCGAAGAAGAGGAAGACGATTGAACCCCGGCTAGACTGGGTCCACGATGCTGTGGATCCTGTTCGAGTCGGTGTGCCTGGCGAATTCCCTTCAGGAAGCCGAGCCTTTTCCGAGGGTCGTACATGAATTCCGGATCGAGGAGAGCGATGCGCAGCCATCCTCTCCTCGCCTCGCTGAATCAGTCGGTCAGGGCGTGGTCCGTGGCCAGGTTTTTCCGATCGAGGTCGGAGAAACCAAAGTGGTCACCGGCGAACTGCACTCCCATTTCTTCGATTCCTATCTGATCCTGCAGGATGCCAGCGGACGTGTCCTGATCGAAGACGACAATGGACTGCTGGATCGCCATGCTCGTCTGGTCGTTGAGCTGGAGCCGGGCCAGTACCGATGGATTGCGTGTGCACTGCGCGGGGGGCTCGGGCGGGCCACCCTCAAGGTCTACCATGGAATGCCCCAGCAACAGACTCCTTCTGCCTACGCCGCATCGGTCTTCGAGGACGCCTGCGCCGCGGTTCTTGCGGTCGAAGAGGAATTCGGAGCACCCCACTCGCGCACCGCGGTCGCGCTCAACCGTGCAGGCTTCCTGGGGCGTCGCTACGGATTCTATGAGGAGGCCCTGCCCTACTTCGAACGCGGGTTGGAAATGTGCACCGAACTTCATGGTGCAGGGGCGACCGAGACCGCTTCATCCATGAGCAATCTGGCCGCGCTCCTGCTCGACCTTGGGCAATTCCAGGCCGCGCTGGATTGGTCACAGAAAGCCCTCGACATCCGTTTGCGGCGGTTGGGTGAGGAACACGAGCTCACCGCGCTGTCGTTGAATACAACGGCCTATATCCTGTTCGCTTCCGGCCAGCTCAAGGAGGCTGAGCCAATGTTCCGTCGCGCCTTGGAGCTTCGCACCGCCTTGTTGGGCGCGGATCATCCGTCGACGGCAATCACCCTCAACAACCTTGCCCTGGTTGTGGATTCCGCCGGCAGGTATTCCGAGGCGATCCCTCTGTTTGAGCGCAGCGTGGCCATTCGCGAGGCGAACGCGGGTCCGAATTCGCCGCAGGTTGCCACTACCTTGATCAACCTCGCCCAGGCCCGCCAACGGGCGGGCTTGCTGGCAGGCAACCGGTCCATGCTGGAGAGGTCGCTCCAGATTCATCAGGATGCCTACGGAGAGGACCATCCGGTGACCACCCGCATAGAACTCGGTCTCGGACGGCACCTTCTCCTGCGTGGCTTGCCAAAGGCGGCGGGCCACCATTTACAACGTGTGGTCGAAGTCACGGCTCGCGTCCTGGGTCAGGATCATCCTGATCATGCCGAGGCTCTTCACGCCTTGGGCATGCTCGCTCTTGAGGGGCGTGACCTGGAGCAGGCTCGGGCGCGGATCGAGGAAGCGCGCGCCATCCGCCGCCACGCCTTGGGCGAAGACCATCCGCTGCTCGCCCAATCCTGTTCCGCTCTCGGCCGGGTCATGGAATCCCTGCAACGACCGGATGAAGCGGAAGCTCTGTTCACACGGGCGGTAAGGCTGCGGGAGTCGGCGTTGGGTGATGAACACCCCTCGGTGGCAGTAAGCCTGCACGACCTGGCTGCGTTCAGGATGGAACAGGGCGATTTCGAATCCGCCGAGCCATTGTTGCAGAGGGTCATCCGCATCCAGGAAAAGAACTTCGGGCGCCTTCACAGCGAAACCGCCAGCGGACTGGAGGCGCGAGGACACCTGCATCACTATCGAGGAGATCTGACCGCCGCCCGCCGCGACGCAGAGGAGGTCCTGGCCATCCGGCAGCGGGTTCTGCCCGCTGGCCACGCCGGGATCGCCACCGCCTGGCACAACCTCGGCATGGTCCAGGTCGATGCTGGGGAGTGGGGAGCCGCCGAAATCAGTCTGGAGTCCGCCCTGCCGATCCTCGTGGCCAGCCTGGGCCCTGGACATCCCGACGTGCAACAGGTCCACCTGGGCCTTGCCCAGTGTTGCGAGGCTGGCGGACGGGTGGACGAGGCGCGTGACCATTTCCGGGTCGCGCTCAAGAACACCTTGCGCTATCTGGATGAGCAGTTGCCGGTGCTCGATGAGGCCACGCGCCTGAACCTCATTCAGCGCGAAGCCCTCGTGGAAGGCCTGCTGCGGTCCGTGATTGGCCTCGATCCCGCCGGACGCAAGATGGACTGGCTGCTCTTCGCTTCCTGGAAGGGCAAATCCACCCGTCTGGCCATCCTCAGCAAGAGTCTTGCTGCGGCTTCTGGAGATCCGGAGGTGCAGAGGGTACGCGCAGAACTGGTGGTCGCCTGCGAACGGGTGACCGCCCTATTGCAGGTCCACGAGGCTGCGGATTCTGAAGCCCTGGGCCTGGCTCTTTCCCGAAGACGCTCCCTGGCGGAGGAATTGCAACAACGGCTGGATCTACCTGGAGGGACGAGCACCCTGGAGTACGACGAGGCGGTTTCACGCCTTCCCTCGGGAAGTGTTCTGGTGGACTTCCACGTCGGGGAGCGCGTACGGGCCTGGTTGATCGGTGCCGAAGTCCCCGCATTGTGCATTGACCTTGGCCCATCCCAGGTCCTGCGGTCTGCGGTGGAGGAACATCTGAAGGCGGTTCGTAGCGGCGCGTTGGAAGTCCGCGGCGGACGCACCCTGGATTCCCACGACTCCGAAGAGTCACAAAATCACCCCTCCCTGGCCGAGATCTTATGGGCTCCGCTGGCCGACGCCATCGGCGACTGCCGCACGGTCTTTCTTTCTCCAGACGGCTTCCTGGCAGCTCTGCCCTTCGCGACCTTGCTCCTGGATGAGGGGCGCTTCCTGATCGAGCGCCATGCCTTCCACTATCTGGGAGACGCCATCAGCGGATTGGAGGGGCTGCACCCCGAAACGGTTCCAACCTGGCAGGGGGCCGATGTCATCGCCCTGGGAGGGGTGGAATACCCGATCGGAGGAGGCTGGCCGCGGTTGCCCGGAACCCAGCTTGAAATCGAAAGCCTGGTCAAAATGGGTGGCCCAGGTCCTGACTGGTCCATCCTGAGCGGGGCGGTGACGGCTGCCGATCTTCGTGCGGCCCTGCCTGGGCAGCGACTGCTCCACCTAGCGACCCACGCCTTCTTCCGCCCGGTGGAGGACCACTTCCAGGCCCTCTCCACCGCATCCCTGGTCGGCGAGAAACGCTTTCGACCGGAGGTGTCTGCGCAGCCCGGAATCCTCAGCGGGCTGGTTCTGGCGGGGGAGGGAATGCAGGGTCCGGCCACCTGGTTGACCGCGGCCGAGATTCAGGAACTCGACCTGAGTGCCTGCGATCTTGCGGTCTTGTCGGCCTGCGAGACCGCGTTGGGTGAGATCCGCGGCGGCGAAGGAATGCTGGGTCTGCGCAGGGCATTCCGGGTGGCGGGGGCCGATACGGTGGTCTCTTCCCTGTGGCAGGTCGAGGACCTGGCGACCGCCCGATTGATGTCACTTTTCTACCACGGGCTACTGCAGGAAGGTCTCCATGCAGCGGAAGCGTTGCATCGGGCGAGGCTGACCCTGCTGACCGAACAGCGCCGCCAGGACCGGATCCAGCCGGCAACCTGGGGCGCCTTCGTCAGCAGCGGTCGATGGCGGTGAAAGGCTGGATTACTGCACCGGCCAGAAGGGGCGGCTGGGGCGCACTTCGATGTTGCTCCACAGCGCCACCGTGCCGTCATCCACGTCGAGGCCGATGGAACCGTTTAGGAGTTCCGGAGTAAATTCTTCAGGAAGGGCCAGCTTCTCGGATCCGTTGAAGCGCATGTAGCTTGGTTCGTCCCCAGAGACCACGATTTCGAACTCCATTTGGTCCTGAGTTGGATAAGCGAAGCCTCCGACTTGATTGAACATGCGGAAGGCATTGCCCGAATCGATGTCGGTCTTGATGCGGAGAGTGGACAATCGCACGGCTTGGTCATCGCCGCGGTTGAAAAAGGTGAACACCACTTTGGCCAGTCCACCGTGGTCAATTCCAAGCAGCAAGACTGCTCCGTTGCCGTCCACCTGGACCTTGCCACGGATCTCGAATGGCGGGGCGAGGTTGTCCAGGGACCGGCGTCCGACGCGTTCGACACCAGGGCGACCGCCACCTTCAGGGTTGTTAATCAATACGCCGTCCGCCTCATAGCTGACCAGGTTCACGGTCAGTTCAGGTGAACGGTAGGTGCGGTTGCCATCTTCGCCCTTCTCGTAGGCGCGTTGCCACATGCGCAGGTCGGTTTCGGCCAGTTCTGAAGCAGCTGTTTCGCCTGGCTCGATCCCTACGCCCAGATGTTTCATCAGTGCGTGGTGGTCCATCGCCATGACCTCAGTACCGTGACCGGCGAAGAGCATGGCGGCAAGAGGCTGATTTGCTTCCAGTGCGGTCTTGCAAGCGGATTCGAGCTCGACCACGGCAAGACGGGTTGGCTCTATGTAGAGCTTGAGGACGTCTTTTCCGTCGTTGTCGGCGAGCCATTCCTCAGCAGCCGTGGCAGCATCCTGGTCGCCAGCTGGCCACACCATTTCCCAATGACGGATCATCCAGTACAAGGCGTCGCCGCCGCGCCCCTCGCCAGCGTTGGACAAGGCGAGCAGGCGGTAGGTCTCGGCATCATTGGGGCGTTTGTCGTCGGCTCTCTCAATTGTGATCCGCGCTCGCTCGTAGTCATCTGCGAGCATATAGCCACGGCAACGCGCCTGCAGCACGTCGGCGAGTTCCTGCCCGGCCTGTTCCTCGTGCCATAGCGAAGTGGTGAACTTGCGCCAACGAGCCTCAAAGGCATCCCAATCCGGAACGTCAGGGTCGGCGACCTCATCGACGAATAATTCCTTGGCAATCTCCAGCGCGTAGTACTTGTCGCCTTTGCAACCGCGCTCGGTAAAATGCTCCAGGTATTTGCGGTAGGCATCGCGGTAAACCAGCTTTCCGGCCTTGCGAACCACTTTGTATTCGGCTGGAATGCCACGACCGTCATCGGTGACGGCTTGGCCGTAAACGCGGCGGTCATTCTCTTCGTAGTTGAGCAAGAAATAGACCAGTGCCCATCCGTAGCAATAATAATCTACCTCATAGGACAGGGTGCCGGAACCGTCAGGACCAAGGTTCCGATCGTGGGCAATCAGTTGTTCAAGCGTGTGCCTGCTATCGGAATGCTCAAAATGCCACCATTCCCTGAGTCTTCCCAAGGCAGGAGCATTTTTGACAATGGTGCCATCGGCTTTGATCTGGCACCCTTCGAAATAACTGGATGTGCCTTCGTCGAGCCAGGTCGGAGGCAGGTGACGCCCACGGGTGAGCAGGCTCATGAATTGGTGACTGGCTTCGTGGAAAAGTGTCTTCCACAAGGCCGACTTGCCAAGGCCCTCTTCATCAAATGAGCGGTCGTAAGCGACCACAGTTTTCAAAGTTTCCACCCAATAGCCACCTACTCCAAGGCTAGGCATGGGTCGACCCAGGACCTTCAGTGCCATACGGTCGAAATCGGAACGCTTGCGCATGACGTGGATCTTGGCGCGGGCCTTTTTTCGATAGTCATAAACTTGACGATAGAATTCATTGATCTCGTCCATCGCCGCCGACAAGGTCTCGGCAAACTCCCACGATACATTGGTATTGAGTTCGTAGTGCTTGGTCTTCCGTTCGAAGGGATTCTCCCAGTGCTCGTGCTTCTTGTTCTCGCGCATCAGCCATTTGGGTGACTTGCGCCGGATCGAGGCGGCCACGAACGCGCCTCCTGAAAGCTGATTGCCTGCCTTGTCTGCCAGTTTATCGTAGTCCTTCTCCAATTTGGTGTCGCTCGGGTTGAGCATCAAGAGCCGGTCGAGCAAATGGCCGGCGAGGCGGAAATGCTTCGACGACCCAGCCTTCTTTGCGCCTTGTCGCACCTGCTTTTCCCAGGTCTCAAGAATCGCGTCATCGAGGTTCCAGCCTTCCCACATGCCCTCTGCCAAGGGGAGGACCTCGTCGAGTTTTTTCGTCTGGCCGTTGTACTTGTATGACCAATAAACCCACTTGACCCAGCGCAGCATGTCGCCGACGTCTTCGCGGGCCTTGGCGATTTCGTACATCACCAGGTAGCCGTCGACAGAATAGGGGTGCGAGGCGAGCGCGGTCTGGCCGGCGGCGTAGGCTTCGTCCAGCTGACCGGCCTTGAGCAGGCGGGTGGCCTCGTCGAAGGGGGTTTCGTCGACCAGCCACGGTGCATCGGCCGTCGGCAGCTGGATTGGCGTGGGAGCGGTCGGCAGCAGCAGCGGAGCCGCCAGCAGAAGAGAGGTCAGTGCGAGAAGGAAGCGGTTCATCGGAATCCGGGTCTCGGCCCAGTCTACTCCGGAGGCCGCGTCGTGCCCGCGACGCACCAGGATCGGTACGTCGCTGACGGCTCAGTCCTGAATCGGATCCTGCGCGCGGACGGTGGCCTCTTCGACCTTGATCACCGCGGCGTCGTTGGCGGGCACCAGCGCTTCATGGCCGATGGACTCAAGCCAGTCATAGACCACGTCGAGCGGAATCGACAAACCCATGTGGGTGACCACCTGCGGCCGGTAGCTGCCGTGGGTGTAGATCTTGGCGAAGACGCCGACCAGTTCGTGGGTCTCCTTGAGGAACACGCCGCCGCCCGAATTGCCGAAATAGGCAGGGCTGGAGACCATCCAGTAGTCCTGTCCGTCTACCGCCCAGTCCTTGCGCGTGACCTCGCCGGCGGTGGCCTGGGTGGCGGTGCCGAGCGGGCAGCCGACGGTGTAGACCGCTTCGAATACGCCGATCTTGGCGGCGCGCGCCCGCGGAGCCAGCCGCGCCAGCGGCCCGAGATCCTCTTCGCTGTCCAGGCGCAGCAGCGCCAGATCCCTTTCCTCCTGATAGGCGATCATGCGCGCGCGCGCGCGGCGTTCCACGCCGTGGGTGTCGAGGAACACAGCGCCCACGCTCTCGGCGGTCAGATCACCGACCTCCTCGCGCTCTTCGAGGATGTCGCGGACCACGTGGAAGCAGCTCAGCGCCAGGTAATAGGCGCCTTCCTCGTCTACGCCGCGGTGGATCAGCACCGCCGACCCGACCGCGTCGCGGCCGGAAAGCTGGAACACCGGTGCCAGGACCTCCTGGCGCAGTTGTTCCAGGCGGCGGCTGGGTAGATAGGAGGCCAGCGTGGCCGCCTGGTCGCGCAGGCCGCGGCGCAGGTCCTGGACCTCTTCCAGATTGCCACTGAGGAGGCTGCGGCTCTGGTCGAGGGCACTGTGCAGGGCGTCCTGGCTGAGCAGCAGGCGTTCGGCTGCGTCGTTCAGGCGCAGCGATTCTCCGCTCAGGCGCATGGATTCCCCGCTCAAGCGCAACGATTCGCCACTCAGCTGCTCGGCCTTGCGGGCCAGCAGCCCGTGTTGGTCGAGCAAGTTCTGCTGCGTTTGACCGAGCCTTTCCTGCGAACCGATCAATTGATGTAACTCCTTTCTCAGAAAGAAGATTTCGCGCTCTTGGCGATCCAGCTCCTGGAAAAGGAAGTCCGCTTGGGGCACGCCGACGAAGGCAATCGCGGAGGCCAGGGCCAGAGTGGTGGCGAGGCGAGCAAAACGCATCCTCTCCTCCTCGGCCGTTCGCGCGCCGGAAGTTGAGGCTGGACCCGCGCAAGTGCCGGCTGCAGGGCCTAAAATACGGGTTCGCCGTGGGGTCACGAGGACCGTTCCACCACGCGAAAAAAATGGTTTTTGCCACCGTCGAAGAAGCTGTCAACGAAATCCGTGCGGGCCGCATGATCATCCTGGTCGATGATCCGCGGCGTGAGAACGAAGGCGATCTGGTCATGGCCGCCGAGAAGATCACTCCCGAGGCGATCAACTTCATGCGCAAGGAAGGGGGGGGGCTGATCTGCCTGTCGCTGGAGGGCGGGCTGTGCGAGCAGCTCGGTCTGCGTTCGCAGGTCACCGAGAACACCTCGCGCATGGGTACCGCCTTTCTCGAATCGATCGAGGCGCGCGAAGGCGTGACCACCGGCATCTCCGCCGCCGACCGCGCCACCACCATCCTGGCCGCGGTGCATCCCGATGCCATGCCGAGCGACCTGTCGCGTCCGGGCCACATGTTTCCATTGCGCGCGCGCGAGGGCGGTGTGCTGGTCCGCCCCGGCCAGACCGAAGGCTCGGTCGATCTCGCCCGCCTCGCCGACCTGCGCGGCGCCGGAGTGATCTGCGAGATCATGAACGAAGACGGCAGCATGTCGCGCATGCCCGACCTCGAGGTCTTTTCCGAGCGTCACGGCATCAAGATCCTCACCGTTGAGGCGCTGGTCGAGTTCCGGCGCAAACGCGAGCGCTTGATCGAGCGCCGGGTCAGCGGCATTCCGCTGCCGACGCGCTTCGGCGATTTCGATTTCCATCTGTATCGCTCGCGCATCGACGGCAAGGAACACGTCGCCCTGACCTGCGGCTGGGGCAAGGAGCCGGATGGCACCGACCAGCCCTTCCCGGCCGACCGCGAGCCGGTGCTGGTGCGGGTTCACTCCGAGTGCATGACCGGTGACCTGCTGGGTTCGCTGCGCTGCGACTGTGGGCAGCAATTGCACGCCTCGCTGAGTCAAATTTCTGTGACTGGCAAGGGCGTGCTGCTGTACATCCGCCAGGAAGGGCGCGGCATCGGCCTGGAAAAGAAGCTTTTGGCCTATCGCCTCCAGGACGAAGGATTTGACACGGTAGAAGCGAACGAGAAACTCGGCTATCCCGCCGACATGCGCGAGTACGGTGTAGGTGCTCAGATCTTGCACGATCTGGGTGTGCGCAGCATGCGCCTGCTCACCAACAACCCGAAAAAGCTCGCCGGACTCAAAGGCTATGGCCTCGAAGTCCTGGAGCAGATCCCGATCCAGACGCCTCCCCAGGAGCACAACCGCCGCTACCTGGAAACCAAACGCGACCGGCTCGGACACCTGCTGCCGCACCTCGACCAGGATTGAGCGCTGGCAGGGTGGCAGCTACTCTGACCGCGGAGTCCCATGCGCAGTCTCGGCCTTTCGATCCAGCCCGACGGTTTTTCCTTCACCCTGCTTGACGGGTCTTCCAAGAAGTTCTCCGTCGCCGCCACCGGATCCGGTCATATCGACTGGAGCGCGAGCGATCCAGTCAAGGACCTCGGCCGCCGCGTTTCCGCCGCTCTCAAGGCGGTGGGTGCGGCCAAGCACGATCGCATGATCGTCGCCATGCCGAGTGTCGACTCGGTACAACGCGAACTGTCGCTGCCCTTCGTCGAGCGCGACAAGGTCATGCAGGTACTCAAATTCGAGATCGAATCCGATCTCTATCACCACGACATCGACGACGTGGTGTGTGACTTCATTGAGCTGCACGACGAGCGCGCCACCAGCACCCTGCTGGTCGCGGCCGCCGCCAAGGACAGCATCCGCACGGTGCTCGAGGCACTTGCCGGCGGCGGGCTCGACGCACCGATTCTGGACCTGGACTATGGAGTGCTCGCTTGCGTGCCGGGCGCCCTGGACCAGCTCGCGCCGCCCGAGGAGGTGGCCGAGGGCGATGCCCCGGTTGAACCGCCCAGCGATCCGACGCTGCCGGAAATCCGCGGCCTGCTCAAGGTCGGACCCTACAGTTCGATCCTGCAGCTGCATTCCGACGGCGGTCTGCGTTCCAGCCGCACCCTGCATCTTGGCTGGCGCGAACTGGGCCGTGGTCTCACCAGGGCTGCCGATGGGGTGCCCGAAGTCGATGCCGAGGCGGTGGTCGAAGGTGCCGATCTCGATGCCGCCCACGCCGCCGAAGAGGTGGCCATGGAAGCGATCCACCAGCTCAGCGACGAAGAGGCTGCGGTCGCCGATCCGGATCACGTCGAGGTGCAGGCGCTGTTCGGCGTCGACGCCGAGCTGCCGGTCGAAATCGATGCCGCCGACCTGCTGCCGCAGGTTGCTGGCGCCGACCTGCAGGCATTCCTCGGGCGCTTGGTGGCCGAAGTCCGCCGCGGGCTGCTCGCCGCATCGCTCGAAATGTCGCGTCTCGATCTGGTCGGCCCCGAGATTCCTGGCCTGACCGAACTGCTGCACGCGCGCCTCGGCGTGCCGGTCTATCAGCGTCATCTCGACGATGGCACCGATGCGGTTTCCGCGGGTGCGGCGCTGCGTGGTCTCGGCGACAAGGTTTCGCCGATGAACCTGCGCCAGGAAGAATTCCGCTACACCAAGGGTCTGGAGCGGATCGAGGGTCCGCTGACCTTCGCCCTGGTCGGCCTGATCGCCTTCCTGGTCCTCGACGGCGTCATCCATTTCAAGCGCGGTCAGGCGCTGATGACCGCCGCGGCCAGCCTCGATCCGGCCACCGGCAGTCTGTTGCTGCGGGCTCAGAACAAGGTCGACGAGATGCTCAACCAGTCCTTGCCGCCCGACGCCGATGACAGCTGGCTGGTGCGCACCAATTTCGAAGGGTTGAAGAACATCACCCGCGACGACCACATCGTGCGTCTTGCCGGCGCCGTCGACACCGCCAGCCGCGACCTCGACGAGCTGATCGGCACCGGCGACGTCGAGATTCCGTCCTCCGGCCTGATCGCCTGGCGTCTGGTCATGGACCTGCTGTCCAAGGAACTCGACGGGCGCTCCAACCGCTGGATGCTTGAGGGGCTGACCCTGACCTCGGTCGACAAGAAGAGCCGCCGCGACGCTCACGTCCAGTGCGACGTCCGCGTCACCATCATGGGTTCGACGGTCGACGCCACTCGCCTCGGCGATGCGTTGGCTTCTGCTTTCAACAACACGCCGTGGTCGATCGCACCGGTGACCAATTCCGGCTGGGAACCGAGTGAAGAAGGCGAGGGGCGGACCGCCACGCTGACCATCTACTGCAGCCCCGAAAAGGCCAAGGAGATCGAATCATGAGCAATCGCCAGATCCTGCTGCTGCTGGTCATCCTCACCGCCGGCGCCGCCGGAGGCCGGCAATGGGCCAAGGGCTATCACGATCTCTGGGACGAGGCGCTGGTCGACCACAAGAAGCGTTACGTCAGCATCATCGAAAATGCGCTCGAGGTGAAGGAGCGGCGCGACCCGGTGCTTGAGGTCGCGGCCGGGAACTCGAGCTACCAGAGCCAGCTACAGCAGTTCGCCGTCGAGAGTTCCAGTCTGGGCAACATCACGGTCAAGCCGCAGGGCGACCCCGATGGCGACCTGCGCCTGACGGTTGAATTTGAAGATCCCGAGCATCGGTACGACCGTTCCCAGCTGGCCAGTTTTCTCTACAACGCCGAAGGGCGCATTCCGCGGCTGCGCACCACCCAGTTCACGATCCGGCCGGCCGGCAGCGGCGGCCGCGGCAAGGTCAAGACCGGTGCCGAACGCGAAGACACCTGGCACGTCGATCGCCTGATCTTCACCAAGCGTTCGCCCACCCAGCGCAGCAATTAGAGCGGCCGCCGCCTGAAGGTCACAGGAAGCGTTTGACCAGCGACAGGGCGCCTTCGCGCCACGGCACCCGGTGGCCGGTGCCGGCCGCCGGAATACGGTCGATGTTGTCGCGATACCAGTCGTAGGTCGCGATCAAAGTGCCGGCGTTGGACAAGCGCGGCCGCCAGCCCAGCTCGAGCAGGCGCTCGACCGAGACGAAACTGTCCTGATCAGCGGTGCCGTAAATCCACTTGTAAAGAGGGGACAGGCGCAGCGCCTCGAGCACGCGCAGCGCGCTCTTGGCCATCCACGCCGGCGTCGCCAGCAGGCGGCTGCCGGTGCCGGCGTGCTCGAACAAGGCTCCCAGGTCCTCGGCCACGGTGGCGAAGTCGACCGCGCCGATGTTGAAGGTGCGATTGACCGCCGCCGGCGCTCGCGCGGCGGTACCGGCGTCGGCGCCGATCAGCAATGGAACCGCGGCGACCAGGTCTTCCACCGCCAATAGCTGGTAGCGATTCTGCCCATTGCCGATCACCGGGATCTTGCGTCCCTCGTGGATCCAGTCGAAAAGGATCTGGAAGACCCCCAACCGCTCCGGACCGATGAAGGTTTTCGGCCTCAGGATCGGTACGCACAAGCCTTGTTGCCGTGCTTCGAGGCACAATCCTTCCGCGGCGACCTTGCTCTCGCCATAAGGGCCGACGCCGTGCATCGGGTCGTCCTCGTGCAGCGGGTGATGATCGGGGATCCCGTACACCGCAGTGCTGGAGATGTGCAGCACGGTCGGCGGCTTGCTCATCGCTGCGGCGGTTTCGAGCACTCTGCGCGTGCCGTCAAGATTGACGCTGCGGATCTCGGCGGGCTTCCACAACGGCAGTCCGGCCGCCGCGTGGACCACCGCGTCGCAGCCGTCCATCGCCGCGGCCAGAGCCTCGCGGTCGCGCACATCGGCGCGCACCGAGCGCGCTCCAACTGGCAGCTCGGTGGGTACGCATTCGGCTACGTCGAGCAGGACCAGGTCGTGCTCGGCCAGCCCGTGGGCCAGATGGAAGCCGAGAAAGCCGGCGCCACCGGTGATCAGGATCTTCATCGCGCAGGAATCTCGGAGGCCGTGGACAAAGTCATTCCGCCCCAGTGCGGTGTCTTTCTCCCCTGGGCGGCGTCAGCAGAACCCGCCCCTATCTAAAGATAGGGGCGGAACCAGCTTCCTTGCCAGGGAAAAAACCAACTCGCCCTGGTACGAAAGCACTTTGTCCACGGCCTCCTTGGAGGCCGTGGACAAAGTCAGAGATAGACCACCCAGCCGACCACGCCCGCCCAGCACGCCACCGCCGCCAGCAGGGGCGGGTCGCCGGTCAGGATGCGCTCGGGGCGTTCGCCCTGGTCCTGGCGGTAGACCAGATAGAGATAGCGCAGCACTCCGTAAAGGACGAAGGGCAGCGTCCAGATCATGCCGGGCTGGCCGGCGCGCGACTCCATGTCGGGCAGGTCGAGCGACAGCAGCGCCGCGGGCAGCAGGGTGTAGAGCGCGTAGGTCACCACCGTGGACGAAGCCACCACGCCGATCATCAGGTCGATCGCCGGGCCTTCGTATTCCTCCAGCAGCGGTCGTTGGGCGGTGGATCCGCCGGCCACTGCGGCCAGTTCGGCGCGCCGCTTGCACAGCGCCAGGAATAGGGCGAGCTGCACCGTGCACGCCACCAGCCACGGCGACAGCGGCGCTTCGATGGCCCACACCCCGGCCAGCACCCGCAGCAGGAAGCCTGCGGCGATGCAGAAGACGTCGAGGATGACGACGTGCTTGAGGCGCAGGGTGTAGGCGAGCTGCAGCACCAGATAGGCAGCGATCGCCGGCCACGCCAGGGTCTGCGCCGCACCGACCACCGCGGCCACGGCGAGCAGGCTGGCCACAAACAGCGCCTGGCCCACCGCGACCTGGCCGCTGGCCAGCGGGCGCTTCTGTTTGAGCGGGTGCAGGCGGTCGCGCTCGCGGTCGAGCACGTCGTTGAACAGGTAAACCGCCGAGGAGGCGGCGCAGAACAGCACGAAGGCCAGCGCCGCCATGCCCAGCGCGCGCTCTTCCAGGGCCTTGCCGCTGAAGGCCAGACCGGCGAAGACCACCAGGTTCTTCAGCCACTGCCGTGGACGGAGGGCGCGGATCAGAGGCGGCATTGGCGGCAGCATAAAGACGCGGGCCTACCCATCGCGGCCACCCAAAGGGGCCAGACCTAGGGGGTGGTGGCGCGGCCACCCAAAGGGGCCAGCTTCCACCAGGCGCGTAGGGCGCAGGCCACCCGCTCGCGATAGTGCAGGCGCACCGGGCGGCGGAACAGATCCCATTTCGGATTCTCGATGCGGGTGAGCAGGGCGTCGGCGCGCAGGATGGCCGCGCGCAGGCCGCGGCGCAGGCGTGCCCCGACTTCGTCACAGACCGTTTGGCCCTCGTGCAGGAGCTCGCGCGCCCACGCGCATTCTATTTCCAGGAAACGATTTACGGCCGGAGTTCGGATTCCGGCAAGGAGGTCCTCAGAGGTCGCGCCGGCGCGCTCCAGATCGTCGGCAGGCAGGCGCACGTAGCCCTCGGTGAGGTGCTGGGGCAGATCGGTGATCAGCCGGGTCAGGGCCAGGCCGCAGCCGAGCTGGGTGGCGGGAATCCGGGCCTCGGCAGAGTCGCGTTGGGCCAAGGCCAGGGCGTAGCGGGCCAGGAGTTCCGCCCTGGGCTGCAGGAAGGTCATCAATTCAGCCCGCGACCGGGGCCGCTCGGGGATCGGCTTGGGCATCAGCTCCAGCAAGGCGCGCAGGTCCTTGCGTTCGATTTCGCCCGCGGTGCTGGAACTCCACAGCGTCAGCAGCAGAGGTCCGTCCGGGCGCCCGCGCAACATCTGCTCAAAAGCTAGGTGGAAGGCCTCGCGCGGGCGCAGCGCCGGGCCCAGGGCCACGGCGATGGCGGGATCCAGAGCTCGCAACAGGCCGCGCGGCATCAGCACCGGCCCTGGATAGAGCTCGCCGGCGATGCGGTGGGCCTCGCGGGTGGCGAATCGCTGGGCGTGGCGGAGGTTCAAGATCGGGAATCCGGGGGGAGGAGTGGAATTCGGTGGGCCGTTCCTATCAAAATAGGTCCTGCCGGATCCGATGACCATCCATCGCTCGCCTGCTCTCCCTTCCACCGCTGCGCCCGACCACCTGCTGGCTGACGCTGCGGTCTCGCACGACCTGTGCCACCTCCTCTCGCTGGTGGCCGGATTCGCCCGTCTTGAGGAGCAGCGCTGCCGCGAGCACGGCACCAGCCACGACACCGCCACCAGCCTGTGTTCGATCCGCCGCGCGGCGGAAAGGGCCATCGACATCTGCCGCGACGTGGGCATGCACGCGCGCGGCGAGGAAATGCCGCTGGTCGAATTCGATCTGACCGCGATGGCCAACGATCTGGCGCTGATCTTCCACGGCCGTGGGGTCGCGCCGCTGGATCTCGCCGGTCCCGACACGGTGCTGCTGCACGGGCGACGACTGGCGATCGAACGCGCCGCTCTGAATCTGCTCTGGAACGCCTACGCCGCGACCGATGAGGTGGAAATCCCGCGGGTCCAGCTGCGCTGGGGGCAGGATGCCCGCCACGCCTGGCTCGAGGTGGTCGACAACGGCCCCGGTCTGCCCACGCGTCTGCACGGCGACCTTTCCTGGATGGAACCGGGAGCGGACCAGGCAGCGCGCGGCTCGGGCTCCGGGCTCGGCCTGGCCCTCGCTGCCCAGGTCATGCGCAACCACAACGGCCGCCTGCTCGGGCGCGCGCGTGGTGATGGTTCCGGTGCGGTGTTGCGCCTGGAATTCGACACCGCGTCGGGGCAATGAAAGGCAGGAAAAGGCGCCGAATCTGACCTAGAATGTCCGGTCCGCCACGCCCCGCCGACTCCGGCCAGGCGCGTTCCCCGGGATCCACGCGCGTTCTTCCCGGCCACCCAAGCTCCTCAAGCCCACCCAATCCGGCATGAGTCCCGTTCCCGCCCTGGAAACCCTCGACGAGGTCGTCATCCGATTTGCCGGTGACTCTGGCGATGGCATGCAACTGACTGGCAACCAGTTCACCAATTCCTCCGCCCTGGCCGGCAACGACCTCGCCACCTTCCCCGACTATCCGGCCGAGATTCGCGCTCCTGTGGGCACGCTGTTCGGAGTGTCGGGTTTCCAGGTGCGCTTCTCCTCGCGCGATATCCATACTCCCGGCGACCGTCCCGACGTGCTGGTGGCGATGAACCCGGCGGCGCTGAAGACCAACGTCAAGGACCTCAAGCCGGGCGGCATGCTGATCGTCAATTCCGGCAATTTCGGCGCCAAGGACCTGGAAAAGGCCGGTTATGAGCGCAATCCGCTTGAGGAAGAAAACCTTGAGCACGATTTCCAGCTGGTCGAGATCGATCTCAATGAGGCGGTGATCCAGGCGGTTGCCGGACTCGGCCTGAGCAACAAGGATGCCCTGCGCAGCAAGAACCTGCTCGCCCTGGGCATGCTCTACTGGATCTACAACCGGCCGCTGGATTCGACCGAGGCATGGTTGAATAAGAAGTTCGGCAACAAGGAGCAGATCCTCGAGGCCAACCTACGCGCGCTGCGCGCGGGCCACAAAATTGCCGAAAATGGCGAGTTCTTCCAGGTGCGCTACGAGGTCAAGCCGGCGCAGCTGCCGCCCGGCCGTTATCGCAACCTGATGGGCAACGCCGCCACCGCGATGGGGCTGGTGGTCGGGGCCAAGCGCGCCGGACTCAAGCTGTTCTACGGTTCCTATCCGATCACACCGGCGACCGACATCCTGCACAATCTGGCGCGCTTCAAGAACCACGGCGTGATCACCTTTCAGGCCGAGGACGAGATCGCCAGCATCACGTCAGCGATCGGCGCTTCCTACGCTGGCCGGCTGGGGGTCACCGGCACATCGGGGCCGGGTCTGGCATTGAAGACTGAAGCGCTGGGCATGGCGGTGATCACCGAGCTGCCTTTGGTGGTGATCGACGTGCAGCGCGGCGGGCCGTCGACCGGTCTGCCGACCAAGACCGAACAGGCCGACCTGCTGCAGGCGGTGTTCGGGCGCAACTCCGAGGCGCCGCTGCCGGTGATCGCGCCGTGCAGTTCCTCGGACTGTTTCTGGAGCGCGGTCGAGGCGGTGCGCATCGCGGTCACCTACATGACTCCGGTAATCCTGCTGTCCGACGGCTACCTGGGGAATGGCGCCGAGCCCTTCCGCATTCCGAGCGTCGACGAGATCGAGCCCTTCGAGGTGCAGTTCCGCACCGAGGCCGAGGGCTTTCTGCCCTATGCGCGGAATCCAGACACCTTGGCGCGGCCGTGGGTGAAACCGGGAACTCCTGGTTTGGAACACCGCATCGGCACGCTCGAGAAGAGCGACGGCAGCGGAAACGTCGACTACGACCCCGATAACCACGAGAAAATGGTCAAGCTGCGCGAGGCCAAGGTCATGGGGATCGCGGCGGGCTACAAGCCGACCGAGGTCTTTGGTGATCCCGAGGGCGATCTGGTCGTGCTCGGCTGGGGTTCGACTTTCGGCGCGATCCGCAGTGCCGTGGACAGTGCGCGTCAAAAGGGGCTCAAGGTGTCGCAGGTGCACGTGCGCAACGTGTGGCCGCTGCCGCGCGACCTTGGCGAAGTGCTGGGCAAGTTCCGCCAGGTATTGGTGCCGGAAATGAACCGCGGGCAGTTCGCACGCCTGGTGCGCTCCGAATTCCTGGTCGACGCGCGCTCGATGAGCAAGGTCCAGGGCAAACCCTTTTTCAGTTCCGAAGTGCTGGAACGCATCGAAGAAATCCTTGGCTGAGGCAAGACCATGACCACCGCCCAAGCGCCCGTCTACAAGAAGAAGGACTTCGAATCCGATCAGGAAAACCGCTGGTGTCCCGGTTGCGGCGACTACGCGATCCTCAACGCGGTCCAGCAGAGTTTCGCCCAATTGGGCGTGCCCAAGGAGAAATTCGTGATCGTGTCGGGGATCGGCTGCTCCAGCCGCTTCACCTATTACATGGATACTTACGGTTTCCACACCATCCACGGGCGGCCGACCGCGGTTGCCAGCGGCATCAAGATCGCCAATCCGGAGTTGCAGGTATGGGTGGTGTGCGGCGACGGCGATGGCTTTTCCATCGGCGGCAACCACATGATCCACTCGATGCGGCGCAACATCGACATCAAGGTGCTGGTGTTCAACAACCGCATCTACGGGCTGACCAAGGGGCAGTATTCGCCGACCAGCGAACAGGGCAAGCGCACCGGCTCCACCCCCTACGGTTCGCTCGACCATCCCTTCAATCCGATCGCGCTGGCCTTGGGTGCGGGCAGCACCTTTGTCGCGCGCACCGTCGACACCCAGATTCCGCACACGCGCAAGATCTTGCAGGCTGCGCACGAGCACGAGGGCTTTGCCTTCGTTGAAATCCTGCAGAACTGCGTAATCTTCAACAACAAGGCCTTTGAGCACATTACCTCCAAGGGCGTGCGCGACGAGCGCCAGATCGATCTGCGGCCCGGCCAGCCGATGGTGTTTGGTGCCGGCCTCGAGCGCGGCCTGCGCTTCACCCCCGACGCGATCGAGATCGTGGGCGCGTCCGAGGCTGACCTGTGGGATCCGACCGGCGCCTCCGGGGCGCGCGCCTACCGCGTCTGCCAGAATTCGGAACACGATGAACTGCCGGTGCCGATGGGCATTTTCCGCCAGGTGCAGCGGCCGATCCTGGATCGCCAGATCCACGCCCAGGTCGAAGATGTGAGCGAGCGCCTCGGTCCCGGTACCCTGGAATCGCTGCTCAACTCCGGCGACACCTGGGAGGTGCGCTGAGCCTCCGCCGCTGACCGGTCGTCCCCCCCCGTGTTTTTCGACTACGCGAACGTCTTCGTCTTCGCCCTCGGCGGCGCGGTGCTGGTGTTCGGTGGAATGTGGCTGGGCAGTCTGATCCGGCCCAAGCGCGAGGGCGAGGCGGGCCTCGAGCCCTACGAATGCGGCGAGAAGCCGATCGGCTCGGCGTGGTTCCGCTTCGACATCCGCTACTACACCGTGGCGCTGGTGTACCTGCTGTTCGCGGTCGAAATCGCGTTCTTGTTTCCGTGGGCGCGAGTGCTGAAGGAGGCGCTGGCCGACGACGCGATTGGCGGGCTTGCCCTGGTCGAGGGCGTGGTCTTCATCCTGGTGCTCGCGGTCGGCCTGGCCTACGTGTGGCGCAAGGGCGACCTCGACTGGGTGCGCGGCATCAGCCACACTCCGGATGACCCGGAGGAGGGGTGATGGACCTCAAGCAGAGGTTTGGCGACAACGTGCTGACCACCCGCGTCGACTGGATGCTGAACTGGTCGCGCGCCAATTCGCTGTGGCCGATGACCTTCGGCCTGGCGTGCTGCGCGATCGAGATGATCGCGGTGGGTGGCCCGCGCTACGACATCGACCGTTTCGGCGCCGGGGCCTTTCGCGCCACGCCGCGCCAGGCCGATTTGATGGTGGTCGCCGGCACCGTCAACTTCAAGATGGCCGAGCGGGTGAAGCGGCTCTACGACCAGATGCCGTCGCCCAAGTACGTCATCGCCATGGGTGCCTGCGCCACCGGCGGCGGGCCCTACTACAAGTTCGGCTATTCGGTGGTCAAGGGAGTGGAGCGGGTGATTCCGGTCGACGTCTACATCGCCGGCTGCCCGCCACGACCGGAAGCCTTTCTCGATGGTTTAATGCTGCTGCAACAGCGCATCCGCCGGCAGCGTGTGATCAGGCGCCCAGGAGAGCGGGTTTAATGGCACCGGAAGGAAAGAGAGGGTGAAAGCAGCCGGGCATGTTTCCTGGGGAGGTGGCGGCCAGATCGAGGCGGCGCAGCGGATTGCCGCGCGCGCTGCCGAGGCCGGGCTGCCGCTGCAATTGCACCTGCCCAACCTGCCGCCGCTGGCCGAAGAAGGTGAGGCCCGGCGCCTGGCGCGCAAACCGCGCGAGGAAAACCCCGAGTACGAGTGGCGCGGCGACCCCTATCTGCAAGTCATGGACCCGGCTGTGGTGTGCGACTTGCTGCGCTGGCTGCGCGAGCAGTGCGGTTTCGTACAGCTCTATGATTTGAGCGCGGTGGATCCGGCCGCGGATGCGCCTGAGCTGTGGGTGGTCTACGGACTGCTCAATCTGGCCGAGAAGGTACGCCTGGAGCTGCGCCTGGGCCTGAACAAGGAGCACCTCAGCGTGCCGAGCGTGGTGGCGGTGCATCAGGCGGCCGACTGGCACGAACGCGAAGCCGCGGAAATGTTTGGCATCGTTTTTGAAGGACATCCGGATCCACGCGCCTTGCTGCTGCCCGAGGACTGGGACGGCTTTCCCCTGCGCAAGGACTACGAATTTCCCGACCAGTACCAGGGCATTTCCTGCACGTGAGCTCGAGCCATCCTGCCGCCGCCTATTCACGCGCCCCCGGCCGCGAGATAGAGCTCGACGTGGCCACGCAGGACTGCCAGATTCACATGGGTCCGCAGCATCCGGCCACCCACGGGGTCATGCGCGTGCTGCTGAAGGCCGACGGCGAGGTGTTGTCGGGGGCGCAGACCCATCTGGGGTATCTGCACCGATCGGCCGAGAAGATCGGCGAGATGGTCGACTGGCTGCAGTATCTGCCGTACACCGACCGCTACGACTACCTCTGTGCCATGAACAACAATCTTGGCTACAGCCTGGGGGTCGAGAAGCTGCTCGGCCTCGAAGCGCCCGAGCGCGCGCAGTATCTGCGCGTGATCCTGTCGGAGCTGAACCGGATTGCCTCGCACCTCTTTGCGGTCGGCACCTATGGACTGGATCTCGGCGCCTTCACCCCTTTGTTCACCGCGCTGCGCGACCGCGAGATCGTGCTCGACCTGTTCGAACGCATCTGCGGTGCGCGTTTGACCTACTCCTTCATTCGTCCGGGAGGTTTGTGGAACGACGCGCCCGAGGGCTGGCTTGAGGACGTCGCCGCCTTTCTTGACCTATTCGAGAAGCGCTGGCACGAGTATTGGACGCTGGTGGTTGAGAACCGCATCTTCATCGAGCGCACCGCCGACGTCGGCGTGCTCAGTGCCGAGCAGGCGATCGACTGGGGCTGTTCCGGGCCGATGCTGCGTGGTTCCGGAGTCGACTGGGATCTGCGCCGCGACCAGCCCTATCAGGTCTACGACCGCCTCGAGTTCGAGGTCGTCAAGGGCAGCGGCTACCGCGGCAGCGTCGGCGACTGCTTCGACCGCACCTTCGTGCGTATGTTCGAAATGACCGAGTCGATCCGCATCGTGCGCCAGTGTCTTGAGCAGATGGAGCCCGGCCCGGTGCACAACCCAGAGGTCAAGTCGGTGATCCGTCCAGCGCCGGGTTCGGCCTATTGCGGCATCGAAAACCCGCGCGGCGAACTGGGTCACTACCTGGTTTCCGATGGCAGCAAGATCGCGGTGCGCGTGCGCGTGCGCGCGCCTTCCTTCTGCAATCTCTCGGTCGCCGAACACCTGATGCCGGGTTCGATGCTGGGCGACGCCGCCGCCATCATCGGCTCGGTCGACATCGTCGTCGGGGAGACCGACCGCTGACATGCCGGGCTGGCTGCTGACCGTATGGGCCGCCGTGGTGGCGATGGTGGTGGTGTTCACCTTCCTCACCATCATGGTCATGTTCTCGGTGTGGATGGAGCGCAAGGTCGCCGGTTTCATCCAGCACCGCGTCGGGCCGATGCGCGCCGGCGGCTTCCACGGCTGGGCGCAGTCGATCGCCGACTCGATCAAGCTGCTGTTCAAGGAAGACCTGATCCTGATCGGTGCCGACCGCAAGCTGTTCCAGATCGCGCCAGCGCTGGTCATGGCCACCGCCACCGCGATGTTCGTGGTGCTGCCCTTCGCGCCCGGCTGGCAGGTCGCCGACGCCGACCTCGGTGTGTTCCTGATTCTGGCGTTGGCCTCGGTGACCACCATCGGCGTGATCATGGCTGGCTGGGGTTCCTACAACAAATGGAGTGTCTACGGCGCGATGCGCGAGGCGGCGCAGGTGGCCTCGTATGAAATCCCATTGGCGCTGTCGCTGATCCCGCCGATCCTGCATTACGGTACTTTTTCGCTCGCCACGGCGACCGAAGCGCAGGCCGGATGGGGGGGCATGCAATGGTACGTGTTCAGTTCCGCGGCTCCGGTGGCGTGGCTGTCCTTTCCGCTGTTCTTCATCGCCGCTCTGGCCGAGAACAAGCGCGCGCCCTTTGATCTGCCCGAGGCCGAGTCCGAGTTGGTGGCGGGCTTTCACACCGAATACACCGGCATCCGTTTCTCCTTCTTCTTCCTGGAAGAATACGCGGCCATGTTCGTCATGGGCGCGGTCGGCGCGGCGCTGTGGTTCGGCGGCTGGAACTTCCCCGGCATCCATCTGCTCGAACCGGGGTCGGCGCTGCTGCAGGTGCTGGCGCTTTTCGCCTTCGTCGCCAAGGCGATGGCGCTGGTCTTCGTCATGATGTGGGTGCGCTGGACCGTGCCGCGGTTGCGCATCGACCAGGTCATGACGCTGGGCTACAAATACCTCACTCCGCTGAGCATGGCGGTGGTCCTGATCGCTGCCTTCTGGGAGTTCGGCCTCCATCTGATTCAAGACTGATGGCGCTTCCCACCCCTCCGCGCGAGCCGGCCAGGCGGCACCATTATCTGGGCGACATCCTGTCGACGATTCATTCCACCGCCAAGGGCATGGCACTGACCATGCGCTACCTGTGGCGCAAGCCGGTGACGATGGACTATCCCAAGGAAAAGCCAGTCATCGATCAGCGCTATCGCGGCATCCATGTGCTCGACCAGCAGCTGTGCATCTACTGCGACCTTTGCGCCAAGGCGTGTCCGGTCGACTGCATCGAAATGGACGCCGTGCGCCACGGCAAGGAAATCGAGTGGAAGGCGTTCACTCTCGATTACCAGAAATGCATGTTCTGCGAGTTGTGTGTTTATCCCTGTCCCAAGGACTGCTTCATCCAGGGCACCGAGTACTCGATGGTCAGCGAGGACCGCAACGACTTCGTGCACGACCTGCTGACCTGGAAGGGGCTGCGCGAGGAGGAGCCGAGCTGATGGGTCTGCAGATCTCCTTTTGGATCTTCTCCGTCATCGCCGTTGGGGGGGGGCTGATCGCGCTGTTTGAACGCAGCGTGGTGCGCAGCGCATTTGCCCTATTCGGCACCTTCCTCGGCGTGGCCGGCCTGTTCCTGACCCTGGGTGCCGACTTTCTCGCCTGGACCCAGGTGCTGATCTACGCCGGCGGCATCATGGTGCTCTACTTGTTCGGCCTGATGCTGACCAAGCCCAGCCCCTTCGAACGCAACCTGAGGCGAATCGGCCTGGCGCTCGGACTGACCGCGTCCTTTGCGCTGCTGTTCTTCTGGCGCCTGTTCGCCGGCGCGGAGTGGGGCGCCCTGCCGGCGGCGGAACTGCCCGCGCCCGAGCCCGCCGCGCGCGGCATCGGCCTCGCCTTCCTGCGCCCCGAGGGCTGGCTGTACGCCTTCGAGTTCGCTTCGATCATCCTGCTGCTGGCGCTGATCGGTTCGGTTTACATCGCGCGGCGCCGCAGCGGGCCGCCGCCCGCCGAGGAGGCCAGCTGATGGAATCCAGCACCCTTGCGGAGGAATCCCGTTAATGGAACTCGGCGCCTACCTCGCGGTTTCCGCGGTGCTGTTCGTGCTCGGCATGGCGATGGCCGCCGCACGCCGCAGCCTGATCTACGTGCTGATGGGGCTCGAACTGATTCTCAACGCCGCCAACATCAATCTGGTCGCATTCGCGCGCTTCAAGCCCGAGATCGGACTCGACGGCCAGATCGGCGCAATCTTCGTCATCATCCTCGCGGCGGCCGAAGCCGCGATCGGCCTCGCCATCGTGCTCAACGTGTATTCCCGCTTCGGCACCATCCGTCCCGACGACATCGACGAACTGCGCCAGTGACCCGTGCCTGATTCACCGTCCATGCCCGCGGACTTCTTCGTCCTGCTGCTCGCCGTGCCGCTGCTGCCGCTGGCCGCGTGGCTGCTGCAACTCGGTCTGGGCAGGCGGCGGCCGCGACTGAGCGCGGGACTGGGCTTGCTGGCGGTGACCGCTTCCGCCGCGGTGGCGATCTGGCTCTACCGTCAGGCGGCCGCAGCACCGGTTGATTTCATCTGGTCGAGCGCCGCCAGCGGCGGCATGAGCTGGAACTGGCTTGCCAGCAGCGGGGTCCAGGACAGCGGTCTCGGCGCCTTCCGTGCCGGCCTGCGCTTCGACGCCCTCAGTGCCCCGCTGCTGCTGATGGTGTGCGCGGTGTCGGCGATGGTGCATCTGTACTCGACCCGTTCCATGCGCGGCGACTCGCGTTATGGCGCTTATTTCGCCGGGCTGTCGCTGTTCACCTTCGCCATGCTGGCGATGCTGGTCAGCGACAACCTGCTGTTCCTTTTCATCTTCTGGGAACTGATGGGAGTGTGCTCGTGGTTCCTGATCGGGCACGACTCCTTTGATCGGCAACGCCCGCGCCAGGTGGCCGCGCGCGCAGCGGTCAAAGCGCTGCTGACCACGCGGGTCGGCGACCTTGCGCTGCTGCTCGGCATCGCCTCCCTGTGGCAGCATTTCGGCACGCTTGAGTTCGGCCAGCTCTACCAGGCGGTGGCCGAAGCGCGCGGCGATCTGGGCCAATGGCCACCGTGGCTGTGGACCACCGGGCTGTTGATCGTGCTCGGCGCACTCGGCAAGTCGGCGCAGTTCCCGCTGCACGTGTGGCTGCCCGACGCGATGGCCGGACCGACGCCGGTGTCGGCGATGATCCACGCCGCGACCATGGTGGCCGCCGGGGTGTATCTGGTCGCGCGCTCCTTCCCGCTGTTCACCCCCGGCGTGCTGACCATGCTGGCGCTGCTCGGCGCCTTCAGCGCACTGCTCGCCGCGCTGATGGCGCTGTGCACCTTTGACCTGAAGAAGGTGCTGGCCTATTCGACCATCTCGCAGCTCGGCTACATGATCGCCGCGGTGGGGGTGGGCAGTCCCGAAGCCGGGCTGTTCCACGTCTTCACCCACGGCATGTTCAAGGCCGGTCTGTTCCTCGGCGCCGGCGCGGTCATCCACGCCTGTCATCACCAGCAGGATCTGCGCCACCTCGGCGGTCTGCGCCGTCGCCTGCCGCTGACCGCGATCACCATGCTGATCTTCTGCCTGGCGATCGCCGGGGTGCCGTGGTTGTCGGGCTATTACTCCAAGGACGCGATTCTCGCCGCCGCGGTCGCCGGCACCGAACAGGGTGGCTTGGCCGGCTGGGTGCCGCCGATCTTCCTGCTGCTCACCGCGGCCTTGACCAGCTTGTACATGTTCCGTTTGTACTTCCTCACCTTCGCCGGCGAAGCGCGCAGCGACCACGCCGCCGCCGCGCGCGAGAATCCGATGGCGATGAGTGCACCCTTGGCGGTGCTGGCCCTGCTCTCCTTTGGCGGCGCCGCGCTGTGGCTGGCGCCGCCGGAAAGCGCCGCCGCAAGTCATGGCATCGCGCAACTGCTCGCCGTGATCGCCGCGCTGCTTGGAATCGCTGTGGCGGTGCTGTTGTATCTGCTGAACTGGGGGAATCCAGCCCGCATCGCCGCGGCCCTGGGCCCCTTCTACCGCGCCGCGCGCGCGCGCTTCGGCATCGACGAGTTCTATCGCGCGGTGCTGGTGCAGCCGTTGCGCGGCTTGGCGCGCGCCTGGGTGCGCTTCGACCGCGCGGTGGTCGACCGCGCCTTCGAACACGCCGGCCGCGTTGCGCTCGCCGCCGGACAGCGCTTGCGGCGCCTGCAGACCGGGCGCATCCAGGACTACCTCTACCTCAGTTACGCTGGCATGTTGTTGGCGGCGCTGTTCTTCCTCGGCAGGACCGCCTGAGCCGTGAGCAGCCATCCGCTGATCTGGATCTTGATGCTGCCGCTGGCTGGGGCTCTGCTGGTGGCGCTGGCGCCGGCCCGGGCTGCACGCAGTACCGCTTTGGCGGTCATGGGCGCCCACCTCGGGCTGGGGCTGTACCTGGCCTACGCGCTTTTCGATCGCAGCCAGGGGGCTATGCAGTGGGCCGAAGACCTGCCCTGGATCCCGGCGCTCGGGGTGCGCTTCTCCCTCGGCGTCGACGGTCTGGCGCTGATCCTGCTGCTGCTCAATGCACTGGTCCACCTGGTCGCAGTCATCGCCACGCGGTCGGGCATCCGCGCTCCGCGCGCCTATTACGCCCTGCTGCTGCTGCTCGCCGCGGCGGTCAACGGCGTCTTCCTGGCCACCGATCTATTCCTGTTCTACGTCTGCTGGGAACTGGTGCTGGTGCCGATGTATTTCCTTATCGGCGTTTGGGGGGGGGCCGAGCGCGTGCAGGCGGCGACCAAATTCCTGCTCTTCACTCTCGGCGGATCGGTGCTGCTGCTGATCGCGATCGTGGCGGTGCATCTGAGCAGTGGCGCCGACGGCCTCGAACCCAGTTTCAACATCTACGTGCTGCAGTCGCTCGCCGGCAACGAGCAGGTCGGCGCCGAGTTTCTGGGCCTGGCCTTCCGCGAGTGGGTGTTCCTGCTCTTCTTCCTCGGCTTCGCGGTCAAGATTCCGGTGTTCCCGCTCCACACCTGGCTGCCGGCGGCGCACGTGCAGGCGCCGACTCCGGTTTCGGTGGTGCTCGCCGGGGTGCTGCTCAAGCTCGGCGCCTACGGCATGCTGCGCATCGCGCTGCCCCTGGCGGGCAGTACCGCCGCGTCGTGGGCAGGCGCCCTGGCCTTGCTCGGCGTGGTCAACATCGTCTACGGTGCCTGGGTTGCGCTCGGCCAGCGCGATTTCAAGCGCATGGTCGCTTACAGCTCGATCAGCCACATGGGCTTCTTCCTGCTCGGCGTGGCGGCGGCGCTGCGTGGGCCCTTCGGCTCTGCGGGCGAAGCGCTCGCCCCCACGGGTGCGCCGCTCGCCGATCCGCGTTATGACGCGCTCGCTGGCGGCAGCCTGCAGCTGTTCACCCACGGTCTGTCGGCGGCGCTGATGTTCCTGATCGTGGGGGTGGTGCAGCGCCGCGCCGGTCACCGCGATCTTGAACGCATGGGCGGATTCGCCGCGCGCATGCCGCGCCTGACCGCCTTCGCGCTGGTCGGCTTCTTCGCCTCGCTCGGTCTGCCCGGCCTCGCCGGCTTCGTCTCGGAAGTCATGGTCATCTTCGGCAGCTGGGCGGTCTACCCCGGCTGGACGCTGCTCAGCTGCGCCGGCTTGTTGCTGGTGGCGGCCTTCCTGGCGCGCGCTTTCCGCCTGGTCTTCACTGGCCCGCCGAGCGATGCGGCGCGCTCGATGGCCGACCTCGACGCGCGTGAATCCTGGTCGATGGCGCCGCTGGTGCTGCTGTGCATCGCCATCGGTGTGGCGCCGGCGCTGCTGCTCGACCTGCTTTTGCCGACCCTGCGCATCGTGCTTGCTACCCTTTCCCACGTGGTGTCGCCTAGCGGATGAGTTACGCCGATTCGCTGCGCCTGGTGCTGCCGGAGGTCATGGTCGCCTGCGGACTGCTGGTCCTGTTGGTGTGGGATCTGATCGTGCCGAAACGGCGCTACTGGGAGAGTGCTGTGGTGGCCTTGTCCTTCCTCGGTGTGGCCGCGGCCTATCTGATACCGCGTTTGAGCGCCACGCCGGTAACGGTTTTCGCCATGGTGCGCGTCGACGCCTACGCGGCGATCTTCCAGCTGGTGGTGGTCGCCGCCGCCGCCACCACGGTGATCATGAACGTGAGCAACCCGCGCTTCCCGCGCGACCGCGGCCGCGTCGAAACCCAGGTGCTGCTGCTTGGCGCCACGCTGGGGGCGATGGTGATGGTCGGCACGCGTCATCTTCTGATGATGTACCTTGGTTTCGAAGCGCTCAGCCTGAGCTGCTACGCGCTGGTCAACGTGCACAAGCGCGACCGCGCCGGCGCTGAGGCGGCGATGAAGTTCGTTGTCTATGGCGCGCTGTCCTCGGCGGTGATGCTCTACGGCATCAGCCTGTTCTTCGGCCTTGGCGGCAGCTTCGATCTCGGCGAGATCGGCGTCGCGGTCAGCCGCACCCTCGCCGCCGGCCACAACTTCCAGGTGCTGCTGCCGACGCTGCTGCTGCTCGCCGGCTTCGGCTACAAGATGAGCCTGGTGCCCTTCCACTGGTGGAGCCCCGACGTCTACCACGGCACCACCACGCCGATCGCCTCCTTCCTGGCCACCGGCTCCAAGATCGTCGCGCTGGCCACGCTGGTGCGCGTCCTCGCCGCGCTGTTTGCCGGCGAGATTGCCGGCGGTGCCATCGACGTCGCCAGCGGCGCCGCCGCCTTGTCCTCGATGGTGCCCGACCTGCGCCTATTCCTGGCCATCGGCGCCGCGCTGTCGATGCTGCTCGGTTCCCTCGCCGCCTTGCAGCAGCAGCACCTGCGCCGCCTGCTCGCCTATTCCTCGATCAGCCACGCCGGCTTCCTGCTCGCGGCGGTGGCCATGCTCGGCGCCGACGGCTTCGATGCCGCGCTGCTCTACGGCTTGTGCTACGCAGTCATGGGCAGCGGCACCTTCGTCGCCGTGCTCTACTTCTGCAACCAGTCCGGCGCCGACGAGGTGGCCAGTCTGCGCGGCCTCGGCTGGCGCCACCCGCTCGCCGGCACCGCCCTGGTCATCCTCCTCGCCGGCCTCATCGGCCTGCCACCGACCGCCGGCTTCAGCGGCAAACTGCGCCTGTTGCAAGCCGTCGTCGCCGAAGGCTATCTGTGGCTGGCCCTGATCATGGTGCTCGCCTCCCTGCTCTCGGCCTTCTATTCCTTCCGCATCGTGCGCGTGCTGTTCCTTGAGGACCGACCCAGCGCCGATGCTGCGGTCGCTTCCGCCGCCGCGACCGCTTCGGGCGCTTCGACCGCTGGGGATGCCGAAGCGCCTACCGCTCCGCGGCGCCTGCCACTCCTCGTGCTCCTGCTTGCCGTCTTCACCGCCGCCACCCTCCTGCTGCTCGACCTCGATCCGCTCGCCGCGCTGACCGAGCTGGCTGTGCGGGATTTGATCTATTGGTAGGGGTGTCCAGTCCTCTGCGGGATTTGTTGGGCACAGGATCTCGTAAATAGGGTGGGAGGCTTGCATATATGGAGCGCATAACTCTTTCCCTTGAAAGGTCTTAAGTGTTTTGCGGGGGTCGGGATGATGGCAGCAAAATAGGACCTTAGAGAACCCTATTCATGTCATGTATACTTGAATTCCTTGGTGGCAATAGAGGCCATAACAGCATATTATGAAATGAGTTAGGGATTATCAGTGGCTAGGCTGTGGGCCTTTGAATAGTAGTAAAAAAAAAGCTATACTTTGAGCGTGGGACGCATCCAAACCCCTCCTGACCCTGAGGCAGTCTTCGGAAACGATTTCCCCCGCCTGATGAGCCTGATGGTGCCTGGCAATTCGCTCCGGGAGGAGGTTTTGCGGCTTGCCGACTCCTCACAGGGCTACCTGCATTGGACGGTGTTTCGCTACAAGCGCCCCTTCCCGGAAGGCATCGGTCGAGAGGAAGGCTGGGCACTGGTCCGCATGTATCGCCAAAACGTTTCCAAGCGACTGCCCTTTCATTCCAAGGCAGGCACCCCGATGACAGTCTCCCTGACCGACGGTCTGCACGCGGCGGTCCGCCGCATC
>JAJFFB010000064.1 GCA_021776925.1 Planctomycetota bacterium | reverse complement strand
AATACATGATCGTGTTCGGCATCGGCGGCATCGTCAACATCCTGATCTCGCGTCGTAAAGGAGTGCGCTGGGCCGAGTCCAAGGGTGTGCCCTTCGCCGCCGGCCTGATCGTCGGCGACGCGCTGGTCGGTGTGCTCTTCGCCCTGGTCAAGGTCGGATCCTCCCTCGCCTGAGTCTGCCATCATGAACAAAATCCTCCTTGGCAATCTGCTCCTGATCCTGGGCGTGTGTTTCAGCGCGGTCGGTGCGGCCGGTTTCGCCGAACCGCCCGAAGACGGGTCCTATGGCGCCTTCGGTCTCGGTCTGGTGCTGGTGGTCGCGGGCGGCCTTACCCTGCGCGCGGCCAAGCGGGTGAGCGGAGCTGATCTTGGACACGGCGTTGCCGCGGTCGGTGACCTGCAGCAACGCATAGAGAAGATCGCACTTTGTGTCATCGCCATCGACAACGAAAAAGAGTCACTGCCACGCGAGGAGTTCTGCCAGCGCATCGACGAGCTGCTCGCCGGGGACTACTTCGAACTCGGCAATCGTCACGAGGAATACCTGCAGTTGCTCGGCTTCGGTCGTTTCACCAAAGTGTGGGACGGCATCGCCGTATGCGAACGCCTGCTGGCGCGCGCCTGGAGCATGGCCACCGACGACCACCTCGAAGAAGCGCGCGAAGAACTGCCTCTGGCGCGCCAGGCCTTCGAAGGCTCGGTACAAGCGGTCGAGGCCTTGTAGGTTCCGCCCGTCAAGGCACTCTGGACTTGAGTCAATATTCGCCTGTTCAGAGCAAAGTTCCGGCCAGATTCGACTGAGGTTGCCGCGCGGTCAGCCGCCAAGGGGGGGTCATGAGGATCCCCCCTCTTTCGGCGGCCGTGGTGCTTGCCCTGGCCCTTGGTGCGATCAGCCGCGCACCCGCGTCGACCAGTTCGCTGGACGGCAGCCTCGACGAGCTGGTGCAGCTGGCCGAGCGCATCTGCGAGGTCGAGGTGCTCAGCCGGGAATCGCTGCGTCTGCCCGGCGGCGGCATCGAGACCCGTTACACCCTGGCGACGATCTTGCCGATGAAGGGAGCGATGAGTTCCGTTCAGCAGCTCCGTATTCCCGGCGGCGAGGTCGCCGGGCGCGGGCTGGTGATTCCAGGCCTGCCGCGTTTCCAGGTGGGCGACCGCCATATTCTGTTTCTGAGCGCGGAGAACGACCGGCAGCAGCGCATGCCGGTGGGACTGGATGACGGAGCCTTCCTGGTCCAGACCAATCTGCACAGCGGGGAACGCGAGGTCCGGCGCATGTCGGCCTGCTGCGACGAGCAGAACTGGTCCGGAACCGAAGCCCGTTCCCATGAGGTCTTCGTCCGCGACATCCTCGAGCGAGTGCGCTGATCCGCCCGCGCGCGCCCGCCTCCGCGTCCGGCCTCTGGCCGGGCGTTTGCTGCTGTTGTTGCTCGCCTTTCAAAGCGGCGCCGGACTCGCCGACGCCTACGTGCGCATCAGCATCGGCGGACGCACTCTCTATTGGGACAACCCGCAGATCGACTGGCAACTCAACCCCGTCAGCTTCACCGAGCTGGACCCGGGCGAACTCAGCGCCGCCGCCAATCGCGCCTTCGCCGCGTGGAGCGAGGTGCCCGGCAGCGCGCTCGACTTCCGCCGTCTGCAGGACAGCAACAGCCGCAACGATCCCGGCGCCAGCCACCTGATCTATCTGGATCCGAGCAACCAGAGCGGATTCTTTCCCCAGGGCAGCGGTGTCGTCGCACTGACGCCGATCACCTACGCACTCTCCGGCGGCCGCATTCAGGACGTCGACGTGATCTTCAACGGCCGCGACTACGCCTTCACCGTCTCGGGGGAAAACAACGCCTTCGATTTCCAGGACGTGCTCACCCACGAGATCGGTCACATGGCCGGGCTCGACCACTCTCCGCACCACGGCTCCAGCTTGTGGCCCTACGTGGCCCCGGGCCAGTGGCTGCACCGCAGTCTCAGCCAGGACGATCTCAGCGGCGCGGTGACGGTGGCGCGCGCCGGCAACGCGTCGACGTTGAAGGGGCGCATCGTGAACGGCGACGGCACTGCGGTGAAGGGCGGCGCGGTCGCGGCGGTGCGCGTCGAGGACGGACGCCTGGCCGCCACTGCACTCAGCGGCAGCAGCGGCAACTGGACCATCCGCGGCATGCCGGCGGGGGACTACTACGTCTATGCCTATCCGCTGGTCGGTTCGATGACGCGCGCCAACCTGACCGGCGACGGCGCGGTGCAGGTCGACTTCGGCGCCACTTTCTACGGCGGGACGTGGGCTCCACAGAGCTTCAGCCTGTCTGCTTCGACGACCACCGATTGCGGCAGCCTGACCACCGCGGCGGCCACCACGATGGAGGACCAATACCGCAATCCCCTGGTCCTGGCGCAGGGAGAGGGGCGGTCGGTGACCGTGTGGGGCAGCGGATTCCAGCCCCAGCAGACCTCGATGTCGGAACTCTCGCCCTATCTCAGCCTGAGCGGAGTGAACTCGAATAGCGCCACGGTGAGCGCGCTGCTCCAGGTCAGCAACAACTGTCCGCCGGGTAGTTACGACCTGTACCTGACCTTGCCCGATGGTGACCTCGAGGTGATTCCTGGTGCACTGGAGGTGGTCGGCCCCGCCCCCGAGCTGACCGGACTGAGTGAGGTCGCGGGCGACGTCGCTGGCGGGGAAGACCGCATCCTGGAAGGACGCAATTTGCAGCCCGGTGCCGAGGTGCTGATCGGCGGACGCGTCGCCAGCGGAGTCGTCTGGCTGGACGCCGGGCGCCTCGCTTTGAGCACTCCGCCGGGCGAGCCGGGCGCCGCCGACGTGGTGGTGATCCAGACCGATGGCCAGGAGGCGCGACTCGAAAACGGCTTCCTCTACAGCGCGGTGCCGATCTATGAATCGGTCTTCCCGCGCGCCGGCGCACGCGCCGGCGGCACCGCGCTGCACATCACCGGCAGCGGCTTCGCCCCCGGCATCACCGTGCTGTTCGGCGAACGCGCCGGCGCGGTGGTGGTTGAGTCCGAGCGGCTGCTGCGCGTGACCGCACCGGCGGCCGCCAGCTCCGGTGCGGTGGATGTCGAGCTGCGCAATCCCGACGGCGTGCGCAGCCTCTACCCGGCGCTGTTCCGCTACGTCGACGCGCCCGATCCCGAGATCGATTCCTTCACCCCGGGGAAGGGAGGCAATCGCGGTGGCACCCAGGTCAAGCTCTTCGGCGAGAATCTGCAGGACGGCGCGCGGGTCAAGTTCGGGGTCGACCCGCTGACCGCGCAGGGCGGCCAGTTCGCCAGCAGCGAAGTGGTCAGCGCGCAGGTGATGCGCAGCACCACGCCGTCGGGACCGACCGGCACCTACGGCGTGCTGATCGAGATGCCCAACGGCCAGGGAGCGCTGGCGCAGGCCACCTTCCAGTACCAGAGCAGTGCCGCGCCGGCGGGGGGGGGCGGTTGCGGCGGAGTGATCGGCCTCGCTTCCGGCCCGCGTCCCGGCCCCGAAGAAGCCACCTCCTTTCTATTGATGATCGGCGCCTGGTTCCTGCTGCGGCGTCGGCTCCCTCGCACCGCTGCGTCCCAGGCGCGATTCGGCTCCGGAAGGGACTGTTAAACTCGGGCGTGCCTGAGCCGAAAGCCATGTTGCCACGCTCGTTTCCAGCCCTATGCGGCATTGCCATGCTGCTGTCCGTGGCCGCGCTGCTGGTGCCGGCGTGCAGCGGCGGCGCAGAATCAACCGTCACCGAACCCGTGATCCTGGTCGGCATGGACGGCCTCGAGTGGGAGGTCATGCGCCCCCTGCTCGCGCAGGGAAAACTGCCCAACTTCCAGGCCCTGATCGACCGCGGCGTCGGCGCCAGCCTGCGCACCGAACTGCCCACCTTTTCTCCGGTGCTGTGGACCAGCATGGTCACCGGCGTGCCCCCGCAACGCCACGGGGTACTCAACTTCTCCGAACCCGATCCGCTGACCGGACGCCTGGGGCCGAAGTCACTTCCCTACACCTCCAACGCGCGCAAGGTGCCTGCGCTATGGAACATCGCTTCCGATCATGGCAAGGAAGTCCTTTCGGTGGGCTGGTGGGTTTCCTACCCGGCAGAGCACATCAACGGTCGCGTGGTCGCATCCTACGCCGCCCAGGCGCAGGGCAGCATCCTGTGGAAGCCGGGTGTATGGCAGGAGGGTCTGCCCGAACTGACCTGGCCGCCGCTTTTGATGCGCGACCTCGAAGCGCACCTTGCCGCCGGCGCACCCGATGGCCCGCTCGCCGCGCATTACGACGATGACTTCGCTCTGGTCAAGAACTGGGAGAAGAACCCCGCTTGGGCCTACCCTGCGCAACGCGACAACCTGTTCCGCTTGAGCTACCTCGCTGATCTGACCCACCTAGCCATCTTCAAGGAGCAGTTCGGCAAGCAGGCCGCAGACCTGAACATGGTTTACTTCGGGCTGGCTGACGTTGCCGGCCATTTCTGGTGGCGCTACCGACAGCCGGGGCTTTACAGCTACACGATTCCGGCCGACCAGATTGAAATCTTGCAAGCCCACATCGACAAGGCCTATCTTGTCATGGACCGCGCCCTGGGCGAGATCCTTGAGGCCGCGCCCGCTGATGCCCGCATCCTGGTCGTTTCCGATCACGGCATGCACGGCGGCAACTTCAGGGCCGAACAACATCCTCAATCGGGCCACCACGAGGACGGTCCTCCTGGAGTCCTGATCGCCGCCGGACCCGGGATTCCCCAACGCGGTCTACTGCCCGAAGCCACCGTATCGATGCCCCAGTTCAACGGCAGCCAGGTCAACTTCCGCGTGCCCGCCCCGGCGGGTTCGGTCTACGATGTTGCACCCACCCTGCTTGCCTGGCTGGGACTCCCCTTGGCCGAGGACATGCCGGGTACCCTGATGGCGGATCTGACCACGGAGGCTTGGCGATCCGACCACCCACTGGAGCGCGTGCCCAGCCACGCCGACGGTTTCCGCGCCGCGACACCCTCGGTGGAACCGAGCGCCGACGCCAACAAGATCTTCCAGCAGTCGATGCTCGGTGTGTTGGGTTACGTGGAGGCCGCCATGGAAGAAGCCGAACGCCAGCGCAAGCTGGAGTCCGGCGAGGATTGATCCCAGCGCCCAGGAATACGCTTTCGCCACCGAGGATCCCGCCGCTGGATTCGGACCCGAGCGCCTGGCAGCGGCGCTAAGATCCGGGCAAGATGTTCTCCCGCATCCTGGTTGCTACTGATTTTTCCGACCACGCCCGCCAGGCCTATCCGTGGGCGGCGCAGTTGGCGCGTTCCAACGATGGCGTGGTGGTGCTGGTGCACGTGCTCGAGGGCGATCTGGTCGCCAGCGCGCCGGCTTTTGCCGGGTACATGCAGGCCGATACCCTCGACCTGGGGCGCTACCGAGAAGAGTTCCAGAAGGCCGCCGAGTCGGCGCTGGAGCAGGCGGCGAGCGAGATCCGCGCCGAGGGCGTC
>JAJFFB010000063.1 GCA_021776925.1 Planctomycetota bacterium | reverse complement strand
GCGCGGGGTGACGGTGCGCACGCGGGTGACGCCGGCGCAGGCGCTGGGGGTGGTCTCGGGGCGCTATCTGCCGGAGCAGCTTTTGTACTGGCGCTGGCCCGAGTGGATGCACACTTACGGCCAATGAAAGGGGCCAGATTCAATCAGGGTCGTCGCCATTCAGCCGCCACCGGGGACCCGGTCAGGCTGCGCAGGAATGCGCTCAGGTCGGCGATCTGGGCGGGGCTGAGATCGAGCGGCACCAGGGTTTCCTCGCGATGCCCGCTGGGAGGCTGGCCAGGAAGTTTGCTGTAGAACTCCAGCACCTCCTCCAGGCTGGCGAAGCGACCGTCGTGCATGTACGGCGCGGTGCGCGCGACGTTGCGCAGCGAAGGCGTCTTGTAGGCGCCGAAGGTGTGCTGGTCGTACTTCAGATAGCGCAGCTTGACGTTGCTGTCCCAGTCCTGGGCGTCGCTGTAGACACCGCGCCCGTTGAGCGGATCCACCCGCACAGTGCGGATTCCGTCGACCCGGCCGCTGTCGAAGGCAGCGCCGGCAGGCAACGCCAAGCCCAGGTTGTGGAACTCACCGCCGGAAAGCATCGGCCCGAAATGGCAGTTGATGCACTTGCCTGGACCGATGAAGAACTTCAGCCCGCGTTGCGCAGCAGGACCGAGGATGCCTGCCGGGCCGTCACTCGGGGCGCGCGCGGCGATAGCCTCCGCAGTCTGCTGTGGGAAAGCGGCAACGAAACGGTCGAAGGGACTGGGGCCGGTGATCAGGCGGCGTTGATAGGCCTCAAGTGCCTTGCCGACGTGGACCACCACCTGGGTGGCGGCGTTGCGATCGGCTTCGTCCATCGCGAACCAGCGCGCGTGCGCCGGGTCGGAAGCGGTCAACTGCTCCAGGTTGGGACCGGGATCGAAGGGATCGGAAGCCTGCGGCAGGGGCGGACGCGCGGCGTCGGGGAAACGGGCTGGGTCGTCGCAGCCCTCCGGCAGCGGGCCGAAGAGCGCGTGGTACTGCGCGCGCAGGGCCGGGGTGCGGGCGAGATAGCGCACCAGCCCGCTGCGCGTGAAACCCATCTCATCCGGATGCTCGAGCGGCCAGCGCGCTTGTGCCCACATGGAGTCGGCGCGGCCGTCCCAGAACTGCCAGCGCCCGTAGGCGGCGAGCAGGGAAGTCGGCGTGTTGCGGCCGACCTGGCGGATCCCTTCGGCGAGCGGTTTGGCGTCACTCCAGCCCTGTTCCGGATCGTGGCAGGTGGCGCAGGCGACCTCGCCGTTGGCCGAAAGCGCCGGATCGAAGAACAGCGCCTGGCCGAATCGCGCCGCAGCCGCGGAGTCGGCGAAACGATTGCTGGGCGCCGGCGGCAGTGCCGGCAGCGGCGACAGGCTGCGCAACAGACGCACCTCCTGGTAGGACCACTGAGGTGCCGCCCCGGCCTGCTTGCTGCTGGCGGCGGCTTGTTGCGGGGCGGCAGCCAGGTCCAGCAGCAGCAGACTGCTGAGGACCAAGGCGGGGGTGGCGGCGGCGATCAGACGGGCCGCCTTCATCCGCCGTGCTCCAATTGCAAGGGCCGCACCACCCGGTGGCTGCGGCCGGCGGCGTCGCGCAGGTCGAAGTACATCTCCCAGGCTCCGGGCATGTGCAGCAACATGCCGCTGACCTGCCAGTGCCCGTCGCCGAGAGGCAGGATCTCGGGCACCGTATTGATGCCGTGATTGTGCGCGGGCATGCCGGCGTCGACGCCGACCAGGTCGGCTCCGTCGACCGTCACCTCGAAGGTGAAGTGCTGATTCAGCGGCGGACCGCCGGGCGGAAACAGGATGTCGAGCTCAGCGCGTGGCGTGGCGCAAGCGACGGTCACCAAACAGAGGAGGAGCGCAAACCGGTGCATGGGCATTCAACGACGGTGAGCGTCGAAGAATACCCAAATCTCCTCGTTGATGTCGATGTCGTCATTGCACGGTTCGCCCGGCAGCGCCGAGCCGTGGCCGGGCCAGGCGTGGCCGTGGTCGCGCATCCACCAGTAGTGCACGTCGGCACCGGTCTGCGGCGCGTCGGCTTCGTAGCGCAGCGCCTGTCCGCGGCGCTCGGCCGGCTGGGTCGGCACCTGCGCGCGGTTGACGCGCAGGAACGGGCGCAGTGAATCTTCCTGGCTGCGCTTGTAGGTGCCGGATGGGCCGCAGCCGATGCCGCCCTGCGAGGGAATGTTGCAGTCGAGCTTGCCGTGGAAGGCGATCAATGGGATCGGCAACTGTGGTTGCATGGCCAGATCCTTGCACGCGGCGTTCGGCGCCACTGCGGCGAATAGATCGGGCGCCTGCAGAGCTAAGCGATAGCTCATCATGCCGCCGTTGGAATGCCCGGTGGCGAACACCGCGTCGGCGTCGATGGTCATGCGCTGGCCCAGGTCCTGCAGCAGGTCACGCGTGAACAGCACGTCATCGATGTTGTTGGCGGCGGCATAGCCGCAGCAGTCGCCGGAGTTCCAGGTCTCGAGGGTGAACAGCGGCCAACCACCCAGGACGCCGGTGCCTTCCGGATAGACCACCACGAAACCGTGCAGATCAGAGGCGACGTTGAGACCGGACTGGTCCATGAACTGCCGCGCATTGCCGCCGCCGCCGTGGAAGCCGAGCACCACCGCGGTCGGCACGTCGTCCTGGAAAGTGGGCGGGTAGTGCACCCGGTACCAGCGGCGGATCCCGCCGCTGCGCAGGTTGTAGAGAACCGCTCCGGAGGCGGTTTCCGCTCCAGGCTGCACGCTGCTGCCGGTGGCAGAGGAGAGGGTGGGAGCCGCCACAGCGAGGCCGCCGAGGGCACCCAGAAAGAGACATAGGGTCAGGCGCATGGGAACTCCAACCCATGGCGCAGGCCCGAGTTCCGCTGCACCCCGCCCTTTTGGTTGCAATTTGGCCATATTTCGCATACAGAGGAATCAGCCCTCATCCCCCATGCACCACTCCCTGCTCCTTTTACTGCTCCCTCAGGCGACCTTCGTTGACGCTACCGACCAGGCTGGCCTGACCATGGACCACCAGCCGGCGGCCCTCCACCCGATGGTGATGATGTGCGGAGGTGGCACCGTGGGAGACTTCAACGGGGATCAGTGGCCCGACCTGTTTGTGCCCAGCGGCGGCACCAGCGCCGACAAATTGTTCATCAATCAGCAGGACGGCACCTTCGTCGAGCAGGCGCTGGCCTGGGACCTGACTGCTCTTCATTACGGCTCCGGTTCCGCCGCCGGTGACTTCAACGGCGACGGCTTCATGGACCTCTACGTCTGCTCGCTCGGTCCGGCGGGAACTCCGGCCGCGGGTCACAATAAGCTCTACCGCAACAACGGCGACGGCAGCTTCAGCGACGTCGCGGTCGCCGCCGGCGTCAACATGCCGTCGGTGAACTACGACAATTTTGGCGCGGCGTGGGGTGACTACGACGGCGATGGTGCGCTGGATCTGATGGTGACCGCCTATGCCTTCGGCCAGGGCGGCAATGTGCTCTACCACAACAACGGCGACGGCACCTTCAGCGACGTCACCGCTGCGGTCGGGATGACCGATCTTGATCTGGTGCGCGGCCTGGTCGCCGATTTCGTCGACATCGATCTTGACGGGAATACCGACATCTTCGTCATCGCCGATACCGGCACCAGCGTCTTCTATCGCAACCTGGGCAACGGTCAGTTCCAGAAGGAAACCTCCAGCTTCCCTTCGCTCAATTCAGTCAATGGCATGGGCATCGCCGTAGCAGATTTCGACCAGGATCTGCGCCTGGATACCTACGTCAGCGATATCTATTACATCGCTTCGGGCAGCGGCGGAAACCGTCTGTTCCTGCAGCAGAGTCCTGGTACATGGATCGAGAACAGCCGCGTGTCTGGTGTCTACGACGATGGCTGGGGCTGGGGCATTGCCCCGGTCGACATTGACAACGACGGTCTGCTCGACATCACCGGTACCAATGGCTGGGCCGGGGCATGGGATTTCTATCCGTCACGGGTCTTTCACAACCAGGGTGGCGGCAGTTTCACCGAGGTCGCCGTGCAGTGCGGCCTGGTGCACAGCGAACAAGGCCGCTCGATGCTGCGCCTCGACGCCGATCGCGACGGGCGCGAAGACCTGGTGATCACCGCCGCTAACGGCCCCTTGCGTTACTTCCACAATGGAACCGTCAACGCCAACCACTGGCTGCAGGTCGCCTTCGACTGCAGCGCCCATCCTGGCCTGGCTGCGCACGGCATCGGCACCACCGTCTACGCGACCTCGGGCGGTTACACCATGATGCGTCATCTGGATTCGGGTCAGAGCTACCTCGGCCAGGGCGAACTGACGCTGCAATTCGGTCTGCGCAACTGGGACCGTGTCGAGGAATTGCGCGTGCTCTGGGCCGACGGCAGCGAGAGCCTGTTTATGGACGTCGCCGCCGATCAGCGCCTGGTCCTGCGGCCGAGTCAGCCGCGCATCAGTCTCAGCGGTCTGGTCGCCGGTGCTTCCGCCGATTTCATCCTCGAAGGCGCGGCCGCCGGCACCGAGTTGATGATCGCGGTCGGCACCGCCGGACCGGGACCGACGCAAACGCCGCTGGGCGAGATCCAGGTCGGCTATCCCTTCGTCGTGCACACGCTGCGCGCCGATGGCGACGGGCGTGCCGTCTTCTCCGCGCACGTCGGCGCGCGCGCGCAGGGAGTCACGCTGTGGGCGCAGGCCTACGACCCGGCCGGCGGCTTCCTCTCCAACGCGTTGAGCGCTACCGTGCAGTAGTGCCAACCCTCACGCTGCAGCGCTTACTCACCGTCGTCGCCCTGCTGGCCTGCCTGGCCTCCTGCGGGTCTTCCGCCGGGCCGGCCGAACCGCGCTCCGTCCTGTTCTTCGGCGGCGAAGTCATCACCAACAACCCGGACGCGCCGCGGGCGCAGGCGGTGGCGGTCGCCGACGGCCGCGTGCTGGTGGTCGGCAGCGAGGCCGAAGCGCGCGCGGCTCTGGGTGAGGGCGCGAGCGAAGAAATCGATCTCGACGGCGCCTTGCTCTATCCGGGATTCGCCGACGCCCACGCGCATCTGACCGGGATCGGCCAGGCGCAGCTGTCGGTCGACCTGGTCGGTACCGCCAGCTACGCGGAGGTCATCGAGCGCATCCGCGCCTACGCCGCCGCGCATCCTGGGTCGGATTGGATCACCGGACGCGGATGGGACCAGAACGACTGGGCGGTGCAGGAATTCCCGCATCATGGTCCGCTCAGCGAGGCCTTTCCCGAGCGCCCTGTTTTGGTGCGCCGCGTGGATGGCCACGCCGCCCTCGCCAACGCCGCGGCTATGGCCGCCGCCTCGATCAGCTCCAACACCGCCGACCCCGAGGGCGGCCGCGTGCTGCGCGGGGCCGACGGGGCGGCAACCGGGGTGTTCGTCGATGCAGGCATGGGTCTGGTCGGCGGCAGCGTGCCGCCGCTCTCCCAAGAGCAAGTGCGCGAAGCGATCCGCCTCGGCGTGGCCGAACTGCACCGCAATGGGCTGACCTCGATCCACGACGCCGGCGCCAGCCGGGCCGAGATCGAGTTGTACCGCGCCATGGCCCAGGCCGGAGAACTGCCGCTGCGCGTGCACGTGATGATCAGCGGCGGCGACCAGGCCGGCCTCGACTACTGGCTCGATCACGGACCCGAACACGATCTGGACGGCGACGGCCAGGTGGTGGTGCGTGCAATCAAGCTCTACGCCGATGGTGCGCTGGGGTCGCGCGGCGCGGCGCTGTTGGAGCCCTACCACGACGACGCCGACAACCTGGGCCTGATCATCACCCCGATGGAAGAGGTGCAGGCGATCGCCGCACGCGCGCTGGCGGCCGGCTTCCAGGTGTGCACCCACGCCATCGGCGACCGTGGCAACCGCTTGGTGTTGAACGCCTACGCCGGCGCCTTTGCCGCTCATCAGGCCAGCGGCCAGTTGCTCGGCGACGTGCGCTTCCGCGTTGAGCACGCGCAGGTGTTATCCCCGCTCGACATCCCGCGCTTCGCCGAATTGGGCGTTCTGGCTTCGATGCAGGCGCAGCACCAGACCAGCGACATGCCGTGGGCCGAAGCACGCCTGGGCGGCGAGCGGGTGCGCGGCGCCTACGCCTGGCGCGCCCTGCTCGACACCGGCGTGATGATCCCTGGCGGCAGCGACGCCCCGGTCGAGGTGCTCGATCCGCTGGGTGCCTTTTACGCCGCCACCACGCGGCGCAATCGCGCCGACGAGCCCGCCGGCGGCTGGTATCCGGAGCAGCGCATGACGCGCCAGGAAGCGCTGGAGCACCTCACCCTGTGGCCGGCCCACGCGGCCTTCCGTGAGCACGACCTTGGTGCGGTGCGCCCCGGCTTCCGCGCCGACTTCACCGTGCTCGACCGCGATCTGCTACGCGCCAGCGAAGACCAGCTGCTGCAGGCGCAGGTGAGGATGACCGTGGTCGGCGGAGTGGTCGTGTTCCGGGCGGATTCCTGAAGGCGGGAGCCCCTGCGTTCTGCCGCCGCGCGCGGCGCTAGAGCCTCTGGGGCCGGAAGGGTAGAATCCCGCCTGCCTGATTTTCCCCCCATGAGCGCATCCTTCTCCGACATCCAGACCCTCCTCGGTGACCAGGCCGGGCACCTCCTCGAGCACCGCTGCAGCACGATTTCGAGTGATCGACTGCACCTGCCGGGGCCAGATTTTCTTGAGCGGGTGATGGTGCAGAGCGATCGCCCGACCCGCGCGCTCGGCGCGCTCGGCGCGCTGTTCGGCACCGGGCGTCTGGCCGCAACCGGGTATCTTTCGATCCTGCCGGTGGACCAGGGCATTGAGCACAGCGGCGGCGCCTCCTTCGCGCCCAACCCGGACTACTTCGATCCGGCGCGCATCGTCGACCTCGCCATCGAGGGCGGCTGCAACGCGGTGGCTTCGACCCTCGGCGTGCTCGGCTCGGTGGCGCGCTCCTACGCCCACCGCATTCCTTTCGTGGTCAAGATCAACCACAACGAGATCCTGTCCTATCCCAACTTCTACGAACAGACTTTGTTCGCCACCGTCGAGCAGGCCTTCGACATGGGCGCCAAGGCGATCGGCGCCACGATCTACTACGGCAGCCAGGAATCGCGGCGTCAGATCCAGGAGATTTCCGAGGCCTTCCAGCAGGCCCACGAACTCGGCATGGCGACGATCCTGTGGTGCTATCTGCGTAACAGCGGTTTCAAGAAAGAGGGCGTCGACTACCACACCGCCGCCGACATGACCGGGCAGGCCAACCACCTCGGCGTCACCATCGAAGCCGACATCGTCAAACAGAAACTGCCCGAGCACAACGGCGACGGTTTCTCGGCGATCGGTTTCGGCAAGACCCACCCCAAGGTCTACAGCGAATTGTCGAGCGATCACCCGATCGACATGACGCGTTACCAGGTGGCGTGCGGCTACATGGGCCGCTCCGGGCTGATCAACTCCGGCGGCGCCTCGGGCGACAACGACCTGCAACAGGCGGTGATGACCGCGGTGGTCAACAAGCGTGCCGGCGGCACCGGCCTGATCTCGGGACGCAAAGCCTTCCAGAAGCCGATGGCTGAAGGGGTCCAACTGCTCAACGCGATCCAGGACGTGTACCTGTGCGATCAGGTCACGATCGCCTGACGGCTCGGTTCCAGCGCCGCAACTGGCCGTGACTTTTGCTGAAATCGAGGTGCTTGAAATCGGACTAAGCGGGCATCCTGACTGCGTCCATCCACCTCCCGCGTGCACCTGAAGGACCACGAGCATTGCGGCTACTGCGGCAACCCGCTCGCCGCAGGGGCGGGCTTCTGCCCCGCCTGCGGCGAGGAACAGCCGGGTTACGCCGAGGAACTGATGCGGCGCGAACCGCCGCTCACGCCGGGCTTCGACCGGCGTTGGCAGATCCAGGGCCAAGCGGCAACCCACCTGTTGCTGGCCCTCCTGGCCGCCTTGCTGGTCGGTGCCGGTCTGTTCTTCAGCACCGGCCTCAGCACCACCGGGCTGCTGCTGGCCGATCTGGCCTTGGCGGCGGCGATCAGCGCCTGTGCCTGGCCGATGCGCGCCGAATTGGCGCCGCTGATGCGCAGCGGATCCTGGACCTGGCTCGGGGTCGCGCTGGGGGCGGGCCTGCTCCTGCCCGGTCTGGCGGTGGTCTACCTGAACGCCTTCGGACTGGATTCCGGCACCGATCCCTGGAGCGGCGACGAGACCGTGTCGGGACCGGCGCCGTGGGCGCTGCTGCTGTCGCTGGTCGTGGTGGCGGGAGTGTTCGAGGAAATCGCCTTCCGCGGCATTTTCCTCAGCGTCATGAAATCGATCGCGCGACCGCGCAACGCTCATCTGCTGACTGCGGCGGTCTTCGCTGGAATTCACTTCGAACCGGCGGTTTTCCCGTACCATTTCCTGGTAGGGCTGTGCCTCGGCTGGCTGCGCGAACGCTCCGCCGGCCTGCTGGCACCGATGAGCGCTCATGCGATGCACAACCTCGCTGTGATCTACGTGTGGGTATGACCGCAACTGCCGACCCATACCTGGTCCAATCTCCCGGGCCGACCACCCCTGCTTGACACTTCCATGGCCGTTTTCATCCTCTTCATCTTCGGAGTGGCAACCGCCGGCATCGCCTCGAGCCGCGGGCGCAGTCTCTTTGCCTGGTTCCTGCTTGGCTTCTTCTTCCATTTTCTCGCCTTGATCGCTTTGCTGGTCCTGCCCAACCTGGATGACGAGCGCAACCGCGAGCGCGCCATGCAAGCCAAGACCAATCGCTTGCAGGAGCAGCTGGCCCAGGAACGGATGAAGAACCAGTCCTTCCGCGGGCACGTCAACGCGCGCCTCGACGTGCATGACGAGGCATTGGAATTGGACACCCGCGGGGATGGCACGCCCGCGCTGCTGCCACCGCCGACGCCTCCGGCTCCAGCCCCAGTGGCCGGCCTGGCCGAGGACGGCTGGTACGTGGCCATGCCCGGCGAAGAGGCCGAGGGTCCGCTGGCCCTGACCACCTTGATGGACCGCATCAACCAGGGCGACATCAACCAGCGCACTTTGGTGTGGCACGCAGAGGGCGAAGCCGAGTGGCTGCCGCTGCGTGATACCCAGCTGCGTACCCTGCTGTCATGATCGCGCGCCCCGGGCAGGTGCGCCTGGAGGGGCTGGTGGCCGGTCCCACTGTGAGCTGGGAGCCGACCGTGGAACAGTTGCGCGACGCCTTGCAGCGCGCCGGTGCACCGGCCGACTGCTTGTCGCTGCAGATCCATGGCGGCCAGGCCAGCATCGAACCCAACGACCGGCTCTATCCGCGCGAACAGTTCGCCGGCCCTGCGGCCGAGGTGCTGACCCTGGCGCTGCGCTTCCTGCTCGACGGCGCCGGCCAGACCGCGCCGGACGAATGGATGTCCACCCTGCGCCTGACCGACTATCACCAGGATCACAAGGTCGAGGTCCTGATCGGCCTGAGCGAAGAAGGCGTGCAGGCGGTCGGCCGCGAGCAGCCCTGGATTGCGGCCCGCGCGCCTGGACTCTTGCAGCACCTGCGCCTGCACTGGAAGGTGTCCTTGCTGATCACGCTGGCGCTGGCGTTGGGAGCCTGGATCAGCCGCGATTTCCTATTCGAGCGCTGGGAGCAGATCTGGTCCGGTCAGGAAGCTGGAAGCGAGTCGGAATCATGATTCTGGAGTCGTGAGTCAGGCTCCGCAACTGCTGCCGCTGACCCCCGGCCGGCTGGGCGATTTCCGCCGTCTGCACGCACAGGGAGAGGGTGGTGGATGGTGCCAGTGCGCCGCCTGGTGGGCGCCGACCTGGGAGGGCTGGAGCGAGCGCAGCGCCGAACACAACCGCGACTTGCGCGAGCAGGTGTGCGCGCAGCGCGGTGGCGATGGTTTCCTTTTCTATCAGGGCAGCGAGCCACTGGCATGGTGCCAGACGGCGCCGCGCGACTGGTTCGCCAAGCTGGTGGCGCAATTCAAGCGGCCGGCCGATCCAGCGTGCTGGATGATCGGCTGTTTCTTCATCCACCCGCAACGCCGGCGCCAGGGTCTGGCCCGGGCGCTGCTGGCGGCAGTCCTGGAGGAACTGCCGAGCTACGGGGCGGCGCGGGTCGAGGCCTATCCACGCCGTCAGGCCGCGTGCGCGAGCGACTTGTGGAACGGGCCGCAGGAGCTCTTTCGCCAAGCCGGATTTGAAGTCCTCGGCGGCGACGCCGACCGCTGGCTGCTGGGGCGTTCGCTCAGGCTTGAGGCGTAGGCAGCGGACCGTCCAGCTTGGTCAGCGCGGACTCCATCTGCTGCCAGCGTTGCTCGAGAGTGCCGGTGTAGCCAATCGACAGACGCAGCAGTCCGGTCGAGATGCCGGCGCGCTGCAGATCCTCAGGCGGCAGTTCGCTCGAGGTCGACGCCGCCGAACACGACATCAGGGTGTGGTGGAAGCCGAGGCTGACCGCCATGAAACCGAAGGCGTGTTCGTTCTGCAAGAGGTCCATCAGCCGGTTGGCGCGCGCTTCGCTGCCCAGGTCCAGGGTCAGGATGCCACCGCAGCCGAATTCCGCGTGCGCGAGCTGCTGCATCAACGCGTGCTGCGGATGATCGGCCAGGCCCGGGTAGCCGACCTTGAGACCGCGCGCGGCAAGGCGTTCGGCGAAGAACTGCGCGCGGCGGCTGTGTTCGGCCATGCGCAGCGGCAGATGCGGCAGGCGGCAGCTGAGGTCGAAGGCGCGCTGCGCGTCGAGGGTCGGACCGAGCAGCATCAGGGCCCCGGTGTGCAGATCCATCAGCTGAGCGAGGAATTCCTGGCTCGAACACACCACCCCGGCGATCACGTCGGAGGCGCCACTGATGAACTTGGTCATGCTGTGGACGACGACGTCGGCGCCCCAGCGCGCCGGCGAGATGACCAGCGGAGTGAAGGTGTTGTCGACCACCAGCTTGATGCCGTGGCGACGACAGATCGCCGACAGCCTTGGCAGGTCGGCCACCGCCAGGGTCGGGTTGGACAGGGTCTCGACGTAGACCAGCCGCGTGCGCGGTCCGATCGCGGCCTCGACCTGGGCCAGGTCGTTGGCGTCGACGAAGGTCGTGGTGATGCCGTTCTTGCGCGGCAGGAAGTCGTGCAGCAGCGCGTAGCTGCCTCCGTACAGCGCCTGGCTGGCGACGACGTGATCCCCGTGGTCACACTCCTGCAGGATCGCCGCCATCACCGCACCCATACCACTCGCGGTGCAGTATGCGGCTTCGGTGCCTTCCATCGCTGCGATCTCGCGGCCGAGCTCATAGACAGTCGGGTTGAAGTGGCGGCTGTAGAGATAGCAACCGCCCTGCTCGGGCCCGTGCTCACCGGCGAAGATCTGGGGCATGCGCGCCGGGTCCATCACCGTGAAGGTGGTGCTGCTCTCGACCGACATATTGACGCCGCCGTGTTCGCCGAATTCGTGGCGGTGGCCGGCCATGGCCCGGACCGGGTGGAAGTCGTTGGAGGATGGAGTCATGGCGTAGTTTGGGCTGGGACTGAAGGAATCTTCGGAAAAATAACCTTGGATTGATTTAAACCCCAAGGGGTAGCTTTGTCCAACGAATAGAATTCGGTTACTCTCGATGGCAATGCAGCTTGACCGAACCGACTTCGTTCTCCTCCGCGCCCTGCAGAAGGATGCTCGCCTGAGCAACAAGGAACTTGCCTCAGCCGCCGGCATCGCCGCGTCGACCTGCCACGAGCGCCTGCGCCGCCTGCGTGAGGGGGGGGTGCTGCTCGGCCACCACGCCGAAGTCGCCCCGGCCGCCCTTGGCATCGGCCTGCACGCGCTGATCTCGGTGCGCATCCGGCGCCACGCGCGCCCGCTGGTCGACCAGTTCCGCCAGCACCTCGAATCTCTCGAGCAGGTGGTCGAGCTCTATCACCTCGCCGGCGCGGTCGACTATCTGCTCCACGTTGCGGTCGCCGACGTCGACGCGCTGCGCCGCCTGGTGATGGACGCCTTCACCAGCCGCGACGAGATCGAACACATGGAGACTTCGTTGGTGTTCGAACACCGTCGGCGGCCGGTGCTGCCGAACTACCTGGCGGATCGGTCCGCCACACCCTCGGCGCCTTCCCCCTGAAGCGTGGTGGAGCGGGAGTCCTCTCCCATGACGCGGATTTCGGCGGCGCGCGCGTGCGCTTCGAGTCCTTCCAGACGCGCCAGGGCGGCGGCGTCGGGCGCCAGTTCGCCTGGCTCCCCGAGCTGCAGCCACACCTGATTGCGTTGAAAGGTCAGCACCGACAGGGCGCCGTAGGAGCGCGCGCTGCCCCCGGTCGGCAGGGTGTGATTGGGACCGGCGGCGTAGTCGGCGTAGACCTCGGCACTGGCGCCGCCGAGGAAAAGCGCGCCGCACTGGGGCAGGAAGGGAGCCAGGCACGTCGGCTCCAGCGTGTGCACGGCGACGTGTTCGGGCGCCAGGCGGTTGCAGCAACGCGCCATCTGCTCCGGGTCTGCGAACACCACCGCGTGGCCCTTGGCCAGGGCCCGGCGTGCGGTGGCCGCGGTCGGTAGGTCCTCGAGCTGTCGCGCCAGCTGCGCCTCGACCCGGTCGAGCATGGCCGCATCGGTACTGAACAGGACCGGCCACGCATCGGGGTCGTGTTCGGCCTGGGCGAGCAGATCGGCGGCGACCTGGGCTGGATCGGCACCGGCATCGGTGAGGACCACCAGCTCGGTCGGCCCGGCTGGCATGTCGATCGCCACCTGGCCGGCGACCAGTTGCTTGGCCGCGGTGACCCAGCGGTTGCCCGGACCGACGACGACGTCGCAGCTGGGGATGTGACCGGCGCCGTAGGCCAGCGCGGCGATCGCCTGCGCGCCGCCGGCCGCGAGCAGCGCGTCGGCCCCGGCCACCGCGGCCGCCGCCAGAGTGATCGGCTGCGGCCGCGGACTGGCCACCCACACCTCTTCGACGCCGGCAGCGCGCGCGGTGCAGGCGGTCATCAAGACGCTCGACGGCAGCGGATAGCGCCCTCCCGGCGCGTAGCAGCCGGCGCGCTGCAACGGCACCTGCCGTGCCCCGCTGCGGCCCCCGGCCACCGCGTGTACCAGGTCGCGCTGCAGATCCCGCTGCGCGCGGGCAAATGCGTGAATCCGCCCGGCGCTGCGCTGCAGCAGGGCGCGTTGGGCGGCGGGGATCTGCTGCAGCGCTCGTTGCAGCGCTTCCTGCGGATAGACCAGTGCCGCGCCGCTGTGCAGTCCGTCCCATCTTTCGGCGAGCGCGCGCAGCGTGTCCGCGCCGCCGCTGCGGACCTGCTCGATCGTCGTCCGGGCGCTGGCGAGGGTGTCCTCGTCGGCTGCCGAGCTGCGCCGCTCCGGCAGGTCCTCAACGCGGCTCAACGGCAGGATCCGGTCCGGCTGCGGCGGCGCCGCAACCTCCGCGGTCGCCCTCGCTGTGGCGTCGGGCGCCGCAGCCGAGGGCGGTGATCCGGCGGGGAGGTCCTTGCGCTCGCCGCCGCGGCGCTGCAGGCGGCCGGCGCGCGCGTTCAACTCCTGTTCGACGTCCTGCAAGCGCACCCCTGCGGCGCGCGCGCGGGCGAGGGCGAAGAACAGCACGTCGGCGCTTTCGTGGATCACCTCCGCGCGGCTGCGGGCCGCGATCAACTCCTCGCACTCCTCCCGCAGCTTGGCCGCGAGCATGTCCTGGTCCTGCCACAAGCGGGCGCAATAGGACTGCGCCGGCGCGGTCTGCGCACCCCACTCCTGCCAGCGCCGGTCGAGCTGCTGTTCCAGGGCGACCAGGCCCGAGACTTCCTCCATCCCGCCGCTCGAAGCAAAACACGCCCGCTGCGGCAGATGGCAGAAACCGCCGCCCTGCTGGCGCACCAGGAAGCGCAGCGCATCGCGGTCACAATCGGCTTCCACCCGCAGCAGCTGCTGGCGGTTGCCGCTGCTCTCTCCCTTGATCCACAGACCGCGCCGCCTCGAGTGATAGGCGCCGACGCCCTGTTCCAAGGCCACTTCAAGACTCTGCGCGTTGCTCCACGCCAGGCCCAGCGCGGTGCCGCGTTCGTCGCAGACCACGGTGGGCCACAGACCATCGCTGCGATCACTCTTCAGGGGTGCCGCGAAAGCCTCGGCCAACGGCAGCTGGCCGAGGTAGAGCGCCATGCCGATCTGCGCGTCGGCGCCGAGCGCGTCGAGCTGCGCGACCTCCTCGGCGCGGGTGATGCCGCCGGCGATGGTCAGCCGCGCGTCGCCGGCAGCAGCGACCAGTTCCGCGACCTGCCCCATCGCCGTGCCCTGCAGCGCGCCCTCCTTTTCGACGAAGGTGACCAGGAAGCCGCCGGCAAGTCCGCGCAACTCATTCATGCGCTGCACCACGCCAACGCCGGTACCACGGCGCCAGCCTTCGACCACCACTTCGCCGTGGTGCGCATCAAGCGCCACCACCACCCGTTCGGCGGGCAGGCGTCGCAGCAGCTCCGGGGTGGCGGCGGTGCCGATGACGATGCTGCTGGCGCCGGCGTCCAGCCAGCGGCGCGCGCGGTCGTAGTCGCGGATGCCGCCGCCGACCCGGCAGCGCGCCGCGGGGAGCAGCTGATCGCGGATCAGCGCGGCGTTGTCGCCGCGGCCGAGCGCGGCGTCGAGGTCGACCACCGCGACTTCGCCGACGCGGCCGAAACGGCGCGCGAAGGGGAGCGGGTCGCCGGCGTCGAAGGCTTTGCGCCGGCCGCCGATCCACTGCACCGCCTGGCCGTTGTCAAGATCGATGGAAGGAATGATCATGGTCTCAGACGCAGGCCTCGCCCGCGCAGGGTGTTCTTGAGCGCACCCACGGTGGTCACACCGTCGTGCAGGATGGAAGCAACCAAGGCGGCACTGGCTCCGGCCGCGTAGGCCTGAGCCAGGTGTTCGCTGCCGGCGCCACCGCCGGATGCGACGACCGGCAGGCCCACCGCGGCGCACACCGCCCGCAGCAGGTCGAGGTCGTAACCGGCGGCGGTGCCGTCGCGGTCCCAGCTGGTGAGCAGGATCTCCCCGGCACCGAGGCCGGCACCGAAACGCGCCCACGCCACCGCGTCGAGCTCGATGCGTTCGCGGCCGGAGCGCACCACGATCCGCCACTCTGGTCGGCGAGAGTCTGCGGCCTGCGATGCGCGCAGCGGTGGCCGGTTGGCGACGAGCGAGGTGCTGCGCTGCGCGTCGATCGCCAGCACCACGCACTGACTGCCGAATCGCTGCGCGAGTTCACGCAGCAACTCCGGCCGTGCCACCGCCGCCGAGTTGACCCCGACCTTGTCGGCACCGGCGCGCAGCAAGGCCTCGGCGTCGGCCACCGTCTGCACCCCGCCGCCGACGGTCAACGGGATCGACAGGGAGCGGCGCACCGCGGCGACCACGTCCACGCAGGTGGCGCGCCGGTCGGGAGTCGCGGAGACGTCGAGCAGGACGATTTCGTCGGCGCCCTGACGCTGGTATTCCAGCGCGCGTTCCACCGGGTCGCCGGAATCGCGCAGCCGTTGAAACTGCACGCCCTTGACCACGCGGCCGTCGCGCACGTCCAGGCAGGCGATGATGCGGCGGGTCAGCACCGCTTCCCCTCCGCGCTGCTCCTCGCCTGCGCCGCAGGGCGGGGCTGGCATGGCTCGCTCGCCGGCCAGTGCAGCCAACGGCGCAACAGGTCTTCTCCCCAGGCGCCCGAGAGTTCGGGGTGGAACTGACACGCCAACAGCGGACCTCGTTCCAGCGCGGCGACGAAGCGCCCGCCGTAACGGCTCCATGCCCGGCCCCAGTCCGAGGGCGCCTGATCCAGACCGTAGCCATTGGCGTAGTAGGCCCAGCCGGGGCGCAGCAGGCGGCAGGCGGGGTCGGGCTCGACCTGGTTCCATCCCATCTGCGGCATGGGCAGGACCGTAGGCGGGGAGGGTGCACCGTCCCCGGCCGGAGGCGCGGCGTCCGGTTCTGGGACCAAGGTCCTCAGCGCCCGCGCGCGCCCGGCGACCACGGCGAGGCCGGGGCGACCGGGGCATTCCTCGCTGCCTTGGCTGAGCAGTTGCAGGCCCAGGCAGATCGCCAGCGTGGGACGGCCGGCGGCCACCCGACGGCGCAGGGCAGCGGCCAATCCGGAGTCCTCCAGGGCGTCCATGGCCGGGGCGAAGGAACCCACGCCGGGCAGCACCACGCGGGCGGCGTCCTGGGCCTCGGCGGGGGAATCGGACAGGCGTGGCGCCGCGCCGGCGCGGCGCAGACCGGCGCACACGCTGGCCAGGTTGGCGCAGCCGGTGGACAGCACCACCACTTGGGCGGCGGTGCGGCGGCCGGATGCGGCGTAGGGCCTGGGCGCGGGGCAGCCGGATGCGGCCGAGGGCCTGGGGGCGCCATCGGAATCGCGCGGGAGCTTCACAGGACCTCCTTGGTCGACGGGATGCGCCCGCCGGCCTGGTGTTGCACCGCGGCGCGCAACGCCACGGCGGTCGCCTTGAAGGCCGCTTCGGCGCGGTGATGGTCGTTGCTGCCGCGCAGCAGGTCGAGGTGCAACGTCAGGGCGGCGGCGCTGGCGAAGGAACGGAAGAAGTGTTCCAGGTTTTCGCACGCCAGCGTGCCCAGCCGTTCCCGCTCCAAGCCGAGATTGATCTCGGCCCAAGGGCGTCCGGACAGATCGACCACCGCGCGCGCGAGCGCTTCATCCAGCGGCGCGTGGGCGCTGCCGAAGCGCTGCACTCCGGCCTTGTCGCCGAGCGCCTCGGCCAGCGCTTGACCGAGTACCAGGGCGACGTCCTCCACGCTGTGGTGATCATCGACCTCGAGGTCGCCGCGGCAGCTCAACTGCAGATCAAAACGCGCGTGCCGCGCCCAGGCGCTGAGCATGTGGTCGAGGAAGGGCAGGCCGCTGTCGACCTTGCTGCGCCCGTCGCCTTCGAGGACGAGACCCACCCGGACCTCGGTCTCGGCGGTGCGGCGGCGGATCTCCGCGCGCCGGATTGAATCGGGTGAAGGCTTCGCGTTCATGGCAGCAGGGCGTCGAGGTCAAGGAGGGAATCCAGCACGCGTGCCGCCCCGGCGTCGCCTAGGGCGCGGGTGGCGAGTGGTGTGGCGGCGACGGCGAGTGGTGGGGCGGCGACGGCGAGCGGCAGCACTCCCGCCGCGCGCGCCGCTACCAGGTCGTCAGGCGTGTCGCCGACCATCCACGCGCGGTCGCAGCCGAGCTTTTGCAGCGCCAGCCGGACCGGTTCGGGATCGGGTTTCAGCGCCGCGTCTTCGCGGCAGACCACCGCCTGGAACAGATCCTCCAATCCGAAGCGGCGCAGGAAGCGGGTGGTATCGGCGCGTGGACGACCGGTGACCAGGCCCAGCGGCAGACGCTGCGCCCAGCGCTGCAAGACGGCCCGTGGCAGCAGCAGTTGCTCATGGTGGTGCAGGCCGGGAACGCCATCCGTTCCCTGGTAGAGCCCTTCAAAGACCTCACGGATCTGGTCCAGGGTGCAGCGTACGCCGCGTTGCATCACCAGGCGCCAGGTCAGGCTCCAGTCATCGTTGGCGGCGCCGGCGTCCTTGGCGGCCTGGACGTCGGCGTCCTCGACGTCCACTCCGAAGGCCGCGGCGGTCGCCCGGATCGCCGAACGGTAGCTTCGGGAGACGTCGGCGAGCACCCCGTCGAGGTCGAAGAGCAGCGCCTGGGGCCGTGCCACGATGGTCAATGCGGTGCACAAGCGCTGCCAGGAGTCTTCCTGCGCGGGGCAGGAGGTGCGCACCGCCTGTTGCAGCAGCGCGCGTCGCGGAAAGACGCGCACGGCAATTCCGAAGCCGGCCAGTGCGTCGCGCAGCCACGTCGGGTCGGCGCATTCGAGCATGACGAAGTTGGCCTGCGACGGCCGCGGCCGCAGACCGAGTCGCTGGCACAGTTCGGTCAGCCGTTCGCGCTCCTCGCGCACCCGCCGCACCGTCGCCCGCATGGCTTCGCCGCCGCTCTGCAGCCGCGCCTCGGCCAGCGCCAGGCTCGGTCCGGCGACCGCATAGGGACCGCCGGCGGCGGCCATGCGGCGCAGGCACGCGGGGTCGCCGAGGGCGTAGCCGACGCGGGCTCCAGCCAGGCTCCAGGCCTTGGAGAAGGTGCGGATGACGACGCAACGCGGCAGCTCCAACGCGGTCGGAGTCAGATCCTGGTCGGCGAATTCGGTGTAGGCCAGGTCGACCACCAGCACCGCATGCGGCGCGGCACGTGACAGGCGTTGCAGATCTTCTGCGCCGAGCACCGCCCCGGTTGGATTGTTGGGCGAGGTCACCACCACCATGCGCGTGTCGGCGCGTAGCGTCTCGATCATGGCGTCGATGGGAAAGGCGTCGATCCAGCGGACGCGGTCGACCTCGGCACCGGCCAGAGCCAGGTAACGCTCGGTCATCTCGAAAGCGGGTACCGGCAGCAGGACCCGGTCGCCGCGCCGCAGCAGCGCGCGGCAGACCCGGTCGAGGGCTTCGTCGCCGCCGGCGGTGACCAGCACCCGTTCGGCAGGGAGGCTGAATTCCTCCGCCAACCGTTGCTGCAGGGCCGACGCCGAGGGATAGCGCTGCAGCAATTCGGCGCCGCCGTCGAGCAGGCACTGCCACAGCGCCGCATCTGGGGGGGGGCCTTCATTGCCGTCGAGGCGCAGATCGCATGCCAGCGTGGCGCGCGGGACCTGGTAGGAGTTGGCGACCGGATTCATGGAACCAGTTGGGCAAGATCGCTGACCAGCAGATCGGTGGCGCCACGGCGGCGCAGTTCGGGAATCAGGCTCGCCAGCAGCTCCCTGGGGACCGCGGCCTTGACCGCGAAACCGGCGCGCCCGTGCAGCGGCGACACCGTGGGTTCGCGCAGACAGGGCAGCCCGGCGATGACGTCGTCAAGACGCGTGCCATCGACGTTGACCTCGAGCACCACGCGGCGACGCGCTTCCAGCACCGACTCGATCAGCAGCTGGAACTCCTCGATGCGCAACCGGCGAGCCTGGTCGTCCATCGCTTCGCGGCTGGCATAGAGCCGCGTGGTCGAAGTGCTGATCGTTTCGACGACGGCGAGCCCGTTGGCGCGCAGGGTGGCGCCGGTGGCGGTGTTGTCGACGATCAGGTCGGCGTCTTCCGGCGGATAGACCTCGGTGGCGCCCTGCGAAGTGATGATCTGCGCCTGCAGTCCGCGCTCGCCCAGCCACGCCTTCATCATGCGCGGATACTCGGTGGCGATGCGCGGGTGGTTGGTGGCGATGTTTGGCACTGGCTGCGCGGGTACTGCGGCGGCCTGCATCCAGGTCTCGAGGTCGCAGCCGGGCGGCACCTGCGCCGCGGGAGCGGCGGCGACGATCGCCACCGGGTCAAGGCCGGTGTCGGCCAGTTCGACCACCTCGGCGCCGAGCTCGGCGACCCAGTCGGCGCCGGTGAAACCAAGGTCGCGGCTGCCGCTGGCAAGCATGCGCACCACCGCCTGCGGTTTCAGCAGTTTGGCCTCGACCTGATCGAGGGCGATCTGCGGGCGGTAGTGGCGGCTGCCTCCGCGCACCGGGATTCCGGCGGCGGCGAGCAGATCGAAGATTCCCTGCTGCATGCGGCCCTTGGGCAGGGCCAGGCGCAAGGATTGGAGCGCAGTGAGGCGGTCGGGCATGGCTTGGGTGCCGCCCTCGGACCGGTTTCGCACCAACGCAAAAAGCCGGCCCTGGGGCCGGCGATGGGTGTTGAGCTCAGAACGCGCTAGACCATCGACCGCCAGCCCCGCAGGGTGGTGGAATGATGATGGTGCAGGTGAGCGCGCACTGGCATGGTGCGGGAGTCTAAGTCCTGGGCAAGGGAAATCAAGACCGGGAGGGGATTATTCTCCGCCGGCCCTGGCCTGCGCGCGCGCCAGGGTGGCGCTGACGTAGTCGGTCCAGTCCTGCTCGAACTCATCCCAACCCGAAAGGCGCATCGCGTCTTTGAAATGCGACGGGGAACCCTTGCGTTGGTAGATCGAAGCGAGGAAGCGGGAGGAGCCGTCGAAGATCTCGTCGTCGCCCGA
>JAJFFB010000062.1 GCA_021776925.1 Planctomycetota bacterium | reverse complement strand
CCTTTCCCTGGGGAATCTGGACCAATCCTGTGATCCCGGTTTGAGCCTCTGAATCCGAGTCAGTCCATATAGCCGAGGTCCTTCATGCGCTGGAGTTCGGCTGCGCTCATTGGTCGACCGGCGGGGCCCTGGTCGAGGGCTTGGGAGAGGAGCCCGAGGGCCTTCATTTGTTCCATCAGATCGTTGAAGGCGTCTTCGAAGCCGGCGGGTAGCAGGGTGAAGCGCTCGGCGGCGATGGGGGCGAGGGCGGTGCCGCTGTCCTGGGAGTTGAAGTGGCCGCGGTCTTCGTAGGGGTCGGCGCCGACGTCGTAGTAGACCGGGTATTCGAGGATTTCCGGGTCTTCGTTGAAGGCGGCGCTTGGATCGGGATAGCTGACTTCAATGACCTTGTGGCTGCCTGCGCGCAGCGCGCGCTGGCGCGGCTTCCACATCTTCTCGGAGTAGATGCGGCGCGGGTCGGCGGCTTCGGCGCCAGCCTCGGCGCTCCACAGCGGCGCCAGGCTGAGGCCGGGGTGATGCAGGTCGGGATCGGGAACGCCGTCGTCGGTCTTCTTGATCGCTTCGCGCAGCAGCGCGGTCTGGCCGGGAATCTCGGCCAGCGTCGGCAGCAGGTCGACCAGGCTGACCGGATCGGCGACGACCTTGCCGGCGGTCACCCCGGGGCCGATGACGATCAAGGGCACGCGCAGCACCTCGTGATACAGGTTCTGGCCGTGGCCCCAGTGCTCGTGCTCCCAGAACTCCTCGCCGTGGTCGGAGGTGATGATCAGCCAGTCGTCTTCCCCAAGCAGACCGGCGGCGCGCAGATTGGCGACGAACTTCTCCAGGCCGTTGTCGAGCCAGCGGACCTCGGCGTCGTAGAGCCTGCTGAAGCCATCCATGAGGCTGGCGTCGGGGCGCTGCTGCACGCCGAGCGGATAGGGCAGCGGCCGCGCTTCGGGTTCCTTGGCCTGATCGACCAAGGCGTAGAAATCGGGCTTGTCCGCATTGAGCAGATCCTCGGGCGGGAAATAGGGGAAGTGCGGGTCCATGTACTGGACGTAGGTGAACACCGGGCGCTCGCCACCGCCGACCTCATCCAGCCACGGCTGCACCTGGGAGTTGACCAGGTTCACCTCGTCGAGGGTCGGGTTGATGATCTTGAGCTTGGCGCGCACGCGACGGAAGACGTCGCCGAGCGCCGAGATCTCGAACAAGGACTTGTCGTCGAGGCACCAGAACTGCTGGAAGCCCTGGTGATAACCCCACATCGCCGAGATGTTGGCGTTGGCCGAAAAACCGGCGGTGCGGTAGCCGGCGTTCTGGAAGACCTCGGCGATGGTCACCGTCCAGTCGGGCAGCGCACGCACCGGCTCGTAGGCGCCGTGGGTCGAGGGATAGAAACCGGAGAAGATCGAGGCCACCGACGGCCGCGTCCACGGCGCTGCGGAGTAGCACCAGTCAAAGCGCGTGCCGGCGGCGGCCATCGAATCGAGGAACGGCGAGGTCGGCTGGCCGTCGGCGCGCTCGTAGCCGTAGCAGCTCAGGCGGTCGGCGCGCAGCGTGTCGAGCAGCAGCACGGTGACGTTGGGCAGATCGTCGCCGCTCAGGTCACGCAACTCGGTGTCGAAGGTCACGCGCCGCATCAGCGGCAGCAGGGCGAACACCGCCAAGGCGAGAGGCAGCGCCCAGCGGAAGCGCTTGGTGACCAGCAGCCGGCGCATCACCGGCCAGCACACCAGGCAGACGCCGAAGATGATGGCGCTGGCGAGCAGCCCGCCCGGAGCGAACATCGGCTGGCCCTGCAGGATGCGGCTGTGCACCCACAGATAGGCGGCGGCGAAGAGATACAGCGCGGCGCCCAGCGAAGCGCAGGTGCGCGGCCGCCAGTTGCGCCGCAGCAACGCTACCCCGGTGGTGGCCAGCGCGGCCATCGCACCCGACCACAGCATCAGGACCACGACCTCGCGCAGCGGTTCGAGCAGACGGATGCCGGGTTGCGACAGCAGCATGTAGGCGGCCTCGATCCCGCCGAGCAGCGCGCCGAGCAGGAAGGCCGGGAACAGGCATTGCAGCAGGCGGGTCATTGCGAGTCCTCGTCCTCGTCCTCTCGGTGGCGATCGTCCTTGTCACTTTGGTTGTCCTCGCCCTTGAGGAAGGACTCCCCGCCGAGGGTGAGATTGCCTTCGGCATCCAGATATCCCAATGCTTCCATCATCGCGCGTTCGGCCGCGGAAAGGTCCTTGAGGTCCCTGAAGACACCGTCCAAGGACTTGGTACGGGCTTCCAGTTTCATAATCATCAGGTCGTCGTGCAGTTCAGGCGGCGGTTCAAAGGACGCCTCGGCGCGCGGCAGGGGCTTCTCGGCCCACAGGTCGGCGGGGGTGTAGGGCAGGATCTCGTCCGGGTTCTGCTCGAGGTCGAACCAGGTCCACAGACGCTGGATCGATTTCTCGTCCTTGGCCAGGGCATCCATGTCGGGCTGCTCGATGATCTTGCGGAATCCGCTGCGGAAGGCATAGAGCTCGCTGACCTGGATGCGTTCGGCCAGCAGCCGGCGCGGTTCGAGCTCGTCATTGCCGTCGTTGCGGAACAGCGGCTGCAGCGGCAGCGAGAAGGTCTTGCCGGCCAGGTCATCTTCGCTGTGCCCGCCGATCAGCCCAAGGGTCGAGTGGATGTCCAGCAGGCGGATCTCTTCCTTGATGCGGCTGCCGGCCTCGACCCCAGGGCCGAGCACGATGAATGGAATGTGCAGCTGTTCCTCGAACAGCGAGCCTCCGTGGCCCCAGCCGCCGTGCTCGAAAAACTCCTCGCCATGGTCGGAGGTGATGAACAGCCAGTCCTCGTCATCCAGGAGGCCGTTCGCTTCCAGCCGTTCGATCAGCTCCCCAAGCTGCTGATCGACGTAGCGGATCTCGGCGTCGTAGGCGGTGACGACGGTGGCGACGTTTTCCGCTCCCGGATCCTCGAAGGCAAGATAGGGGAATTCTCCGCTGCCGACCTTGGCCGGGCGCGCCGCGCCTTCCCAATCGCCCTGCTCCGTGTCGAACAGCCAGCCACCCGGCGGCGGCTCATAGGGCGTATGCGGATCGATGTAGTGCACGTAGGTGAACTTGGGCCGCGGGTCCTCCTTGGTGCGCTCGATCCAGTCGAAGACCTGCTCGTTGACCAGCGCGGCGTGGTCCTGGCCGTCGAAGGTGAACATGCGCAGCAGGCGGTTGAAGACGATGTTGGTGACTTCGCCCCAGGCGGTGAAGGACACCAGCGAGCGCTCGACGCCGATCGTCCACAGCTCTTCGAAGCCCTGGCCGAAACCGGTGCTTACCGAGACATTGAAGTTGGCCGAGTAGCCGCCGGTCCGATAACCCTGTTGGTAGAGCAGTTCGGCGATGGTGCGGGCGTCGTCGCCGAGCACCGCGAGCTCGTTGTTGACCTTGTGGCT
>JAJFFB010000061.1 GCA_021776925.1 Planctomycetota bacterium | reverse complement strand
GGGGTGATCCCCTCCCCCCTCCTCGCTTTTTGGCTGCTCGGGCCCTTCCTCGGTCAGGGCCCGCTGCAGCCGGCCGACGACTGGCTGCTGGGCAGGCAACCGTTCTCCGCGCATGTGCGCTTTGGCGATGAGGGGCGCGAGGTCCATCTGGAGAACGGGCTGGTGCGGCGCAGCTGGCGGCTGCAGCCCAACGCCGGCTGCTATGCCATCGACCATCTGCCCAGCGGGCGTTCGCTGTTGCGCGCGGTGCGGCCCGAAGCGCATCTGGTCCTCGACGGGATCGGCTACGACGTCGGCGGCTTGCGCGGTCAGCCCAACCACGCCTATCTGCTGCCGGAGTGGCTCGACCAGATGCGCGCCGACAACTCTGCGCTGGTCTACAGCGGCCATCGCATCAGCGATATCGAGGCGCGCATGGAATGGAAGCGGGTACGCCATCACGCCCCTGACGTCGTCTGGCCGCCGCGGGGGGTTCATCTGGAACTGGATTTCCGCATGTCGGATCAGGCGCTCGCCGGTGGCCTGGCCACCGACACCGCCTTGCGCCCGCTGTTGTTCGAGGACTCCTTCGCCGCCCTCGACGAGCAGTGGCAGGTGCACGCCTCGCAGGTGGATCCGCGCTCGAGTTTCACCAACGAAGGCAAGGCCGGCGAGATCTACACACCGGCCAATAGCGCGGTCTATGCCGAGCGCGAGATCTCGGCCGACACCCGCCTGGTGCAGTGCGAGATCGATCCGGGGAGTGACCGCAGCGCCAGCTGGGGGCCGGGTATCGCGCTGGTCTTCGACGCCCGCACGATCAAGTTCCATCTGCGCCCGGGAGCCGGAGGCCCCGACGACGGCGCCACCGGCAACTATGGCGATTTCGGTCTGTGGGACGGTGCGCGCGAAGTCCTCGACCAGGGGCGCGCCTTCGGTCAGGACCGCGCACTGCTTTCCAATGACCACCCGTGGAGGCTGCGCATGCGCCTCGAGGCTGATGAATTGTTGTGTGAAGCCTCTGCCGCCAAGCCCGGCGCCGAAGCGCATTGGACCACGGTGTTCCGGCTTGACCACGACGCCGGGTGGGGCTCCCCGCGCAAACTGCGCGTCGGCAAGATGGGCAGGAGTGGCGGCGGCGGCGATTCTTCCCAGCCCGGAGAATTGGTGCGCTGCCGGGTCCGCTCGGCGGCGGCCTACGGCGGGCTCGACCCGGTGGCGCTGGAACAACACGTGGCCGCGCGCCGCAAGGCCGGCGAGATCGTGGTCACGGTCCACTACCAGCTCTACGACGGTGCGCCGATCTTTTCGAAGTGGATCGAGGTGACCAACCACAGTGACCGTGTGGTCGAAATCGACCGCGCCACCAGCGAGATCCTGGCGGTGGTCGAACACGCCAACTGGGTCGAGGTGCGTGAGGGCGTGCCGCTGCCGCAACCGCAAGCGCTGCACGTCGAAACCGACTACGCCTTCGGTGGCTTCACCGTGCCGAACTCCTCGCGCAACAGCGTGCACTGGGTGCCGGACCCGGATTACCACACCCAGGTCAACTGGTCGAAGCAGACGCCGTGTCTGCTGCGCGTCGAGCCCCTGCGCGGACCCGACCTGCTGCTCGGATCGGGTGCCACATGGAGCAGCTTCCGCACCTTCGAATTGGTGCACGATTCCGATGAGCGCGAGCGCCGCGGTCTGGAGCAGCGCCGTCTGTACCGCCTGCTGGCGCCGTGGGTCACCGAGAACCCGCTGATCCTGCACGTGGTCAGCACCGACCCCGAGGTGGTCAAGCAGGCCATCGACCAGGCCGCCGAGTGCGGCTTCGAAATGCTCAGCCTGTCGTTTGGCAGCGGCCTCAACATGGAGGACGAGAGCGCGGCCAACCACGCCAAGTTCCGTGACCTGGCCGATTACGCAGCTCAGCAAGGAATCCATCTCGGCGGCTACTCGCTGCTCGCCAGCCGCCGCATCCAGCCCGATGGTGACAACGCGATCCATGCCGAGACCGGCAAGCCCGGCGGCCAGACCTTCGGCTACGCGCCGGCGCTGGCTTCGGATTGGGGCCAGAACTACTTCCGCAAGCTGTACCGCTTCTTCGAAGAGACCGGCTTCTTGCAGTTCACCCACGACGGCAGCTACCCCGGCGACTGGGACGCCGCCGCGCGCCCGCCGCTGCAGCGCGGCCTCGACGACTCGCAGTGGGTGCAATGGAAGATCATCACCGATTACTACCGCTGGCTGCGCGCGCGCGGCGCCTACGTGCGCGTGCCCGACTATTACTACCTCGCCGGCGCCAACGAGTGCGGCATGGGTTATCGCGAGGTCAACTGGTCGCTGCCGCGGCCGATGCAGGTGATCCACACGCGCCAGAACATCTATGACGGCACCTGGACCAAGACGCCGTCGATGGGCTGGATGTTCGTGCCGCTGACCCAATACCACGGTGGCGGCGCGGCGGCGACCATCGAACCGCTCGACCAGCACGTCGATCACTATCGGCGCATGATGCAGAGCAACCTGGCGCTCGGCGTGCAGGCGGTCTATCGAGGACGGCGTTTGTACGACAGCCCGCGCGTGCGCCAGATGGTGCAGCAGCAAGTCGCCTGGTTCAAGAAGTACCGCGACATCCTCGAAAGCGACGTGATCCACGGCCGTCGCGCCGACGGCGCCGATCTGGACTGGATGCTGCACGTCAATCCGCGCCTGCAGGACCGCGGCATGCTGGTGGTGTTCAACCCCCTCGACCACGAGGTCCACCGCACGCTGCGGGTGCCGCTCTACTACACCGGCCTCGAACGCAGCGCGCGGGTCAGCGCAGCAGACGGCGAAACACGGGTCCTGGAACTGGCGCGGGACTATACGATCTCACTCGAAGTCAGTGTGCCGCCCCAGGGGATGTCCTGGTACCTGGTGCGTTGATCCGCACCTAGATCCTCCCATACCAGTGCGTACTCCAATCGCTTACTGCATTCTTCTCCTGGGACCGCTGGCCTCTTGTGGGCTGCTGCCGGACAGCCGCGGCGAGTTCACCGGCACGCCCTACATCAGCCGCACCGTCAACGTCGGCGTCGCCGGTGCTGGCGAGATCGAATACGAGGGCCTGCTCGAGGTCGCGCCGGGCGAGCGCGTGCGCAGTGTCCTCAAGGTCATCGCCGGGCTCGGTCCCGGCTTCGAGTTGTTCGCCGGCTGGTCGCCGTATCACAGCTCCGGTGGCGGGGCCGACAGCCGCGGCGGCGGCGACGTGTCGGTCGGCACCAAGTACCAGGTTGCCGACGGATCCGGCGGCCGCCCGCGGGCGATCGTCGAGGTGGCCAGCCGTCTGCCCACCAGCAATGCCGGTCCCGCCGGCCGCAACGGCGAGGCCGATTTCTTCGTCGCCAGCAGCGTCGGCCAGGCCTTCGGCGAGGTGTCGCTGATCGGCACCTATGAACTCGGCCTGCTCGGCGAAGCCAACAACGATTCGGTGGTGCTGGAGCACAACGCGATCCTCGCCGCCGCCTACCAGGTGCAGCCCGGTTTGCGCACCTTCACCGAGCTGTCGCTGGTCTATCTGCCCAAAGACGCCGAAATCGCATGGTTCGGTGGCACCGGCGCTGGCCTCAAACTGAATTCGGCGCTCGAATTCCAGGGTGCGGTGCAGATCGGGCTCAACGACGACGCCGACGACTATCTGCTGGTCTTCGGTTTCAATTACGGCGCCGGCCAGCTGCTGCCCGTCCTGCGACAGTAGAAACTTCTGCCGGCCGGGGCAGGGGGGGCGAGCGCGGCTGCAGCGATTGAAGCGGGGTTCTCGCCCGCCTACATAATGGTCGTCATGCCCGTTCTCGCCGCCATCCTGCTGGCTCTGGCGCCAGCCGCCTGCTTGCCCACCGCCCAGAACAGCCCAGCTCCCGCCCTCGACAGCCCGGAGTGGCTCAACACCGACCGCGAATTCCGTTCCTGGTCGAAGGACTTGAAGGGCCAGGTGGTGCTGCTCGATTTCTGGACCTACTGCTGCATCAACTGCCTCCACGTCCTGCCGGACCTGGCCAAGCTGGAAAAGGAATTCGCCGATCAGCCCTTCCTGGTCATCGGCGTGCACAGCAACAAGTTCCCGCAGGAAGGCGAGGCCGAGAACATCCGTCAGGCGATCCTGCGCTATCAGATCCACCATCCGGTGGTGGTCGATCAGGAACACAAGATCTGGAAGTCCTTCGGCGTGCGCGCGTGGCCGACGCTGGTGCTGGTCGACCCCGAGGGCAACGTAGTCGGCTCGGCTTCGGGCGAAGGCAACTACGACCTGGTACGCGCCACGATCATTGAAACCCTGGACAAACACCGCACCAAGGGCTCCCTGGCCAAGGGACCCATCGTGGTGAAGAACGAAACCCCAGCCGAGACCATGCTGCAGTATCCGGGCAAGGTGCTGGTGAACGGGGACAAGCTTTACGTCAGCGATTCCACCAACCACCGCGTGCTCGAAGTCAAGCGCTCCGACGGTACGCAGCTGCGGGAATTCCGCGCCACTGAGCCGGCCTTCAACAAACCTCAGGGCATGGCGGTGCACGACGGCTGGCTGTACCTCGCCGATACCGACAATCACCTGTTGCGGCGCATCCACCTGCAGGACGGCGTGATCGAGACCGTCGCCGGTACCGGTGTGCAGGCGCGGCCGCTGCCGAACGCCGGCAAGGCCCTGGCCACACCGCTCAATTCGCCGTGGGCCCTGGAGACCGTGGGCGACCAGATCCACGTCGCCATGGCCGGAAGCCACCAGCTGTGGACCTATCTGCCGAAGAGCGGAGAGCTGGTGCACCTCGCCGGCAGCGGCTACGAGAACATCGTCGACGGGCCAGCCGCGGCATCGCGTCTGGCGCAGCCCAGTGGCCTGGTCGAGCTTGGCGGCAAGCTCTACTTCGCCGACTCCGAAGTCAGCGCGGTGCGCTGGGTGGATCACATCGCCAAAGAGGTCGGCACCGTGGTCGGCACGCACTTGTTCCGTTTCGGTGACCAGGACGGCGAGGTCGCCAGCAAGGTCCTGCTGCAACATCCGCTCGGACTGGCCGCGTGGAAGGAAAAGCTGGTTGTCGCCGACACCTACAACAACAAGATCAAGCTGATCGACCCGTCAAGCGGCGCAACTTCTACCCTTTTTGGCGACGGCAGTTCGGCGCTCAGTGACACTCAACTCACCCTGTGGGAGCCGGGTGGAATCGCGGTCGCGGGCGATCAGCTTTACATTGCCGATACCAATCACCATCGCGTGCTGGCGGTGAACCTGACCAGCGGCGAATGGAAGGTCCTGCTCGGACCGCTTCAGGGCCGCTCTTCGTCACCGTCATCCTCGTCCGGCAAGGGCGGCGGCGGGGGGAGTTCGGCGTCTTCCAAGTAGCCCATCTGGCGCAGGATAGCCATCTGGCGTGAGGCTTCTGCTCCGGTGAAGCGCTGGGCCTCGATCTCCGGTGCGTCTTGCAAGCCTTGCATGATGCGCTGCTGATGTGCTGCTGGTAGCTCTTCGATATCGAGGGGCGTCAATTCGTGCGGATCGTCCTGCCATAGATAGACCTCGCCTGCCAATTCGCTACCACGAACCCAACCCTTGGGGCTGACCCATTTATAGGGACCTGAGAACGCCCCGTAATACTTGACGTCGCGGGCAAACTGGAGGTATTCCGAGCCAGGGTCCCATTGCGGCTGCGCCAGGAGATCGCGCCCGCGCATTCCTTCGAAGGACAAACCGCAACGCCCAAGCAGGGTGGGGGCAACATCTTTGAGAGCAGAGTTCTCCAGAATCTCGCCCGCAGGAACTCCGTCGCCGTAGAAGATCAACGGTACCTGCAAGAGTTCGTTGAAGAGCGAATTCGAGTGGCCCGTCAGACCGTGTTCATGAAAGTGTTCCCCATGGTCGGAAGTGAGGCATAAAAGAAATGGCCGGCCGGACCGTTGCAGTCGTTCAACAACCTGCTTGAGGCAATGGTCCATGAATTCCACTTCTTCCAAATACCGGTCGTATTCGTCTTCGCCCTCACGGGTGCCCCAGAAACCGAGTGGCGCGGTATAGGGGTGGTGCGGATCGATGTAGTGCAGGAAAAAAAAGAACGGGCGCTCTTCTTGGTAGGCAAGGTCAAGGAGAACTTTTGCGCGCGCGGTGGCAACACCACCAGACGACTCGGCAACTGGAACCGCTTTGAAAGGGTGTGGTCGCGCGAACAGGCCGCGAACAACCAGACGCTTCATTAAGTGGGCCGGCAAGATCCACCCGAGCAAGGTGCTGCCCCTCGATGCTCGAGCAAAGACCTGAACTCGGCTGGACTTGAGGACGGCCTTGTCGTCGAAATCGCTGTGTCCTTGATCAAATCCAGAGCCGGTGCGCAGCAGCGCATTGTTGACCAACCCCATGGTGCGATAGCCTCCGGCCCGAAAGGTCTCGGCAACAGCCTGATGGCTCTCTGGAAGGGTCTGGTTGTTGTTGGTCACTCCGTGCCAGAGAGCTCCGAGTCCGGTGAGCATGGCGGCGTGTCCAGGCCCGGTACGATTGCTGGAAGACAACGCCCATGGTGTCCAAGCTCCCCCCGCTCGCAATTGGTCCATAAATGGAACGTTGGCTGAGGTCTCACCAACGATTGCATCGGCGCGTAAGGTGTCGATCGAAATCAGGACAATGTCGGGGGTAGCCTCGGAGGCGACCAATCCGGGCGCCGCGCTGAGGTCTCGCAGGGTCGGATTCGAAATGGAGGATTGCTCACGCCAGTTGGCCAATGGACCTGACCAAAGTGCGACGAGGCCGACGATCCAGCCAACGAGGCCGCCGTAGCGCAACAGCCGCAGAATGGTTGGGCGCATCCAAAAAGAGCGCAGCACGAAGGGCAGCAGCAGGACTGGAATGACCAGCGCAACGGCGTAGGGCGAAACCGGAATGTGCAGCAGTCGTTGCTGCAACGCCAGCCACATCGGCGGGGAAACCAACAGGAATCCGAAGGCGAAACAACGCCCCTGGCGCAAGTCGCTGTCAGCGGGACCGAAAACCTTGGCAACCAGACTGTTGGCCGGCATCAGCACCAGCAACAGGAAGGGCACTGCGGCAACCAGCATGGCGCCGAGCAGGACCAGAACCATTTGCTCGGCCAGAGGCTGGTACTGGATGGGCCGCAGCAGGATGGACTCCAACAAGGCCAGCAAGGACGCACCAAGCAGCAGCGACAGGGCGCCTGAACCGGTCAGGCGTGAAACAACGGCGAATTTCGAGGGCACAACAGGCTGGACAGGGACAACAGAGCCTGCGGATCATATACGTCTCATGTTAGCGAATAACCACCAGGAAACCGCGTGTATCCTATTGTCCCAACCCGTGGCATGCCCTATGGATCCCGGGTTCGAATTCCCAAAACCTTGGAAGCGCTGTTCATCCTGTTGATTGCCTTGGCCGGAGGCCTGGCACCGCTGTTCATCAAGTGGACGGACCGTCACCTGCATACCGCGCTGGCGCTTTCCACCGGTATTTTTCTGGGAGCCGTTTTCCTTCATCTGCTGCCGTCTATTGCCAATTTGTCAAATGACCTCGGTCACCTGACCGAAACGCCTGGCCACGAGGGCCACGCCCACGGCGGCATCCTGTTGTGGTGCTTCGTGCTGGTCGGGGTGCTCGCCGTGTATCTGATTGAATCGATTCTGATGTCCACCGGCGACGCCGGGAACGCTCACGGTCATTCCCATACCGCCCACGGCGAAGCCGACCTCAACCGTCACCGCACCATCGGTTATGCCGCGCTCGCTGGCCTGGTCATCCACGGCCTGACCGCCGGCATCAGCTTGGCGGCAGCCGGCCACAACGAAGGCATCAGTTCGGCGCTGTTCCTCGCCATCTGCGCGCACAAGGGTTTCGAAGCTTTCTCGCTGGCAACGGTGTTCCTGCTCGCCGAAGTGCCGCGCGCCCGCGTGGCCTGGATCGTCGGCCTGTTCGCGCTGGTCACCCCCTTCGGGATTCTGCTCGGCAGCCAGTTGATGCACGTTCTGACCGAGGTCGGCATCGGCATCGCCGCGGCGCTGGCGGCCGGCACCTTCCTCTACGTGTGCCTGTGCGAACTGCTGCCTGAGGTCTTCCACCGCCGCCAGGACGTCGGCGCCAAGATCACCTTGCTGGCAGCCGGTATCGTATTGATGTACCTCTTCGGAGAGGTCGGCGTGTAATGGAATTCCTGCTCGACTGGCTGGGCGCGATCTGGGTGATCCTGGTTGAATCGGGGCCGTACCTGCTGGTCGGCTTCCTCATCGCCGGTTTTCTCAAGGTTCTGATTCCCGAGCAGCTGGTCTACCGCCACCTCGGTCAGGACAACATGCGTTCCGTCGGTCTGGCGGCGCTGTTCGGCGCGCCGATTCCGCTGTGTTCGTGCTCGGTGATCCCGACCGCGATCTCGCTCAAGCGCAGCGGCGCGAGCAAGGGTGCGACCTCGTCCTTCCTCATCTCGACGCCCGAAACCGGAGTCGATTCGATCGGTGTGACCTGGGCGCTGATGGATCCGGTGATGACCATCGTGCGGCCGCTGGCGGCGATATTTACTGCCTTAGGCTGCGGCGCTCTGGTCAACAAGATCGTCAAGCGCGGCTGGGACGACCAGCCCGAGGAAGACCTCGCTGCCGAGGACCCGGAGTGCTGCCATCACCAGGACGGCGCGGAAGATGATCCGGCCCAAGATGAGCAGCCCCCCCCCCAGGAGAGCGATCCGGCCCCCAAGGTGGTCACCACCGCACGTGAAGCCACGCGTTACGCCTTCGGCCCGTTGATGGCCGACCTCACGCCGTGGTTCATCCTCGGCTTCCTGATCTCCGGCCTGATCACCCTGGCGGTGCCCGACAACTTCTTCGGCGACGTCCTGCCTACGGGTTGGTTGTCGATGCTGTCGATGCTGGTGATCGGCGTGCCGCTGTACATCTGTGCCACCGCCAGCACCCCGGTGGCGGCGGCGTTGATCGCCAAGGGCCTCGACCCGGGCAGCGCCCTGGTGCTGCTGCTGGCCGGCCCGGCCACCAACATTGCGACCATCGCGGTGGTGCGTGGCTTCCTCGGGCGGCGCGTGCTCTACGCCTATCTGTTCAGCATCGCGGTGTTCTCGCTCGGTTTCGGTTCGCTGGTCAATTTGATCTATGGCTGGCTCGGCACCACCCCGCAGACTTCGGTGGGCACGACGATGGAACACACTTCGGCGCTGGCCCAGATCTCGGGCCTGATCCTGTTGCTGCTGATGGTCTGGCACGCGCGCCGGCTCGGCCTGCTCAAGGCGTGGGGCGGCAAGATCCGCCGCCTGTTTCTGCCCCTGGGCGTCGACCTGGCCGCGCGCCCGGCACGCATCTGCGGCTGGGTGGTTGTGCTGCTGCTTTACCTTTCGACCGCGGTCAGTCCGCTGGGCCCGGGACAGACCGGCTTCCTGATGCGTTTCGGCAAGCTGGTCGAGGTCATCAAAGAGCCCGGCGCCGTGTGGCACGCGCCCTTCCCACTGGCGCGTCTGGAAACTGTTTCGACGCGCGAGATGCGCGCACTGCGCCTCGGTCAGGTGCAGGCGTCGACCTTGCGCAACTACGCGGCCTCCAGCGAGGTGATGACCGCGGATGAGTACATCCTCAACGTCGCCTACTCGGTGCACTACAAGGTCGACGACGCACAGCGCTTCCTGTTCTCCCTTGACCAGCAGCAGGAACTGCTCGAAGCCGCCGCTGAGTCCTCGTTGCGCGTGGCCCTGATCGGGCTCAGCGCTGACCAGATCCTGGTCGGCCGCCGCCAGCCGATGCAAAACCACATCCTGCAGCTGCTGCAGTCCAATCTCGACGCGCTCGAGACCGGTATGCGCGTACAGGCGGTGCACCTCGACGAAGTGCACGCGCCGCAGGCGGTGCACTACGCCTTCCGCAACGTCGCCAGTTCGCTCGAAGACAAGCAGCGCCTTATTCAGCAGGCCGAGGCCTACCGCGTGCAGGGTCAGGCCCAAGCGCGAGCCGCCGCCGCGGTCATCGAAGAAAACGCGCGCGCCGACAGCAACGCGCGCTTGCAGGAAACCCGCGCCGCCGCTGCGGCCTTCCGCGCCAAGCGCGCGGCTCTGGCCGCCGATCCAGCCATGCAGCGCTATCGCCTGCAGCTCCAGACCTTGATCAAAATGCTCGCCAACAAGCGCCTGGTCCTGCTGCTCGACAGCGCCCTGCGCGCCATCCCCTTCGAGGGCGGCGCCGCCCAGGAAGCCCAATTCCTGGACCCGCGCACCGCTCCCAGCGAGGAACAGAAATGAAACTCGGACGCCTCCTGATCGCCGCTCTGATCGTCGCCGTGGTGGTGGCCAGCTCCACCTTCCAGGTGCGCCAGGGCCAGCAAGCGATCGTCACCCGTTTCGGTTCACCGCAAGCCACGGTCACCGACGCCGGCCTGCACTTCAAACTGCCGGCGCCGATCGATGCGGTGCATCCGATCGACATGCGCCAGCACCTGCTCGACCCGGCCGCGGGCGAGTACCTGACCCAGGACAAGAAGAACCTGCTGGTCGACGCCTTCCTGGTCTGGTCGGTGGCCGATCCGCTGGTCTTCTTCCAGACCAATGGTTCGCGCGCCGGTGCCGAGGCGCGGCTCACCGACATCCTGCGCTCGGTGGTGGGCGACGCGCTGTCTTCCTATTCTTTCAACCAGATCCTGACCACCGCCGACGACGGCACCTCCGGCGTCGACCGACTCGGCGACGACTTCCTGCGCCTCGCCGCCGCGCGCGCCGAAGACTCGCTGGCGGTCAAGATTCACGCCGCGCGGGTCAAACGGCTCAACTTCCCCGAGGCGAACAAGCGCGCGGTGTTTGCGCGCATGGAATCCGAGCGCGACGCGATCTCGAGCGGCTTCCGTTCCGAAGGCCGCGAAACCCTGGAGAAGATCAAGGCGCAGACCGACCGCGAAGAGTCCGAACTGCTCGCCGAAGCACGGCGCAAAGCCACCGAGATGCGCGGCGTGGCCGACGCCGAAGCCGCCAGCATCTACGCCGGGGCCTATGCCGAAGATCCTCAGCTGTGGACCTTCCTGCGCTCCTTGAGCGCGCTCGAGCAGACCGCTTCCGACGACTCGCTGTTCATCCTGCCCAGTGACCACCCCTTGCTCAAGGTGCTGACTGAACCGCCGCCTTTGCCCGTACCCCCCCCCAAGGAAGAGGGCTCGGGTGAGTAGAACTCCGCGTGCCGGCCTGCGCCGCTGGCTGCGCTACGGCGCCGCTGGCGTGGCCGGGATCTGGCTGTTGTCGACCATGGTATGGACGGTGCAGCAGGATGAAACCGGAGTGGTGCTGCGTTTCGGCGGCGTGGCGCGCAGCGTCGGCCCGGGCATCCACCTCAGCCTGCCGTGGCCGGTCGAGCGCATGGACAAGCTCAAGACTTCGATGAGCCGCACCATGCCGGTCGGCTTCACTTTCATCGAAGAGCTCTCGGGGCGCCCGGGCAGTCCGGTCACGCGCGAATGGCTGACCGGCGACACCAACATCATCAACATCGAGGTCACGCTGTACTACGCGATCGCCGATGCGGTGTCGTTCCGCTACGGCATGTCCGACATGAGCGACGGCATGCCGCGCGAGATGGCGATCCGCCGCGCGGCGGAATCGGCGATGACCGAGATCATCGCCGGCATGGGAGTCGACGATCTGCTCGGCAGCGGCAAGGCCGCGGTGCGCCTGCAGGTGCTGGAGAAGACCCAGGCGCTGCTCGACACCATGGACCTCGGCGTGCGCCTGACCAATTTCAACATCCGCAACATCGCGCCGCCACCAGAAGTCAGCCCGGCTTTCGACAACGTCATCAACGCCAAGAGTTATCGCGAGCAGCAGGTTTCCGAGGCCGAGGCCGACCGCAACAGCGCGCTGCCCTTTGCACGCGGCGAAGCCGAGCGGCTGGTCCAGGAGGCGGCCTCGTACCAGGCCGCGGTGCTCAACCAGGCGCGCGGCGAAGCGCAGAGCTTCCGGTCGCTGGCGGCTTCGCTGACCGTCCATCGGCAACTCGGCATGCGTCGCCTGTGGATTGAAGCGGTCGAACGCCTGCTCAAAGGCCGCCGCATGATGGTGGTGCCGGCGGTACCCGAAGGCGAGACCAGCACCGTCTATCTGCGCGACTGACCCCGTCGGTCGCTGGATTAGCGCGCCGCCGGTGCCGACTCAGCGCGCCGCGCCCAGATCCAGTTGGCGCAGGTCGGCGCCAGAGGGACGCTGGAACACGCGCAGGTCGAATTCGGGCAGCACCGCAAGCAGGTGGTCGAAGATGTCGCCCATGATGCCTTCGTAGGGCACCCAGCGCTGTTCCTTCGAGAACACGTAGATCTGCAGCGGCACCCCGTCGGCCGACGGCTCGAGCTGCCGTACCAGGAAGGTCATATCCTGGCGGATCTCGGCATGGTTCTTCAGATAGGACTGCACGTAGGCACGGAAGGTACCCAGGTTGGTCAGCCGTCGGCCGTTGACCAGCGAGGCTTCATTGATCGCGCGCTCGCGGTTCCAGTCGCCGAGTTCGCCCACCTTGTGGTCGAGGTACTCCTGGATGTACTGCACATTCTTCAAGCGTGCGAGCAGCTCCTCGTCGATGAAACGCACGCTGTGCATGTCTAAGTTGAGCGAGCGCTTGATGCGCCGACCACCCGACTCGCTCATGCCGCGCCAGTTCTTGAAGCCGCCGGTGACCAGCGCCGGCGTCGGCACGGTGCTGATGGTCTTGTCCCAGTTCTGCACCTTGACCGCGTGCAGAGTGACCTCGAGCACGTCACCGTCGGCGCCGTAGGAGGGCACCTCGATCCAGTCGCCACGACGGATCAGATCGTCGCGGGTGAGCTGGATACTGGCAACGAAACCGAGGATCGAGTCTTTGAACACCAGCAGGATGATCGTCATCAACGCGCCGAGGCCGGTGAGCAGGCCCTGCGGATCCTTGTCCATCAGCTTGGCGAAGGCAAGGATGCCGACCACCAGCCACAGCACGATCTTGCCGACCTGGATGTAGCTGCGCAGCGCGGTACGGTCGGTGGTCTGGTCGCTGCGGAAGAACGACAGCAGTGCGTCGAGCAGCGCGGCCGCAGTGCGTCCGCCGGCGATCACCATGTACACCACCGCAAGGCGCCGGGTGGTGCTCTCCCAGTCGCTGTCGTCGGGGAACAGCAGCGAGGCCCAGACGTAGAACACCATCGCCGGAGCAAAGTGCGACAGGCGTTCGAAAACCTTGTGCTCGACCAGATGGTCGTCCCACGACACCGGGGTCTTGGCCACCAGCCTGCGCACCGCGCGCACGATCAGCTTCTTGGCGATCCAATTGGCGGCGAAGGCGGTGGCGAAGACGATCGCCGCCAGCAGGTAGCGGTTGTCGGCCAGACCGCGCACCCACTCGGTGAACTGTTCGAAGTATTGGGGCATGATCAGCCGTTGAGCAGGGCTTCCTGGCAGATGCCGCGGAAACGGCAGTAGCGGCACTTGCCCGCTTCAGGAGACGCGGTCCAGTTGTCCATGACCAGGTCGTCTTGGTCGGGGTCGTAATGCAGGTCCATCATCTCGCGCACGCTCATCGACATCTTGTCCTGTGCCTCGGACAAGCGGTCGATCGACACCGGCAGGTCGGTGACCTGGCCGACGCCGAGGTAGGCGGCGTGCAGGACGATGTCTTCGGGGTCGGCGTTCCAGCGCTCACAGGCATAGAGCGCGTAGGTGTGCAGCTGGAACAAATCGGAGTCGCGCGGCTTGCCGGTCTTCCAGTCCCAGATGTGGAACTTCTCCTCTTCCTTGGCGGCGTAGTCGGGGACCGCGTAGACCTTGGTGCCGAGGAACTGGTAGGTGTCTAGAGCCTCGACGCCGAGCCAGCTCGCCGGGTCGGCGTTGCGCACCCGCGCGAGCTCGGGGGCTTCGCAGAACCAACGCGTCGAGCGCTCGATCAGCTCGCGCGCCGCCTCGGTGCGCGCCGCCGGGATCTCCCACTGGTAGTGGTGTTCGAATAGGTGGGTGCTCTTGTTCGGCCGCTCCTTCCAGCCGTCGCCGGCCGACTGCCGCCAGCCGTCGCGGAACAACTCGCGCGCGTGCTCGTAGAGCTCGGCGGCGGTCATCGTGGTGCCCGCAGCTTTGAGTTCGAACCAGCGCGCGATCGCCCGGTGCACCACGTCGCCGGTGAAAGCCGGCAGCGAGGTCAGGCACTTGTGCACCATGGTCTGGAAGCGCTCACCGCGCGGCCGCTCGGTCCACCAGCCCCAGGAGGCGTAGCGGGCCAGCCAGTATTCGCGCTTGCAGCGATCGAACTCCCGTGCCCGGCTGGCCGACCAGGACAGCTCACATTTCAGTTGAGTGGCAGCCACCGACGGATTCTAGCCCCCTCGGGGACGGAAACCAAAGACAGGCCTTGTGGACTTTAGTTGTATATGCAACTCACTCTGGGTCGTCGCCAGCAGTGACCGAATAAAACCATATGAGCGAAGTGTAAAAGGTTTGTCCTTGTTGGAACCCTACCCTTATTGGTTGCGTCCTGACCAGGTTCCTGTCGTTAGAACCAGGTCCAGATCCGTTTGTTCCCAGGTCCAGAACCCACATACCCATGAAGACTCCGCTTGTCTCCCTTGCCGCCGTCCTGCTGGCCGGCTCCCCTCTCCTGGCCCAATCCTCCCAGGACGGGGCCCTGCCGTACTACGTTGAAACTCCAGGCGTCACCGAGTTCACCGGTCGTCTGACAGTGCGTCCGCTGCAACTCGATGCACTGATCGAACAAGGCTATGACCGCGCCACTGCCGTCGCCATCCACGAGGCGGCCAGCCTGCGCCTGCAGCCCTGGCTGCACGAATTCGTTGCCGACACCGACGAGTACATCCTGCAGATTCCGGCCGAGTTCGATGAGAACAGCTTGACCGCCCACCTGCTGGCCTTTGGTGAATACGAGTACGCCGAGCCCGACTGGTTCTGCTACCTCACCAACCAGACTCCCGACGACCCGGCCTTCGGCAACCAGTGGCAACACGGCAAAATGCTCTCGACCCAGGCCTGGGAATTCGGCTTCGGCGACGGCACCTTCATCGCCTGCACCGTCGACACCGGTGTCGACCTTGACCACCCCGACCTCGAAGACGCGCTGATCTCCGGCTACAACTCGGTCAACCGCAAGAGCCAGGCCAATGGCGGCAACGTCAACGACCTCAATGGTCACGGCACCGCCACCATCGGTTGTGTCGGCGCGATCGGCAACAACGGCGTCGGCGTGGTCGGCATGGCTTGGGACATCAAGCTGATGCCCGTCCGTACCAGCAACTCCAGCGGCGGTGGGGCCTCGATGGGCGACATCACCAATGGCGTGCGCTGGGCTTCTGACAACGGTGCGCGTTCGGTCAGCGCCAGCTACAGCGGCGTCAACTCGAGCACCGTCGGCACCACCGGCACCCACGTGCGCAACGAAGGCACTCTGCTGTGCTGGTCTTCCGGCAACGGCGGCAACCGCATTTCCGGCTTCGACCACGCCAACGTCACCGTGGTTTCGGCTTCGAACTCCTCGGACAACGTCACCAGCTGGTCGACCTATGGCCCGCTCGTCGACGTCACAGCTCCGGGTGAAGCCGTGCGCACCACCTCCCTCGGCGGCGGCAACGCCGCGGTCAGCGGCACCAGCTTCTCGGCACCGATCGTCAACGGCGTCTTCGCCATGATGATGATCATGAACCCGAGCGCCACTGCCGGCGAGATCGAGCAGCTGATGTTCGACAACTGCGTAGACATCGGCAACGCCGGTCAGGACGAGAAGTCCGGCTGGGGCCGTCCGAACTTCTTCCAGTGCCTGAAGGAAGCCTCCAAGGCCGAGCACGGCTGGACCAACACCATCGAGCTGACTGGTCCGACCAGCGCCAACGTCGGCAACACCGTGACCTACAACTGGACCGGTGGCCAGTCCAGCGCGACCTGGAACTTCTACTACAGCTTCAACCCCTACGGTTCGCAGCAGGCCAACCGTCACCTCAACATCGGCACCCCGCGCGTGTCCGTCGGCTCTGGCACCAACAGTGTCGCCGGTGCGGGCAGCTTCAGCAAGAAGCTCCCCAACGCCGCCGCCGGCCGCCGCGTCTACCTCGAAGTCACCGACAGCGACGCCGGTTGGATCACCGATTCCAACATGCTGATCCTGGACATCAACTAGGACAGCCGCTCTCCCAAGCCGCCCCCGGTTTCGACCGG
>JAJFFB010000007.1 GCA_021776925.1 Planctomycetota bacterium | reverse complement strand
GGCGTCCCATATTCCTCTGGGGTCGGCGTATGAGGCGCCCACCAGCAGGTCGTCAAAACCATCTACGTTGACATCTCCCGCCCCCGAGACGGAGTCGCCAAAAAAATCCCACCGAGATCGTCCATCCCATTGATGGAGCAGAGAGCCATCCGCCCCCGAATAGACATAGGCCGAGCCAGCCCAGGTGAGACCACCGGGGTCGGCCGCCCACGCGCCCACGATCACATCGACAAAATCATCTCCGTTGACATCGCCTGCATTCGACACGGAGGTGCCGAAGAGGTCAGATTTAGCCCTGCCGTCCCATTGAAAGAGCGTTTCGGTACCGCCACCAATGGTCTGTGCAGAAACCGGGGCAGCGAGAAGCAAAAGGGTCGCGTAGAGAGGAATCATGGGCCCACTCGTCTTCTAAGGCTGGATGGTGGTGCTGACGGGATTGGATTTGAGCGAGGCCGCACCGCCTGTTCCGCGGCGCACTACGGCCTGCAGGTAGACGTCGACCAAAGGAGCATTGGATGGGATCGGCACCCTGAGGACGGCGACGCCGGAGTTGTCGGCCAGGGAATCCCCGGCGATGGTGATCGGGTTCAACAGATCAAGGCACAGGCCGCCGAGGCTTCCCGGGCACGGACCCGCACCCATGCCGGCCATGGTGTAGAGGAAGTAGATCCGCTCACCCGGGATCGCGTTGGCGACGGTCAGGTCGGCAGGCGCGCCTCGCTTGAGGGGTGTCGCGGTCAGGTCGAGGGCGTCGGCGACTGGGATGCAGACGGAGAATTCGGAGGTGTCCCCGTTTTGGTCCAGGGTTGCGGTGGCGGTCACCACGTGGCCTGGTGGAACGGCGGTTGCGAGCGAGGCGATGAAGCTGGCGAAGCCCCCCGCATCGGTGGTCACGGTGGTGGAACCAAGGAATAGGCCGCCTTCGCCGTAGCCGGAGGGGTCGCAATCCGCGTTGGCGAAGAACTCGACCACGAAAGCACGATTGGCAAGGCTGTCGAGTTCGCCGCGCACGGTGGAGGTGGTTGCTCCGCTGCTGGCATCCAGCAGCACCGGGAAGTTCTGCAGGCCATTGGCACCGGTATCGCCGTCGCCGGCGTCGTTCAGGGTCGGACCTTCGCCTCCTCGTTGGATGAGCAGATCGATTCCCAGCGTGCCGTTGTCGTGGATCGAGTTGCCGCTGACGCGCACCCCGGAGATCCGGTCCTCGATCTGAACGCCGTGCAGCTCGCTGTTGGCGATGATGTTGGCATCGCCAGGCAGTTGGCCACCAATGGTGATTGGCCCGGCGGTGACCGGCATGCCATCGACCGACCAGTAGACCGCGGTGATGCCGGCGCGGTTGGGTACCGAGAAGCTGGCGGTCGCGTCGACGCCGATGAGATTGCCCTGGATGATCGAACCGACGCAGTCACCCATGATCTTGATGGCGTCGCCATAGCGTTTCCCGGCGGCGTGGTTGACTCCGGTGATCTTGATACCGCCGATGACGTTGTCGCGCACGATCGTTCCGGGCGCGGAGCGGACTTCGACGCCGACCGGCCCGCGTTGAGTGGCTGGAAGAGTTCTGCCGTCGGCATTCACGCCGATGTAGTTGCCTTCGACGATGTTGTCCGGGGAGTATTCGACCTTCACCTGGCCACCATCGGGGAAACCCTCGTGGCTGTACTTGCCGGCACCGCGAATGACATTACGCTCTTCCGGCGTCGGCCCGCCGATGCGGTTGTTGACGGCTTCGTTGCCCGGGCAGCAGGTCGGACTGCGCACTTCAACGCCGTAGAAGGAACCGCTGAGAGTGTTGCCGATCACCAGGTTGTCTCGCGCGGGTCCGTCGATGCGCACCCCCGAGTTTCCGGCATCGAGATCGTTGCCCTCGCCGGGACTGGTGCCTCCGACGACGTTGCGTAACGCCGGCGCGCCACCAAAGGTGCCGTTGATGTAGACACCGGCGAACAGCGGCCCGGAGATGGTGCATCCGATCACGCGGTTGTCATTGCCGCCGATGCGCACGCCGTAGCCGCCCCAGGTGATGCGATCGAGGCCCTTGATCACACAGCGATCCGCATTGACCCAGATCGCCGCCCCCCCGACCCCGGAAGTCGAAACATAGATCCCCACCTCATTGCCATTCGGGTTGGTGTCCCCGGTGAAGGCGGTCTGGGTGGTGAAGTCGACCGTTGTCTCGTCGTCGGTCAGGAAGAAGCTGTAGAAATCCATGTACAGGATCGCAACCCCGGCGCTCCATTGGTGCGGAAGCCCGCTGGGAATGGCGAAAGCAATCGTCTGCGGACCAGCCGTGTTGTTGGCCGCGGTGCAGGCCTCGCGAAAGGAGACCATTCCGTCCGGCCCGGGCAGGTCGCTCACTTGTTGCAGACCGCCGAAATCAACCACGTCATCGGTCATGGTGACGGTGATCTGGGCCTGGGCGGAGGTCGCCAATAGCCCCATCGCAATTGCGGCCGAGAAGGTGGCTCGCCCAATCCGGGCGGTGAAGCGGGGGAACAAGAACATGCCGGTGACTCCTGAAGCGGTTTCTTTCGTGGCCATAGGTTCCTCCCATTTCCCAGGGGAAGCCGAGGAGCCCACTGCACTTCTTTGCGCAGTTTCCTCCTCGCAGCCCTCAAAAAGGCCTGCGGCCGAACCAAGAGAGCGGTCTCAGGGCGTGATCGTGATGGCGATGGCCGCCGAGCTGAATTCCGGGAGCTGGCCCGGTTGGTTGGCGATCGCGGCAATGTAATAGCTTTTACCCACCAGAGTGGAGGGAATCCCGGCAGGGAGGGTCAGGCTTCCTGAGGCTTTGCCGCTGGCATCAAGATTGCCGTGCAGGTTGTGGTGGGGCTGGCCGTGATAGTTGCCGAAATAGGTATTGATGAGGAGGGTGTCCTGGGTGAGGGGAATGTCCACGCCGAAGTGGATGGGTCCGGTCCCGGTGGAGGAAACCAGGACCTTGTATTCGTCGAAGGCTGCGGCGGCGGGAAAGCTCAACTCCAGGTTGATAACGCCACCTGCGGACGCCGAAATCACACTGGCATTGGAACGCAAGTATGGATTGAAGCTGTACACATAGGCAAGGCCGGCCGACTCCCGGGAAGGCCACTGGTTGCCGATGATCACGTCGTCAAATCCGTCTCCGTTGACGTCTCCCAAACCAGCGCTGGTGACCCCCGAAAATTCCGATTGCCCGGATGCGTCCAATTGACGGAGCAAGGCGCCATCCGCGCCAGAATAGACGAAGCAGAAGCCAGAATACCCCCCGAATTCGGTATTGGAACACACCATCAGGTCGTCAAATCCGTCTCCATTGACGTCCCCTGCGCCGGATACGGAGTAGCCGAAATAAGAAATTTTGTCGCCGCCCTCCCATCTGTGCAGAAGTGATCCGTCGACGCCGGAATAGACATACGCAGCGCCAACGCTGTATCGAGGTACAACATCAACCTTAAAGGCACCGACAATCAGGTCGGGAACGCCATCGCCGTTCACATCTCCTGCACCCGCGACCGACCTTCCGAAGCGATCCGACTTGGATTTACCGTTCCATTGGTAAAGAAGCGATCCATCCAATCCAGAATAGACATAGGCGGAACCCGCTGCATGCAAGCCGTTCGGATCGGTCCATGGAGCGCCCACGATCAGGTCTGGGTAGCCATCCGAATTGACATCACCGACTCCGTCAACCGAAACTCCAAAGCTGTCTCTATCGATACCCCCCAACCAGTGATGAATTTCGGAACCATCGAATCCGGAAAAAACAAATGCCTCACCGACCCTTGAGTAATTGAAATCGTTTCCACTCGCGCCCACGATCACGTCGTCGTAGCCGTCAAGATTGACGTCGCCAGCTCCGGAGACCGAGTAGCCGAATAACTTGTAGGCTTCCGTGCCATACCATTGATGGAGCAGGGAGCCATCGGATCCTGAGTACACGAAAGCCGACCCGGCACCGATGATCCCTTGGGAAGAAGATCCATAAGTTCCAGCGATCACATCGTCGAAGCCATCCCCGTTAACGTCCCCGGCGCCGGAAACAGACCAGCCCAAGTAGTCAGAATAATAAGCCCCCTGAATGAACCGGATCAGGGAACCGTCTACGCCGGAATAGATAAATAGACCACCCGAATCAGTGGCCCAGGAATCCATGGCAGGGGCACCCACGATCAGGTCGTTGGTTCCATCGCCGTTGACGTCACCTGCGTTCGCCACCGCATGGCCAAACCATGTCGCCTGCGCGCCGCCATTCCATTGATGGATCAGGACGCCGTCCACTCCCGAATAGACTCGGGCCAGGCCTGCATCAGAGGGGTCACCTACGCGGGCAGACCACGCGCCCACGATCAGGTCGTCAAAGCCATCGCCATTGATGTTCCCTGCGCCAGCGACCGAGGCCCCCAAGAAATCCCGGGAAGTGCTGCCGGTCCACTGATACTGCAACGAGCCATCGGCCCCGGAAAAAACGAACGCCGATCCGGCGTCGACCAAAGTCCCGTAATCGACAAATGGGGCACCGACGGTCAGGTCATCAAAGCCATCTCCATCGATATCTCCAGCCCCAGAAACCGAAT
>JAJFFB010000060.1 GCA_021776925.1 Planctomycetota bacterium | reverse complement strand
CTTTTTCCCCTGGACGGCGTCAGCAGAACCCGCCCCTATCTAAAGATAGGGGCGGAACCAGCTTCCTTGCCAGGGAACAAAGCCACTTGCCATGGAACGAAAGCACTTTATCCACGGCCAGCTATGCCTGCTTCCAATGCTTCCAGCAAATACCGATTCATGCCACGGGAGCGCTGCCGGTCCTGCCTTCTGGATTGGTCTTGCCGGCGTCAACGGGGAAGCCGATCCAACACGGGACGATGGCGCCACCTCTACCGAGGGGAAACAGCACCTGGGTCGCTTTTGTGCTGAGTGGGAATTGGAATCAAGGCCTATGCTGTTGGGCATGCAGCAGAATAAATTTCCGCGGTCAGCGGTACTGGCCCTCATGGTTCTTGGTGCCTGCGCCCAGCCGAACTCGGAGGGCGCAGAACATCCGCACTTGGCGCCCCCCAACGTGATCCTGATCATGACCGATGACCAAGGCTACGGCGATGTGGGAGCGCACGGCAATGCCATGATCTCCACGCCGAACCTCGACCGTTTTGCAGCACAGGCCGTCCGCTTGACGGATTTCCACGTGGACCCGACCTGCTCTCCCTCGCGCAGTGCGCTGATGAGCGGGCGCTACTCCACTCGAACGGGTGTTTGGCACACCATCATGGGCCGGTCGTTGATGGACCCTGGCGAAGAAACTCTGGCCGAGGTGTTCCAGGCCAACGGCTATCGCACCGCCATGTTCGGCAAGTGGCATCTCGGCGACAACTATCCGCTGCGTCCCCAGGATCAGGGATTCGAGCACGTGGTCTGGCATCACGGCGGAGGGGTTGGCCAAGGTCCCGACTACTGGGACAATGATTATTTCGACGACACCTACGAGGTCAACGGCGAGTGGCAGGGATTCGAGGGATATTGCACCGATGTCTGGTTTCAGCAAGCGACCGAATTTCTCGAAGTAAGATCCGAGGAGCCCTTCTTTCTTTATCTTTCCACGAACGCTCCGCACGGCCCTTATCTGGTGCCGGATTCCTACGTCGAGCCCTATCTCGAAGCAGGTGTTCCGCCGACCATGGCGCGTTTCTATGGAATGATCACCAACATCGACGAGAATTTCGGCTGCTTGCGTGAACGCCTTGCAGGTCTCGGGCTTGCCAAAAACACCATCGTGGTATTCATGACCGACAATGGCACCGCCGCGGGCCGGGCGCCCGGAAAGAACGAGAATGGCAGCTGGCGTGGCTTCAACGCTGGAATGCGCGGACAAAAGGGCTCGGAATACGAGGGCGGCCACCGCGTTCCGTGTTTCGTCTCATGGCCGCTGGGCGGTATCCAAGGCGGGCGCAACGTGGATGCCCTCGCCGCCCACGTCGATCTGCTTCCCACGCTGGCTGAACTCTGTGGAATGGATCGAAGGGGAACGCGGCCTCTCGATGGCGCTTCCTTCGCTGACGCGCTGCGCAACAGCGGACCTCCGCCCCAGGGCCGCACGCTTTTCGTTCACTCTCAACGCATCGAAATCCCCAGGAAGTGGCGCAAATCGGCGGTGATGACCGAGCGCTGGAGACTGGTCAATGGAAGCGAGCTCTACGACATCCAGGCTGATCCGGGACAGGGATACGACCTCGCTTCGCTTCATCCGCAGGTGGTTGGGAGCCTCCGGCAACAATACCAAGTATGGTGGCGGTCTCTGGAGCCGACCTTTGAGCAGTACGTCCGCATCGGGGTCGGCGGAGCCGAGAATCCGGTCGCCCTGATGTCGCACGATTGGCACACCCAGGATCAGGGAGTGCCCTGGCACCAGAACCACGTCAGAAACGGTTACGTGGTGAATGGTCCCTGGGCCATCGATGTGGAGAAAGCTGGCAAGTACCAGATCACCCTATTTCGCTGGCCGAGTCATCAGGAGCGAGCCATGGAGGTTGTATACGCGGCGGTCGCCATTGCCGGAGAGAGCGCCGAAATGGAGGTTTCAACAGAAGCCACCAACGCGGTCTTCCACTTACGCCTGGCTGCTGGTCCGACCCAGCTGCTGACCACATTGCGCCGTCCAGACCTTGTCGAGCACGGCGCCTATTTCGCATCGGTTGAGTGGCAAGGGGAGTAGCTGTTTGGAAAGGCGCCCTCGCCGTGATAACCCCCTTCATGCTGCCCAGGCAATATACTGGTCGGCATGGCCGTAGTCGCCGTTCTGACATTGGCCTTGCTTACGCAGGAGCCATCTCCGCTGATTATTGGAAAGGCTGTAGATGGGGTGGTCTCCGAGGGTGCGCGTGAAGTGCGCACCCCAACGCTTGATGCGGGATATCAATCTGCTCCGACGGTTGCGGTGTCCTTTCCGCTGGCGGTCCCTGAATCAGGCCACTATTTTTTGGACCTGCACTCCTTTGACTTTGACGCCTACCTGATCCTGGAGGACGACCACGGTGCGGTATTGTCTGAGAACGATGATGGTTTGCTGCGCACGCATGCGCGCATTACCGCAGAACTGCACCCCCACAAAGAATATCGAGTTCGTGTTTGTGCCTTGCACGGCGATCGCGGGAGATTTCGTCTTGAATTGTGCGCGGGAACAGCCGCTGAGCTCACCGTTCAGGATCGTTGGAAAGCCAAGGTCGCCGACACCCTGGCCCATATGGAGCACGATCGAGAACGGTCAGGAGTACAGTCAGAAGCCTTCGCCTCCCGCTTGAACGAACTCGGTTTCTACTACTATTCGCAAGGCCTATTAGAAGATGCCCGGTCCCTGTTCGAGCGCTCTCTCGTGATCTTGAGGAAGGTGGTTGGTCCTGAGCACGTGACCACCGCTGACAGCATGACCAACCTGGGTTGCGTCCTCCAAGACCTGGGAAACCTTCAAACAGCGTTCTTGCACCTTGAAGGCGCTTTGAAAATCCGGGAAGTGGAACTAGGTCCTCTTCATCCCTTGACAGCCGCCAGCTTGGACAACTTCGCCGATCTGCTGAAAGCGATGGGGGATTACGATGGCGCCAGGCCCCTCATTGAACGTGCACTGGTGATCGCGGAAACCACCCTGGGTCCGTCACATCCAGATACCGCAATCAGCCTGAACAACCTGGCGCGTCTACACCACCTTCAGGGGCGTCTTGAGAATGCGCGTGAGCTTTATGAGCGCGCACTGGCCATCAAGGTTGATTCTCTCGGACCTGAGCATCCTGGTACCGCCCTCGGACTGAGCAACCTGGCGGTACTTCTTCTGGACCAAGGAAACCAGGAGGAAGCCCGCGCGCTTCTTGAGAGGTCCTTGCAGATTTTTTCTGCAACTCTGGGCGCCGAGCATCCGGCAACGGCGCTCAGCTTGAACAATCTTGCCACCCTGTATCGGGACCAGGGCGATTATGGGAAAGCCATCCTGCACCTCGAGAGGGCGCTGGAAATCAGGGAAAAAGCGTTTGGACCGAGAAGCCCAATTACAGCGGACACCCTGGACAATCTTGGCAGTCTTTTGCGCGCCCAAGGAGATTTCGACGGCGCTCAACTGCTCCATGTTCGTGCTCTAGACATCAGACAGGAGGTCCTTGGCCTTGACCATCCGGCGATTGGAACAAGCCTGAACAACCTTGCGGTCAATCTGATCGGGCAAGGAAAACATGACGACGCCTCACCGCTGCTCGATCGTGTTTTGCGGATCTGTGAATTGACCTATGGCCCAGGGCATCCACAATCCGCCAAGGCGATGACCAACCTCGCTCGTTGTCTTTTGCGGCAAGGACGGAACCAGGAAGCCCTGCGTCTTTTGCAAAAGTCCATGGAGGGTTTCTTGTCCCATCTGGACCAAGAATTCCCCTCAATGAGTGAATCTGGGCGCCTTCAGATCCTGGAGATATCCGTTGATCCTGGCTCCTTGCTGACCAGTTTCATACAATCGGACCGGAAGTCGTCCAATGAAGTTTATTCCTTGTTTCTGAATTGGAAGGGAAAGGCGACCAGAGTGCAAGCTGCTGATTTGCGCTTGCGTCAGACAGTGTTTGAAGGAGACCTGCGCGATTCAATGGGCCAAATCCAAATGATGTCCAAGCAGCTGTCGGAACTGGTGCTGCTGCCTTTGGGTGAACAAGAGTCGGATCATGCGCAGAATATATCCTCATTGAGGAAAAAACGCCTCGCCCTGGAACGATCCGTGAATCGACAGTTGGGGCTGGACCAAGTCCTCGCGACTCCAGGAATTGAAGAAATGCGAAGCGCCCTGCCTGAAAACGGGGTGGTGGTCGATTTCTACGTTGGATCCGATGTCTTTGCCTGGGTTCTGGCCAAGTCCGGGGAGCCTCAGCTTCAGACGCTCGGCTCGCGCGAAGAATTGCAGGCTTTGCAAGCCGAGTTCCTGCGTGCCAGGATCCAGCGCGGTGGGAAAGCGATCGAAGCAGAGGGCCTGGGAACTGCAGCAGAACTGCGAAAGAGGCTTTGGGAACCTCTTCAAACAGCGATCGGGGACTCGGAAATTGTGTTCCTGAGCCCTGATGGATTTCTGTGTGAATTGCCATTTGGCAGCCTGAAAGACAAGGAGGGTGACTATCTCTTGGAAAAACACTGTTTTGTGTATCAGTCTGATTCCACTCGAATGGTACAGAGCCAAGAGGCATTGAGCGCGATGGATGGCTCCTTGTTGGTCGCAGCCAACGTCGATTATTTCCACAACAGCTCCACTCAAAGCCGAGGCGGTTCAACGAATTCCACTCGTTCACACATTCCCTCTACGTGGAACTCTTTACCCGCCACAAAAAACGAACTCGCGGCAATCCGAGACTTACACGATCACGTTCTGAATTGGGAGAGCCCCATGGACGTGCTGCAGGGCGAGGCCGCCACCGAGGAAGCTGTGCGGCAGGGACTTCCTGGGCATCGCTTTGTGCATATCGCCACCCACGGTTTTTTTGAGCCGGAATACCTGCCTTCTCTGCTCCTCGACGCACAGGAAAAAAATACCAAACCGCAGATCGGAGAACAGATTCAAGCCGTGGGCATGCTGCCCGGCCTCCTCTCCGGTCTGGTTTTCGCCGGCGTCAACGCCGAACTTCCTCCCGGTAGCGATGACGGTTTCCTTTCCGCTGAAGAGATTCAACACCTTGATCTATCTGCTTGCGACCTGGTCGTGCTTTCTGCCTGCGAGACCGCTCTTGGCAGCCCTAGGGCAGGGGAAGGGTTGATGAGCCTGCGCCGGTCCTTTGAAGTTGCAGGTGCCCGAACGGTCGTCAGTTCCTTGTGGAAGGTGGATGACCAGGCCACCGCCACCCTGATGAAAGATTTCTACACCAATCTCTGGCAAAAGAGACTCAGCCGTGGCGAAGCGCTGCACCAAGCCAAACTGCGCATGCTGCGACGCAATCGGATCGAATACGCCGGAGACGCCCGGCCAGGCACATGGGGTGCCTTCGTCTTGAGCGGTGACTGGAATTGACCCCGATGGGCTAAACAGCCTTATTGGGTCCATGGATCGGATTCACCTGGAGGCGCGAGCACGCAATCTGCTTCCGCGGGGGAGCGATGACAACCGCACCGCCCTCACCTGCGGCCAAACGATCCTATTTCCGGTGCGCTGGATAGAGGATTAATCGGCAACCGCTTTCTTCCCAGTTCCCTTCTTTTGACCTGTGGCCGGTAGCCAACGCACCAACATCGAGCGGAGGCCTGCCAGATCATATGGCTTGGTCATATAGTCGTTCATTCCAGCCCTGAGCGCATGATCACGATCGCCGGCAAGGGCGCTGGCGGTAAGTGCAATGATTGGAACAGAACGCCAAACGCCTTTTAGTTCTCGAATGACCGCCGTTGCATCAAACCCATCCATGCGAGGCATTTGGCAGTCCATCAAGACAAGATCAAAAGATCTTTTTCGGCAAGCGGAAATGGCCTCAAAACCGTCCTTAGCAATCTCATGGCGAACTCCAAGCTGTTTGAGCATTCTGCTGCCGATCGTCTGGTTAATTGTGTTGTCCTCCACCATAAGAATCCTGGCCGATGAGGACAGGGAGCTGACGTCTTCCAATCTGTTGGTGGCGGCAGAAATCGGTTCATCTGGTGGACGGCCGAGTTTCAAGGAAATGGTGAATTTGCTCCCCTCGCCCTCTTTGCCGGTCGCGCTGATCGTGCCGCCCATCATCTCGACCAGGTTTTTGCAGATGGTCAGGCCCAGGCCGGTCCCGCCGAAACGCCGGCTCGTAGACCGATCTGCCTGCGAATAGGGGATAAATAAGCGGTCCAGGCGGTCGGGTGAAATGCCGACCCCGGTATCTTCAACGGAAAAGAGGAAATCGAAGCCGGCTGCATCCTGGCCGGTGACCTCAGCGCGGATGGTGATCTCTCCTGCGGTTGTGAATTTCACCGCATTGCCCACCAGGTTCATCAGGATTTGGCGGATTCGAACGGCGTCTCCAATGACCAATCCCGGAATGTCTTCGGATCCTGCAAACTTAAACTCCACCTCCTTTCCTCCGGCGGTTGCCGACGCAAGTTCGAGAGCTTCTCGACAAGCCTCGGTCGGGTTAAAGGCCTGGTGGATGATCTCGAGATTGCCGGCTTCCTGATCAGATAGATCCAACACGCTCTCAATGGTTTCCACCAGAGAACGCCCGGTGGCCTCCATGGAAGTTACATCGCTGGAGACATCCGCGGGCAGGTCTGTTTCCTTGAGCAAGCTGATGGAACCAATCACACCATTCAATGGAGTCCTGATCTCATGGCTCATGTTGCCCAAAAATGCCGAGCGGGATTTGAGAGCTTCATCCGCCTGCTCCCGCGCACGTACCAAGGCATGATGAAGGCTGAAATTCCCTTCGAAAATCCGGTCGAAAGTGACGGCAGACAGCGCCGCAATGGTCGTCCCCAGCAGGGTGATCGAGATCATCGCGATGAGGCGCTGATCGAGGGGCAAGTTTGCGGTACCCGCCATATATGCCGCCACGAAAACCAATGCGGCGCTGACTGGACGAGCTACCGCGATCCGTCCTCGAGCCGGGTAGATTCCAAATGCGCTGATGAAGGTCAAGCCAGCAAAGGCGACCACAGGAATGCCGATCGCGGAATCAAGAGCTGCGACCTGATCTCCGAGAACGATGCCAAGGCCCAGGAATGAGGCGAGCATCTCCCATCTTGGGTTGCGCCCAGGAGCCCTGGCAACTCTGGAGGTCATCCACCACAGGAACACCAGGCATGCTACCGAGGTACAAGTGAGCCGAGCGAGTGGTACCGGCGCAACCCAGCGATCAATGCAATACCCGACGGTGCAAACGGCTATGAAGACTCCTGCGTCGGTGAGGAAACCGAAAATCATCGTATATCGCCATCGATCTTGGATGAATTCAGAATAGGAAGTGGGGGGATGTTCCAGGCGAACCACTCTTCTGAGAAGCCGGTCAATCAAGCTCTGGAGTCGATTGCCTTCACTCATGTATCGTTTCCGTCGTGCTGTCGGTTCAACCACCGTGACATGGCCATTCTTAGTTGTTCCATATCGAATGGCTTGGAAAGGAAGTCGTTCGCTCCGGCGTCAAGTGCCTGGCCGCGGTCCTCAGGTGAATCCGTTGCGGACATGGCGATGATCGGCATCTTGGCCGCCCCGCCCTGCAATTTCCGGATCTCCCTGGTGAATTCCAGGCCGTCCATGCCTGGCATTTGAATATCCGTGAGAATCAGGTCGAATTTCTCGTTTTGAGCGGCCATTAGTCCTTCCTCGCCTGAAGACACAGAGATGCAAGCGACTCCGAAATTTTGCAGGATTCTATCTACCAGAGTTCGGTTGATCTTGTTGTCATCTATGTGCAGGACGGATTTACCAAGCGGAATCTTCCGGCGCGGGGGCGAAGCAACCTCAATTGAATTGGTTCTGGAAGTAGGGGTCCGTAGACGCAGGGTGAAACGAGTGATGGTACCTTTCTCTGGAGCGCTCTCCGTTGAGATGGTGCCGTGCATCATCTCCACGAGCTCCCGGGTGATGGCAAGGCCAAGGCCGGTGCCGCCAAATTGCCGAGTGGAAGAAGGATCGGCTTGGTGGAAGGGCTGGAACAACCTGCTAAGAAGTTTGGGCGCCATTCCGGGTCCAGTGTCTTGTACCTGGCAGGTTAATAGAACATGATCTGGATCGGGTTCTTGCTGGGATATCGTGACCACCACCTCGCCTCGCTCGGTGAATTTGAGCGCGTTGCTGACCAGGTTTTTAAACACTTGGCGAAGGCGGCACGGATCTCCTAGCAGAACGGTACCAACGGACTGGTCCACTTCGGTTCTGTAGTGAAGCGGCTTGTCCCTGGCCAATTCCACGGCCTCCATTTCGATATCTGCGAGAAGGGCTCGAACGTCCAGGGGAACACACTCCAGATCAAGTTTCCTCGCCTCAATTTTTGAGAAGTCGAGGATGTCATTGATCACCGAGAGCAGATGTTTGCTGCATGAGCGGATGGTCTGCAATAGCTCGGCCTGGTGTGGGAAAAGGGATTTTGGATTCAGGATTTCCGCGATTCCAATCACCCCATGAAGGGGGGTGCGAATTTCGTGGCTCATGTTGGCCAGGAATTCTGATTTTGCCTGGAAGGCATTTTCCGCTTGTTGGATTGCAGCGTCCAGACCACGATCAAGGTGAAACGAAGAGCGCAGTGAGTAGTCGAATGCGTTGGCGGCAAACCAGGAGAGGAGCACACCTGAGAGCCCCGCAGCAACCAACGCAAACACGAACGGCGCCGGAAACTCCCATTGCAGGCCGATGACATAGGCGAGAGCGAAGCTGCAAGCAACTGCGAGGGGGCGCAGTATGCTGGACCAACCCCTACTCGGAAATAATCCCCACAGACTTATAAGAACGATGCCGAGATATACGGTGATTGGAGTGTGCAGGTAATGGTCGAAGACCCCCGAGTGAAATCCCAGGACTATGGCCACAAGGTGACAGGTGACCACCGCATGAAGCATCGGGTCGACGCGCGGAAAAAGGCGGACTGCGGCAACGGCGACGAGCAGGATCATCAAGCCGGAAAATTCTCCCCAGGCGAGTTGGCCAAGGGGCAGAGAGGCGCCTCCGATATGCACTGCCAGATTGATCACAGGCAGCATCAGGAATAGGGCGATTCCACCGAAAATGGGAATCGCTGCCGAGGAGCGCCAACGGCCCTGGACTAACTCCAAATAACTGGAGAAAGAACCTCTGGATGCTGAGAACCAGGGAGCGGGCGCTTCGGGTGCCTTGGAGGACTGGTACACCTCACATTCAGAATCGTCAATCTATATGATTACCCTGAGACTGATTGCATGGATTGGACTGCCTGCAACTGTCTTCTCAGCCCTATCGTCGAGGCGATGCAGGCGCCTATCCTGGAGCTTGCGAAAGATACTCCGGCCTGTGTTAGTCTAAACCTCCTTGCAACAAACATTGCCAATGCTGCAAACCTTCAGGCACATTTTCTTGGGGATGACCCTGGCTTTCCTTTCGTCTGCCTGCGGCGGCGGCGGCGGGGGTGGGTCCACGCAGCCGGCAGGGGGTTCTTCAGGCAACGGCGGCAACGGCGGTCAGGGCGGTGGCAGCGGTGATCAGGGTGGCAACGATGGTGGCGAAGAAGAGGACGACGGAAAAGGAGAGAATGAAACCGCTTCCGGAGAGATTGTTCATTTCCTTCAGAACGGATCCTGGCTCGAGGTCGAAGTCGACAACAACGGCGACCTTCGACTGGACCTGAACCTGGAAGCACCCGGCGGCACGAGCACGCGATCTGCTCCGGTGGGGGTGCGCACCACCGTTTTCCTCGGCATTCCGGCCGGAGACGATCCGTTACAGGATGTGGTTGCTGACCTGGCGCTGGCCGCTCCCGACGGAAGCGAAATCGAGCGCCGGCCGCTGACCTTGATCGAGCCGATCGATCTAGGCAGCGGGCCGATGCTCGCTTTGTCTGCTGCCGGAGTTACCGATCTCCTGCAGCGGGGAAGCAACGACAACCGCACCGCATTCGCTCTCGAGCAGCAGATCCTCATTCCGGTGGACGCCTTCCTGGCCAACCCGACCGCGGTTCCTGATCGCGGTGGTGCGTGGATCGGTGCTTCCGACGACCCAGACGGAGTTGCCATCGCCTGGACCCATTTCATGCTGGCGCAGAGTTGCCTCAAGATGGGAATCGCCTACGTGCTAACCCAGGATGTGGTCTATGCGGAAGGAGTCCGTGACCTGTTGCTGGAATACGCGCGCTTTTATCCGACCTACCAATACCATGACCGCAGCGGTGCACAGGAAGGTGAGCGCCTGCTTCCGGACGCCGCGCGGTTGATGGCACAGACCATCGACGAGGCCCGTTGCCTGATGGATTTCTCCCGCGGCTTGGACCTGATTCGCGGATCCGGAGTGATGGACAATGCGCAGGTGGATGCCGTCGCCAATGATTTCTTGCGGCCATCCGCACAGTTGCTGCGCGCCCACGAAAAAGGCATCCACAACATCCAGTGCTGGCTCAACATGGCGGCATTTCTGGCCTTCGTCCAGGCTGACGACCTCGCCGCCGCGCGCGATTGCGTTTCCGGCAGGAACGGACTTGAACAGGTCCTGGCGCAGGGAATCGCCGCCGACGGGAGTTGGCTGGAAGGCTCCTTCATGTACCACTACTTCGCCATCGAGGCATTGGTGCCGCACGTGCGCGCGCTGCAGGCCTGCGCAGTGGCGTGCGACGCCTCTGCCCTGGAGCGAATGCTCGAAGCGCCCTTTGTTCTTGCTGCACAGGACGGCACCTTGCCGATGGTCAACGATGGCGTGCAGGTCGGCCTGGGAACCTCCGCGTGGTCGCAATCACCGCGTTATGAGCAGAGCGTTCCGCTCTTCCAAAGCGACAGCGTGACCTGGCCACTGCGGCGTTGGACGCGCGGCCAGGATTATTTGTCACTGGTTTTTGGCGGCGCCGTTATGCCGCCGGACCCTCCTTCGGATCCACCGCCTTCCGTGGTGCTTGCTGATCTCGGAATGGCCATGCTGCGAACCGGTCCGGCGGCGTTTGAATCGACGCTGGCGATCGACTTCGGCCCGCACGGCGGCGACCACGGGCACCTGGATAAGCTCAGTCTTCACGCGTGGCTGGGCGGGCGGGCGGCTTTTGGCGAGGCCAGCAACAACCTCTATGGTGACCCGCTCTACAAGAACTACTACAAGCGCAGCCTGGCTCACTCCAGCGTGATCCTCGATGGGCAGGAGCAGAATCCGGGTGCCGGGAGCATGCTGCGCCTGGACGCCACCGATCAGATCATGGAGGCGCGTTGCGATGAAGCTTATGCCGGTGCGGTCCTCACCCGCCTGAGCCACCTGTCGCCGGATGGCCACCTGGTCGATCTGTTCCAAGTCGAGAACGGAGCCAACGCCACCGTGGACTACGTGCTGCACGGTTACGGCAGCCAGGTCATCCCTTCGGTGCCCTTTGTCGATGCAGCCGATGCCGGATTCCAGAGCAATCCTGCCTACCAGCAATTGCGCTCGGTCAAGGTCCTGGATACCGCCAACGAAGTCGACTTCGTCTTCAGCGACGCTTTCGGAAGCCATACTGCGCGCATCGCCGGGATGCCAGGTACAAGGCTGATTCTGGCCGAGGGCCCGTGGTTCGAAGCTGGCAGTTATGCACCTTTGCTGATCGTGCGGCGCCAGGGGACGGACACTGCTTTCGGCATGGCGGCGGCGGATGGATCTTCATTCCCAAGCAGCTTCCAATTGCAATGGAGCCTGCCCCAAGGCAAAGTCCACTACCAATCCGCTGGCCGCCCAGAGGGACTGACCTTGGAAATCAGCGACTAGGAGCTTGATTCCGCGCTGACGGCACCTGCCCTGCCATCGGCCAGTGAGCGTGAACGGCGAAGAAATGCCAATGCAGGGCAACTCCCGTCAGCACAGCGACGTGCCAGAGCTCGTGCGGGCCGATGACACCCGGCAGCAGGGTGGGCCATTCGAAACCGAGCAGCGCTACGCCCACGGAATAGGAGATGCCTCCTGCCAGTAATGGGCGCACCGCGCGGAAGCCGAATCGGCGCCAGATCAACGCACCTGATCCGCCGGCGATCCATCCCATAAGGAGATACACGCTGGTCTTCATGCCGCGCGGCAGACCGTCGTAGAAGATGGAGAACATGGTGATTCCGGTGACCGCGATGGTCCACATCAGCAACAGAACCGCCCAACGGCCGTAGCCGCGGAAATAGAGCCCTTGCACCGGGGTGTGGGTGCCGGCGATGAGTACGAAGATCGCCGCCAGGTCGAGCCGCGCCAACACAGCGCGCCCGCCGCTGCCTTCTGGCAGCATGTGGTAAACCCCGCTCATCGACAGCAATAGGACGACGGCGAATACGTACACCGAATAAAGTCCAAAACGCCAGTGGTCGCCCCGAGCCTTGCGCAGCAAACGCACGCCGAGCCAGCTGAAGACCACTGCTCCGATGAGGTGGCTCATCGCCGAAAATGGCTCGTAGAAACCTGGCAGAGAATGGACCTGCATTGGCATCCTGGAAGTCTAGGCTTTGCCGAGGAGGAAGATGGACTCCATTCTCAAGGTCTATAGTGGGCCGATGCCGCTGGCGCGGCCGCAGTGGTCGCTTCAGGTCGGCATGACCAACCCAGGAGAAATGATGATCCGCGCCCTTGTCATTGTTGCCTGCTTTTTGAATTTCCTAGGTCTAGTGAGTTGTGGGTCCAGTCCCTATGCCGCTTCGGCATCGTCGGACGACTCTGTGGCGCAGTCTCTGAACAGCGAGGCCTACTCCGAGGGCGACCAGATCGTCACTCTAGATCAATGTCCCGCCGAGGTTCAAAGAGCGATTCGCGCCCGCATCCAGGGCGGAACCTTGATCGAGATCGAACGCACCACCGATCATGGGGAAGTGCTTTACGAGGTAGATTACCGGACTGCCTCAGGAGTGGCTGAGTTCGACGTGGCCGCCGATGGTGACTACCGAGGATCGGGAAGCGATGGATTCGCAATCGAGGACGGCGATGAGGGCGATGGAGAGGAGGAGGACGACGAAGATTCCTAGATCATTCGGCGACGATGCGCATGGCCAGGTAGGGGAACAGGACGAAAAGAAAAATGGCGATCTTGTAGAGGCCCATCATGCCGTAGTGAAGGCTGTCAAATCGGTCCTTCGACATCTGGAACCAACGGCCATGGACTTTGTACATCCAGTCATGTGCCCAAAGGAACATGAGAGACCACAGTCCAAGAACCGCCAAGTTGAAGATCGCGCACCACCCGAAGATCTGGCAGACCTCTTCCATAGCTGGCCGTGGAACGAAAGCACTTTGTCCACGGTCAGATTGGTCCAATTTTACCCTGGCGGTCATGGCTCTTGGTTCAGGGAGTGGTGGTGAAGGTGAAACTGTCGCTGGCGACCAGGGTGGAGGGCACCCGGCCAGCAAATGCTTCGTAGGTCGCGGTGATCAGCGGGGCGCTGGCAGGAACCAGATGGACCAGGTCTACCGATTCCTGCCCGGCCGGGACGATGGTCACGTTCGCCGGAGGAAGGAGCCAGCCTGAGGACGGAAAGTAGGATCCGTTCGCCAGGCGCACTCTGCTGACTACAACCATCGAGTTGGATGAAGCGGTGTGGTTGCGGATGCGGGCACGCACCGTCCAATTGGTTCCCAGGTTGGGCCGGTTGTCGTCTGGTTGCAAAACGATGCTGGCATCGGCTGCTACCGACGCCGCTGACGACGATGCAGTGCTGTAGATGTAATCCCCAGTCGTGCTAAAGCTGTGGTCTGCGGCATTGCCGGTGGCAAAGAAGCGCACGATGCCGGTGTTGGCGGCCGGCGCAGTCCAGCGGAACCGCCACACGTGGCCACCGGTGGTTCCGGCTGCGGTTCCGACCGAGGTGTGCTTGATAAAGTCGGCGCTCGGCGACGAGTGCACCTGGGTTTCTGCGTCCAGCGGAGTGAGGACTCCCGCTCCATTGCTGCTGGTGTCCATGGCGGTCAGCTCGAAGCCCCAGCGGCTGGCCGCAGGATCGGTCAAGGAGACGCGCAGGGTGTAGTTGGCTCCGGGCGAATAAACCGCCGGAACGTCCAAGATCTCTACCATTCCCGGTCCGCTATTCAAGACAAAGGAAGCATGGCACTGGCTGCAGTTGGAGTAGCTCGGTGGTGCGCAGGCCCGGTCGTTGGGCGGACCACTGCTGTAATCCAGCAGAGATGCGTTGAGTCCGGCGACGCCGATCAGGACCAAGAGTGTGCAGAGAGAGGGGAGGATGAGTTTTGGCATGGCGGTTGCAACCCCATTCTGGCAGGTCATTCGTTGTCTGCCGAGCGGCTTCAATGTAAATTCCCACGGTGAAGCTTTCTCAAGCCCTTTCCTTCCTTGGCGTGCTCATGGGTTTGCTGAGCTGTGCCGTGAACCCTGAAGTCGTGTGGCTGGAAGGCGAAGTGGCCCACAGTGAGGTTCGTTCCATTCACGTTCTCGGGCAGGAGTTGGACCGTGCCTGGGACCGCAGAGATGCGCAGGCCTTCGCCTCGCAGTTCATCGAACAGGGCAGTTTTCAATTCCCCAACGGGCGTCGCTTGGAAGGCAAGGCTCAAATTCAGAGCCATTACGCGGAGGTGGCCTTCCCGTCATTCGAGAGGGACCTGGTTCACCAGACCACACCAATGCGGATTCAACTGGTGAATCCCACCACTGCCATCGGCGACGGGATCGTGCATTTCGTTCATTCCGAGGCGGTTCAAGCTGAGGATCGGCTGCACCTGACACTCCGCGTGACCAGCGTGGTGGTGAAACGCCACAGCGAGTGGAAGATCGCGGCTGTGCGCCTGATGGCCTGGGAACCCGATTGAGGCCTTGCGCAAACACGGACCAAGAATTGCCTGATCGGGCAAATGGAGGACTTTAGATAGGGGCGGGTTCTACTGACGCCGTCCAGGGGAAAAAGACGCTGCCGTGGGGCGGAATGACTTTGTCCACGGTCAGCTAGGATTGTGAACCCGGCCCGTGCGGCTGGACCTCCCTTCCATGAGAATCCCCGCTCTTCCTGGCTTCGCCTTCGCTCTCTTGCTCGTGACCCCGGCCGCTGCCCAGGGAACCCGGCTTCTGCGCCAGCCCACGGTCAGCGCTGACCAGGTCGCCTTTGCCTACGCCAACGATTTGTGGATTGCATCGCGCGAAGGCGGGGATGCGCGACGACTGACCAGTTTTCCGGGCAGCGAGTCGCAGCCCCGTTTCTCACCGGACGGCGGTCTGGTTGCCTTCACTGGGCAGTACGACGGCAATACCGACGTTTACGTCGTTCCAACAGCGGGCGGTGAACCTGTGCGGCTGACCTGGCACCCCTCTCCCGACACCGTTCAAGGATGGACCGCCGACGGATCGGAGGTGCTGTTCACCTCGGGCCGGGACAGTGCGCCGGTGGGAACGGGCAAGTTTTGGACAGTTCCCGTCCACGGCGGTTTCCCCAGCAAGCTCCTCAACGTACGCGTCTGGCACGGTTCGCTCTCGCCGCAGGGTACCCACCTTGCGTACCAGCAGAAGCGCGCGGCCGACGTTGAGTGGCGCAATTATCGCGGTGGTCAGGCGCATCCGATCTGGATCATGGATCTGGTCGATCACTCGATCCGCAAGCTGCCGTGGAAGGGTGAGCAACAATGGAGTCCGGTGTGGCTCGGCGAAGAGGTGTATTTCCTGTCCGATCGCGATCTGGCGATGAACCTCTACCGCCACAAGCCCGGATCGCGCCGCATCGAACAACTCACTCACTATCGGGAATTTGACGCCAAGCAACTGCAGGCCGGCGGCGGAGTGCTGATCTACGAATACGGCGGCTACCTGCACATCTTCGACCCGGCGGTTGGCGAACCGCGGCAGTTGATCGTCCAGGTACGCGGTGACCTGCCGTGGGCGCGTCCTCACTGGGAGGACGTAGGGGGGACGATTCGTTCTGCGGCTTTGTCTCCCACAGGCAAACGCGCGCTGTTCGAAGCACGCGGAGACGTCTTCACCGTTCCGGCCGAGAAAGGCAGTCCGCGCAATCTCACCCGCACTTCGGGCGCTGCGGACCGGAATCCGTCGTGGTCGCCCGATGGGCGGACGGTGGCCTGGTTCTCGGATTCCAGCGGCGAATACCGCCTGATGCTGGGAAAACAAGACGGGTTGGAAGAACCGCGGGTGGTCGAACTTCCGCATCCCACCTTTTGTTACACCCCGGCGTGGTCGCCGGACTCGAAGAAACTGGCCTACACCGACCAGGGCCTGCGCCTGTGGGTTGTCGACGTGGCATCGGGCGAGGTGGTGCAGATCGATGGCGACACCTACGCCCATCCGCAGCGCACGTTGATTCCGGTGTGGTCGCCGGATTCCCGTTGGCTGGCCTATGCCAAGCGCCTGCCCTCGCACTTTCACGCCGTATTCGTGCACGATCTTGAGGGGGGAATCACGCATCAGATGACCGACGGCATGTCCGATGCGCTCGACCCTGCATGGGATGCCAGCGGCAAGTACCTGTATTTCATGGCCAGCACCGACTTCGGCATCAGCTCGGGCTGGCTCGACATGACGCCCTTCGAGATCCCGGTGCGGCACGCGCTCTACGTCATGGTGCTGGCCAAGGACGAGGCCTCGCCGTTCCTGCCGGAATCCGATGAGGAGCCCGTCGAGGAAGAGGACGAGGAGGAAGAGGACGAGAACGAAGAGGAAGAGGTCGCGGAAGAAGAAACCGAGGAGGAGGTTGAGGAAGAAGAATCCGGTCCCGAAGTGGTCATCGATTTCGAGGGTCTGAGCCAGAGAATCCTGGCTCTGGCGGTTCCGGCGCGTGCCTATGGCAATCTCACAACGGGCAAGGAAGGCGTGGTCTTCTACGGCGAAGCCATTGAAAACCAGCCCGGCATGACGATCCATCGCTATGAACTGGAAAAGAATGAAGCCACCGTTTTCCTTGCCGGTTCGGGCGGTTTCGTCCTCTCTGCCGACGGCGAGAAAATGCTGGTCAACGCGCAGGGATCCTGGCGCGTGGTCGGCAGCGCGGCGGCACCCACTCCGGGCAAAGGCAACCTCGCCACCTCGGCGATGCGCATGCACGTCGATCCGCAAGCCGAGTGGCAACAGATGTTCCGCGAGGCGTGGCGCTACCAGCGCGACTACATCTACGTGCCCAATCTGCACGGCGCCGATTGGGACGCGGTCTATCAGCGTTACCAGCCGATGGTCGAACACGTCGGCCACCGCGCCGACCTGACCTATCTGCTCGACATCCTCGGCGGCGAGGTTTCGGTCGGGCACTCCTTCACCTTCGGCGGCGACACGCCGGACGTCGACCGGGTTTCGATCGGGCTGCTTGGCGCCGACGTCTCGATTGACCAAGAGCACTACCGCATCGACCGTATTTTGACCGGAGAGAATTGGAATCCGAACCTGCGCGCGCCCTTGAGCGCACCGGGGGTCGATGTCCACGACGGCGATTACCTGCTCGAGGTCGACGGCGTCGCCGTCACTCCGCCGGTCAATCTCTACTCCTACTTCGAAGGGAGCGCCGGGCGGCAGGTGGTCCTGACCGTCAGTGCCAGCCCGGATGCCGAGGAGAGCCGCCAGGTCACCGTGGTGCCGGTCGGCAGTGAAGGCGGCCTGCGTAGGCGCGACTGGGTCGAATCCAATCGCCGTCTGGTCGACGAACTCTCGGACGGCAAGCTCGCCTATGTGTGGCTGCCGGACACCGGCGGGGGGGGCTACGCCTCCTTCAACCGCTATTACTTCGCGCAACAGGACCGCCAGGGCGCGGTGGTCGACGAGCGCTACAACGGCGGCGGCGCGATCGCCGACTACATGGTCGACCTGATGTCGCGCGACATTCTCGGATACTTCAACAGTCCCGCCGGCGACCGCAAACCCTTCACCGCGCCGTTGGCTGGAATCTGGGGCCCCAAGGTCATGCTGATCAACGACGCCGCCGGTTCTGGTGGCGACATGCTGCCCTACATGTTCCGGCTGAAGAAGATCGGCCCCTTGATCGGCACCCGCACCTGGGGCGGATTGGTCGGCATCGGCGACGTGCCGCCGCTGCTCGACGGCGGTTTGATCACCGCGCCGCGCTGGGGCTTCTTCGATCTCGACGGACGTTGGTCGGTCGAGAACGAAGGCGTCGCCCCCGACATCGAGGTCGAGATGATCCCGAGCCTGGTACTCGCCGGGCACGACCCGCAACTGGAGCGCGCGGTGCAGGAGTGCCTGCGCTTGCTGAAGCGCAATGCGGTCGAACTGCTGTCCGAGCCGGAGCCCCCGGTGCGGGCCCGAAGACCCAAGAAGTGATTCCATGATCATCGCCACCACCCTGATCGCCGCCCTGTTTCTTGTTCAAGAGCCCATCCCGCTCGTGGTCGGTGATCCCGTCACCGGCACGCTTCTCGATGGGGCGGCACAAGTGCACAGCGAAGCCCTGGACGCCCAGTTCAAGAAGCCGGTGCTCGCGCAGGACTTCCGCATCCAGGTGCAGGAGTCGGGCGTCTTCCATTTCCGCGTGCACAGCCTGGATTTCGATGCCTACCTGATCCTGCGCGATGCGCAGGGAGAGGTTCTGGCGGAGAACGATGACGGCCCGATCGGCGTTCACCCGCTCCTGGCCCACGAACTCCATGCCGGTCGGCAGTACCTCCTGCAGGCCTGCGCCCTTCACGGCGCGCGCGGGGCCTTCACGCTGCAGGCCCTGCGCGGTGCACCGGCGACGCTGTCGCCTGCCGATCGGGCGGCGGCGATCGAAGCCGACCTGCGCCAACGGCTGGCGCACCTGGAAAGCCGTCATGGGCCGGAAAGCGAGGAGGTCAGTCTGGCGCTCAACAGCCTGGGCGGATTCCTGCTGCGTCAGGGCCGCCACGCCGAGGTCCGGCCGCTGATCGAACGTGCGCTGGCGATCGCCACCAAGCTGCTAGGTCCGGACCATCCGGAGACCCTGACCTTGACCGGCAACCTGGCGTGGCTGGTCGCCTCCCAGGGCGATCACCAGGCGTCTTTGGAACTACAACAGCGTCTGTTGGAAAGGCGTGAACGCGCGCTCGGCCCCGATCATCCGCAGGTTGCCCTGACCCTCAATGCCATCGGAATCTCCCTGGCATCCTTGCATCGCTATGAGGAAGCGATTGACAGCTACGAGCGCGCCATCGCCATCCGCTTGAAGGTGCACGGGGAGGTCCATTCCGAAACCGCCACCGCGTTCAACAATCTCGGCATCTCCCTGATGACCCTCGGCCGGTATCCCCAGGCCCTGGAGGCTCTGGAACGCTGCCTGAATATCAATCAACAACTCTTCGGGACGGACCACAAAGGGACCGCCGCTGTGATGCAGTCCCTCGGCGGTCTGCGCATGTTGATGGACGATTTGGAAGAAGCGCGTGAACTAAGGCAAGGGGCACTTGCGATCTACCGCAAATTCTATCCGCCGGACCACCCTGCCGTGATCGGGGCGATGCACGGACTCACCGTGGTACTCGGCGAACTCGGCGACTTTGAAAGCGCACGTGCCTTGGGCGAAGAAGTCCTGGTCCTGGTGGAGAACCGGAATCCAACCGACCAAGGCGACCTGGCCAACAGCCTGCACAACCTGGCCTCCATCCTCATGCAGCAGGGGAACTATGCCGAAGCCGTCGGCATGTTTGAACGTAGCCTCGCCATCTGGGAGTCGATCCTGGGTACCAGAGACTTGAGTGTTGCCTCCAGTCGTGACAACCTGGGAATGCTTTACCAGAATCTGGGGCGACTGGAAGAGGCGCGCAACATGCTCCAGACTTCCCTTGATATCCGCGCGCAGATCCTCGGCCCCGATCATCCGAGTGTCGCCACCAGTCACAACAATCTGGGGCTCTGCCTGAGCAGAATGGGCGACCACAAGAAGGCTCAGGAGCAAATGGAGCGAGCACTTGACATCAACCAGGCGCACTTCGGTCAGGGGCATTCGCAGACCGGGGTGTTCCAGTCCAATCTGGCCACTGAATATTGCTTTCAAGGGAGCTTCGCCGAGGCACTGTCCCTGCAGCATCGCGCGGTGGCGACCATGGAAAAGGCATATATTTCGGATCATCCCTACCTGAGCATGGCCTATTCCTCGCTGGGCGCGATCTATCTGGATCTGGATCGTGCGCAAGATGCAAGGCCGTATTTCGCATCGAGCATGTCCAGTGCCTTGCGTTATCTGGATCGGGAACTGCCGACGATGGGAGAGGCCGATCGCCTGACTCTGCTCAAGGTCACGGCAGACCCACGAAGTTTTTTGAAATCCATCTATCTGAGCGGAGCCGAAGGAATCCGTGACGGTTTCACGCTTTACGCGCACTGGAAGGGCAAGGCCACGCGTTTGCAGGCGGCGAGCTTGAGGCTGGCCCAAAGCTCGGACAACGAAGGAACAGGGCGTCTGCGCGCCGAAATGCGCAAGGTGAGCAAGGAGCTCTCCGCGCTTTTGTTTCTGCCCCTGGCGCAACAGGCCGGGGATCACCAGGAAAGGATCCAGGAATTGCGTGCGCGCAGGCTGGCGGCAGAACGGGCGCTCAACCAGGACCTCGACCTGGACTCCCTGCTGGAATCTCCCGAGCTCGTGGACATCCAGGCCGCGATTCCGACCGACACCGTCCTGGTCGATTTCTATGCCGGCTCCGAAGTCTACGCCTGGGTGCTCAAGGCCGAAGGCCCGCCGATCCTGGTGAGCCTGGGACTGCCCGCCAAACTGCGAGAGGCGCAGGAGGCGTTCCTCAACACGGCGATCCCGCGTGGAGGAGTTCCTCTGCAGGCGAGCGGAGGCGCCGACAGCGACGCGATGCCTGCGATCGTCAAGATGCTGTGGCAACCCTTGAGCGAACACGTCGGCACCACGCCGAAGATCCTCGTCAGTCCGGACGGTTTCCTGTGCGAGCTTCCCCTCGGGATTCTGCCTTCCCCGGACGGCGGCTTCCTATTGGAGAAGCATCGCTTCTCCTACCTCAGCGACCCGGCCCAGGTGGTCACCCGCGCGGTGCCCGCAGGTACCGAACGAGAAGGCGACGTGGTCGCCATCGGCGACGTCAATTATTTCCGCCGCTCCGATTTGAAACAGCCAGCGGCCGCGGCTGCCGGCACGCGTTCCAGGATCGGAGACTCATGGAGCTCGCTCGAAGAGACCCGCACCGAGTTGCGCTCGCTCCAGGACATCCATGAGTACATATTGGAATGGGATAGCGCCTTCGACCGCTACGACGGCACCGACGCTACCGAAGAGCGGGTACGGACGGTTCTACCGGGTCATCGATACATCCATATCGCCACCCACGGTTACTTTGAGCCGGAACACCTGCCTTCACTGCTGCAGGACGCAACGAAACGGCACAGCGACGCCGGCATCTTCGAGCAGGTGCAGGCGGCCGGCAGCTTGCCCGGACTGCTCTCCGGTCTGGTCTTCGCCGGCGTCAACGACGAGCCTGATCCGACCCGCGACGACGGTTATTTCTCCGCCGAAGAGATCCAGCATCTGGACCTTTCTGCGTGCGAACTCGCGGTTCTTTCCGCTTGCGAAACCGCCTTGGGAAGTCAACGCGCCGGAGAAGGCCTGATGTCCTTGCGCCGCGCCTTCGAAATCGCCGGCGCGCAGGCAGTGGTCAGCTCCCTGTGGAAGGTCGATGATCGTGCCACCGCACAATTGATGAAGTGGTTCTACCAGAACTACTGGGTCAAGGAGATGCCCAAGTCCGATGCCCTGCACCAGGCCAAGCTGCGCATGCTGACGCAGAACCGCATCGACTATCAAGGCGACGCCCGCCCCAGCACCTGGGGCGCCTTCGTCCTCAGCGGCCACTGGAACTGATCGCGACCTGAAGGCAGGATCGGTATCTTCCTTGCCATGAGGCCTATACTGGCGCTGATGGCCGCCACCGCCATTTTGTGTCTTGTGCTCCTCGGGCAAGATCCTGCCCGGCTTGAAGCCGGGCAAGTCGTGCAAGGATTCGTCGTCGAGGACGCGGCCGCGGTGCACACGCCCGCGCTCGATGCGAACTACACCCGTGCGCCCACGCTCGGCGTTTCCTATTCCATTCAGTTGCCGGAGGGCGGAGCGTGCACCGTCGAACTGCGTTCGCATGATTTCGATGCCTACCTGGTCCTGACCGATACTGATGGCAATCTGGTCGCCGAGGATGACGACGGTCTGGTGGGCACCCACGCACGTCTTGTTCACGAATTGAAAGCCGAGCAAGAGTACCGGGTCATCGCTTGTGCCCTGCATGGCAGGCGCGGTGAATTTCAGCTGAGCCTGGATCGTGGGCTTCCCGCAGAGATCCCAGAGTCGGAGCCCTGGCAGATCGAAGCGCAGGATCTGCGCGATCGGATTCGCCATCTGCAAGCCGGACCCGTAGAGCGCGACCTGTTCATGGCGACCACCATGAATCAACTTGCCGCGCTCTTGTTTCAACACGCCGGCTACGCCGAGGCGCGATCTTTGTTTGAACGAGCCCTCGTCATACGAGAGGAAAGGCTGGAGCCGAGTCATCCGGCCATCGCCCAAAGCATGAACAATCTCGCCGTGCTGCTCAAAGACCAGGGCCACAATTCCGAAGCGCAGGAGTTGTACCAACGCGCGATCAAGATTCGCGCAGAGGCCCTGGGGCCGGACCATCCGGCCACTGCCACCAGTCTGAGCAATCTGGCGATGCTCCTGCAGGACCAGGGGAACTTCCAAGAAGCACGCCCCCTGCATCAGCGTGCGCTTGCCATTCAGGAAAAGGCACTGGGCGCGGACCATCCGGCCACCGCGATCACCCTGAACAACCTGGCTTTCCTCTACGAGTCCGAAGGCGATTACGCGCAGGCGCGTTTGCTCTACCACCGTGCGCTGGCGATCTATCAAAGCAATCTTGGCTCGGATCACCCGCGGACCGCGTCGGTTTTGAACAATCTTGCCTTCCTGCATAAGTTGCAAGGCCGTTACGAGGAAGCGCGACCCCTTTATGAGCGGGTATTGGCCGCCTTTGAACAGACTCTGGGGCCTGAACATCCCAATACCGCCATGGCCCTGAACAACCTGGGCAGCCTGCTGAAGATCCAAGGCAACTTCCTTGAGGCCCTTCCCCTGTTCGAGCGCGCCTTGGCGATCAGTACCGATGTTCTGGGCCCGGAGCATCCGAACACCGCGATCACCATGAGCAACCTGGCCTCGGTCCATCAGAATCTGGGGCATTTTTCCCAGGCGCGGCCCTTGTTCGAACGGGCACTGGAGATCAACAGCAAGGTCCTTGGCGCACGCCATCCAAACACCGCCACCGCTCAGCACAACCTTGCTCTGCTTCACTACTCGTCTGGAGACTACCAGGAAGCGCGGCCACTCTATGAACAAAGCCTGGCCATCCGCGAAGCCGTGCTTGGCCCGAATCACCCCGAGACCGCGAACAACCTGAACGGTTTGGGGTCCTTGCTCCAAGAGTTGGGGGAGTACCAAGAAGCGCAAGTCCATCTTGAACGCGCCCTGGACAGTTTTTCGAGGGTGCAGGGTCCACAACATCCGGACACGGTGGTGGCCTTGCAAAACCTGGCCGCCCTGTTCGCCAATCAAGGGCGCTATGCGGAAGCCCTGCCCTTGGTGCGCAGGGCGGTGAGAGCATCGCTGGCTCACCTGCAACAGGAACTGCCGACCCTGAGTGAAGCAGAGCGGTTGCGGTTCCTGCGGGTCTCTGCCGATCCTGAAAAGCTGCTGGTCTGCCTGGCACATTCGCCCGCGCCGGACCGGACTCAAGAATACGCGCTGTTCCAGCAATGGAAGGGCATGGCCACCCGGATGCAGGCGGCGGGAATTCGATTGGGACAGGAAGGCGTATCGCCAGCACGGCGGTCGGTGCAGAATCGCATTCAAATCCACTCGAAAGAGCTCTCGCGACTCGTTCTCCAGCCGCTTGCGGAACAGACAGAAGATCATGCCCTACGGCTCGCTGCTCTGCGTGACGAGCGGATGCGCCTGGAGCGCGAACTCAACCGCGACCTGGGCTTGGACGCCTTGCTGGCCACACCGCAGCTGCTTCAGGTTCAGGCGGGCATGCCCAAGGCCTCGGTACTGGTGGATTTCTTTGTCGGCGGCGAGGTCTATGCCTGGGTGCTCGACCCGCAGGGCGGTCCTCAATTGATTCCGCTTGGATCCACCGAGTCTCTCCGCTCCGCCGCAGAGACCTTTCTGCGCACCACCGCCCTGCGCGGCGGGCGCAGCCTGGATCCCGGAGCGGGTGATCCCAACGCGGAGTTGATGGCGAAGCTGTGGCAGCCGTTGCGCGAGGCGGTGGGAGATGCCGGTATCGTGTTCTTGTGCCCGGACGACTTCCTGTGCGAGCTCCCCTTCGGAATTCTGCACCAGGCGGACCACATCTATTTGTTGGAGAAGCACCGCTTCGTCTATCTTTCCGATCCGACCCGCCTGGCACGGGAGATGGATTCCCTGGACCGAGCCGAGGGAGCCATCCTGGCCATCGGTGGAATCGACTATTTCCAACGCGCCGAAGCTTCCGCGGACGCGGCTTCCAGGAGCGGAGCTGCCAAGGACGAGGCTCCCAAATCCGACCTACGTTCCCGGGTGGGGGGCTCGTGGGATTCGCTGCCCGCTACCAAGATAGAGATTCAATCGCTGCGCGATCTGCACGACAAGGTTCTGGAATGGCCGAGCCCCCTGACGGTGGTGGAAGACAAAGCCGCCACCGAAGAGCGCATTCGCGAGGAGATCCCCGGGCACCGCTATGTGCACATCGCCACCCACGGTTACTTCGAACCCGATCATCTCCCCTCGTTGCTCCTCGATGCTGAAGAGAAACAGGCCAAGGCGCAATTGGGAGAACAGATCAGGGCGGTGGGACTGCTCCCCGGGCTGCTCTCCGGGCTG
>JAJFFB010000059.1 GCA_021776925.1 Planctomycetota bacterium | reverse complement strand
CTTTCGTTCCATGGCAAGTGGTTTTGTTCCCTGGCAAGGAAGCTGGTTCCGCCCCTATCTTTAGATAGGGGCGGGTTCTGCTGACGCCGTCCAGGGGAAAAAGACGCTGTCGTGGGGCGGAATGACTTTGTCCACGGTCAGCTAAGGACGTGGGGGATCAAGGGCCGCCGCTGATCGGCGGGTGGTAAAGGACCTGGATGGTATGGCCGTCCGGGTCCTGCACGTAGAAGGAGCGCGCGCCGTCACGGTGGGTGCGCGCCGGGGCCTCGGGTTCCCAGCCGAGCGCGCGCACCCGGACTTCCCATAGATCGACCGCCGCGGGCGTCGGCACGACGAAGCCGATGTGATCCAGATTGGTGCGCGGGGCCACCACTCCGGTGTGCAGCGCCAGGTTGTCGCTGCCCCCGGTCAGATATGCGTTGTCGGCATCCGGGCGCCACTCCTCAAGCATGCCGAAGACCTCGCAGTAGAAGCGCACCGCGCGGTCGACGTCGGCGACGTAGAGCGCGGCGTGGCGCAGCCCCAGCATCGGCGGCGGCGGCGCAACGGGTTCGGCAGCAGACATGCCTGGATCGTAGCAGTCCGCAGGAGCCGTTTACTGCTGCTGGAACTCGGGCGAACCGAGCAGCAGCGCGACCATCTGCGGCGCCAAGGTGCGCATCGGCCGGCGGCGTTTGCCGCGTTCTTCGCCGAGGAATTCTTCGACCAGACGCTCCAGGGCGGCGTGGGTGCGCGCCCCCACCCCGCCGGGCAGGACGCGCTTTTCAAGCGCCTGCGGCCACTGACGCAGCTTTACGCCGTCAAGAGTATCCAGATAGAAACTCGCCGGAATCTTGGCGCCCTTGAGCTTGCCGTCGGTGAACTGCGAAGCGAATTCCCAACGGTAGGCCATGGCCCCTGGATCGAGCCAGGCGTCGGCGGTTTCGGGCCAGCCGGTGGGCACCTCGCAGTGATACAGCGGCTGCCCCATCGCCACCAGCGCACGCACCGCATCCAGCGGACGAGGAAGTTCGGCCCCGGTCACCCGCAGCGCGCTGACGACGAATTCCCACGGCGTCTTGACCTTGGCGCGGAACAGCGCCGGATCGTAAAAAGCCGGATGCACCAGCACCGTATGCAGCACGGTGGTCAGGTCGCCACCGCTGAGCCGCCACGCCTCGGTGGCGGCGCGCACCAGCACCTGGGGCGGATCATCACTGGCCAAAAAGGAGACCAGCTTGGTGCACACGAACTCGGCGGTCTGCTCGTGGCTGGCCAGGATCTGCAGGATGCGCTCGCCCTGGCTGGCGTTGGGCCGTCGCGCCTCGACCAGGGTCTCGCCGAGAAACTCCTTGTCGCCGCTCCAGTGCAGCCCGGGCACGAAGCGGAAGCCATAGCCGCCGCGCGGACGACGGTCGAAGGTCCAGCCGGTCATGGCCTGCGCCGCAGCCACGACGTCGTCCTGGGTGTAGACCTGGTCCACGCCGAGGGTGTGCAGCTCCATCAACTCACGCGCGTAGTTCTCGTTGGGGCCGCTGGCCTCGGCCTTGGCCACGGCTTCCTGGGCGCGCGCCGCGGACCCGGTGCGGTCCATCGTTCGCGTGCGCACGCGCTCCAGTTCCCTCTGGGTCATCGGCCGCCGCGACTGAGCCTGATCCAGATAGTGCAGCATGGCGGGATGGCGCGCGGTATCGCCGAGCATTTCGGAGAAGCGCCCCCACAGGTTGCCGCGCAGGACTTCACGCTCCCAGTCGGGGATCATCGGGATTGCGTCCCGGCCCTTTCCCATACTGACGTTGAAGTGGTTGCGCCAGAAGTCAGCGAGCACTTCTTCGGCCTGACGGTCGCTGGCCGCACCCCGCAAAAGCAACGAGGCCAGCACCTGGCTGCGCAATTCGACCAGCTGGCGGCGCTGTGCCTTGCGCCGCTCGTCGCCCTCGATGCCCTCGAGCGAGGCGTTGACCCAGCCGCGCGCCTGCGCCGGGTCCATCGCCAGGGTCGGCATGCCCTTGAGCCGCGCGTGCAACTCGGGGCTGGACGGCGGCGCCGCGGCAAGTTGCTGGTCCAACCACGCGCGGATGCCCATCTTGCTCACCGCAGCGATGGTGCCCGGTGTTGGCGCGTAGCTCAGGCGCGACAACAGGTGCACCACCCGTTGCTGTTCGTCCATGATCTTCGCCGGTGCATCCGCCTGCGCAGGCGGTGCGGCTTGCGCGGCCTGGTCTGTTTGCGCCGGAGGCGTTGCCTGCGCAGGCGGTGCCGCTTGCACGGGCGCGGCGGATGGAAGCGCGGCGTAAGCAGGAAGGGCGAGCAGAGCAGGCAGCAAGAACATGGTGTCTCCGGTCTGAGGGCAGCTGAGAAAACCCGCCGCAGGCGGCGAGGTTCCGCTCAGGCCGCCTGAGCAGAATCCTCTGCCGCGTCTTCGCGCGCGATCAGGCTGGCGGTCTGGCCGCCGATGAGCAGGCACAAGGACAGCAGCCAGAGGAAGAACATCAGCAGAAAGAACCCGGTGAGGCTGCCATAGATCTGATCAAAGTGGCCCAGGTTGCGCAAGTAGAAGCGGAAACCGGTGCCGAGCAGCAGCCAGCCGAGCACCGTCGGGATACCCCCCAGCAACAGATAACGCAGCGGCAGCCGCCTGGAGGGCAGGTAGCGATAGGCCATCACCACCCCGCAGAACAGCAGCAGCACCACCAACGGCCAGCGCAGATAGGCCCAGGTCACGGCGAAACTCTCGGCCAGGCCGAAGAGCCGCATCAGGAAGCGCGCCAGCTGCTGCCCGCCGAGCAGCAGGAAGTTGGCCACACCAACCAAAACAAGACCGGCCAGGGTCAGCGCCAGGTCAGCCAGCTTGCGTTTGGCGATGTTGCGCCTGCGCCCGCCGCCGATTACGCGGTCAAGGCCTTTGCGTGCACCGGCGACCCCGCGCGACGCCGCCCACAACGCCGCCACCCCCCACAGCAGCAGGCGCAGGTCCACGCGCCGTCTCTGGAAACCGGTCAGGTAGTCCTCGACCAATTGTCCGAGCTGCGGCGAAACCTGCTGAAAGGGTTGCGCGAGATTGCCCGACATCGAGTCCGGCAGCGGCAGCGCGTCGACCAGCGTGACCATCAGGATCAGCAGCGGGAACAGCGCCAGCATGAAATAGTAGGTCATCTGCGC
>JAJFFB010000058.1 GCA_021776925.1 Planctomycetota bacterium | reverse complement strand
TCACGGAACCCGAGGTCAGGACACTGTTCACCGAGCTTCGAGACGAGGAGTCCGCACACGTCGAGATGCTACGGAAGGAATTGGCCAAACTACCCCCAAGCGCGAGCGCGGTGACCGAGTACGACCCCGACGATGCCCCCTTTCTATAGGGCCTGGTTTCCACAAAAAAGCCTGCCCAAGGCGTAGGATGCGAGAACTCGACCTGATTCCCTGCTCAGGGAACGAGACCGCGCACGGCCCAGGCCCGCGACCTAACTGACCGTGGACAAAGTCATTCCGCCCCTCCATCGAGCAGGCGGTCGCGCAGCCGACCCCGTAGGGTGCAAATACTCAGCCGAACTCTAGGTCCAAAGTCCACCACCGTTTGCGACTTCCGAAATAGGGCCATGGCACCCGATACCCTGCCCATGCCGAATCGAAATCGGACGCATTCCGACTCACTTCGGCCAAACCGACCCAGCTCTCTTTGCCTGATGTTGACATCAGCTAGGCCGAATCCTCCGTCGTCGGCATTCTAGAGAGCATTATGATCAGCCCAACGCCGATGACCGCCAGCGTGATGCGCATTCCGATGCTGTCGACAGCCCACATCGAGTAAGCGAAGGTGATCATAATCAACGTGATGGCTTTGCGTTTGGCCGCTATCGGGATCGAGTGATCGCGCTCCCACTGATGCAGGTATTCACCAAAAATCGGCATGCGCTTGAGCTTGTCGTGGAAGCGCGGCGACGAGCGCGAGAAGCAAGCACCCGCGAACAGCAGGAAAGGGGTCGTCGGCAGCACCGGCAGGAATGCCCCGAGGACTGCGAGTACGGTGAACAGGGAGCCGAGAATGGTGAGCAGCCAGCGCATTACGCGTACCGAAAAGCCGGGCACTTGATTAATGGTGGTTCGGGTCATTGCCTAGACCAAGGCCCCGCGCACGAGCTCCGACGGCATTGGCATTTGGTACGCGTTGGGTGCAAAAACTCGACCGTGCCCTTAGTCTAAACCCCCGGTGCCAGGGGACTATTCCCCCGTCCTCATGGGCGACGATTCCTAAGTGACCCAGGATGCTATGATGTCTGTGTCTGAGGAGCTTTTGGATCGGCAGGACACTCATTTTCAATGCTCTTCTCCGCTGCACTCATCCTCACAATCAACTCTCTTTCCTCCGCGCCCCAGGAGGTTGTCGGCGGGTCTTGGGAGAAACACACCTCGCATCTGGGCGAAAAATTAGAGATGCTTGGGAAAAAGGTGGCAGGCTGCAGTGATCTCGATGGTGATAGTCGCCCAGATTATGCAGCCACCGCCACATGGGCTTTGAGCAATGGCACAAAAACCGGCGCCGTCTACGCATTTTCCGGTGCAGATGGCCATCAGCTGTGGAGATTCGTGCCGGCCCAGCCCTACATCGAACTCGGCTCCAGCCTCGCCCAGATTGATGACGTCGATGGCGACGGCACTGCAGACCTAGCAAGCGGAGCACCCTTTGCATCTTTCGGTGGCTGGACCTTTACTGGCTCCGTATTCGTAGTCTCGGGCCGTACCGGAGCCCTCATTCGCCGGCACGACGGCGTCGGCGACGACCAGTTCTTCGGATATGCCGTCGCCAGCGTTGGTGATCTCGGCGGTGACAGCATCGGTGAATTGCTTGTCGGTGCCCCACGGCGGAATCCAAACGGAGTTTCCAGAGGAGGATCCGGGTACGTATTCAGCGGTGCAAGCGGCGCCTTATTATTCCAAGTTGATGGCACCCATGGCCTTGGGTTCCTAGGCTGGAGCGCAGCTGGACTCGATGATCTCGATGGCGATGGATTGCCAGAGTTCTGTTTCTCCGCGCCACTAGCTTCTCCCTTTGGCAAGGTGCAAGCAGGATATGTCGGGATCTATTCCGGCAAGACAGGGGCCCTCTTTAGAGGCAAACAGGGCCAAGCCGTCTATGACCATTTTGGGCATGCAATCGCCACCTGCCAGGACTCCGATGGCGACGGCCTACGGGAACTGGTAGTCGGAGCACCAGAACACGGATTGCAAAACGTGGGAGCAGCGTATCTCTACTCAGGTGGATCCGGCCCACTGGTTTGGAAAAGGCTCGGTGAAAATGACCATGACCAACTGGGTTTCGCCGTCGCCGGTGGTGGGGACCTTGACGCCGATGGCGACCCCGACGTGGCCATAGGTGCCTGGACTACCGATTTTGGCGGATTCAACGCTGGCTCGGCCTACATCCACGATGCGGCAAGCGGGGACTTAGTTCATCGCATTGATGGCCAGGAACAGTCGTCCGGACCACTCTGGTTCGGCCGAGAACTGGCAGTGGTGGAAGATCTTCAAGGAAACGGAGTTGATGATCTCATCGTCGGCATTCCTGACGCTGGGGGTTTCGACCTCAACGGCGCAGTCGAGATCCACGGCCTGGACCCATTTCTGGTGCTGGATGCCAAGACGATTTCGGTCTCCAGCAGCACCTCGGTGGCTTTGACCCTGGACTTTCCAGCAAGCGAGGCCGGTTTCCGCTATGCCGTACTAGCGAGCGGTTCCGGTTCAGGACCAACCACCATCGGCGGTGGCCTGGCTGTACCGCTTTCCTCGGACGCCCTCTTCCTACGCTTGACCACAGGATGGAACCCCAATCTGCTTCAAGGTGGCCGAGGAGTGCTCGACTCCGACGGCAACAGCATCGCCAAAATAGAGGCCCGCCCGTCGTTAACTCCTTACGTCGGCCGCACGGTTTACCTGGCTTCTGTCAGCTTCGACCCTGCAACCCTGACTGGTCGGCGGAGTTCGATTGTCCGTCTCCTTACGATCTTGCCGTAATGCGTTTGGGAAGGCCACGCACACTCCCGGGATTGAAAGGCCTCACTGTTAGCACTGGCTTCTTCTTTCTCTGCTATTCTCCATCATCGAAAGGGATATTATCGATACCACTGTGACCAAGTATTCCTAGCGCGTAGGGTGTAAATACTAGGCCGAACTCTAAGTCCAAAGTCCACCACCATTTGTGACTTCCGATAATTGGGCTATGGCAACCGATACCCTGGCCCTCAGGGTGGTCTTCCTGGCACTCTCTGGGTGGGTTCATCGCCAGCAACAAGAGGTCGTCGAGTATTTGGTCGAGGAGAACCGGGTACTGAAAGAGCAGATCGGAAAGCGTCGGCTACGGCTTACCGACGATCAGCGCCGGCGCCTGGCCTCAAAGGGAAAGCGACTCGGGCGGCGGCTCCTTCAGCAGGTCGCCTCGATCGTGAGTCCAGACACCATTCTCCGTTGGCATCGTTTGCTCATCGCTGCCAAGTGGACCTATCCGAAGAGAGGGATCGGCAGGCCGGGGGTGATGTTGGAAATCCAAAAACTCATCGTGAGGATGGCTCAGGAGAATTCCAGCTGGGGCTACTGCCGGATCCAGGGCGCTCTCAAGAACCTCAGCCATAAGGTGGCGGCTTCGACCGTACGCAATGTCCTCAAGGAACACGGACTGCAGCCAGCTCCGAAGAGGTCGACGTCTTGGAGAACTTTCCTGAGAGCCCACATGGGCCAGGTGGTCAGTACGGACTTCTTTACTGTGGAAGCGTGGACCCGAAGAGGCCTGCGGACTCACTACGTATTGTTCTTCCTTGATCTCGAGTCCCGCCGGGTTTGCTTCGCAGGGATGACGAGGAAGCCCAATGACCGATTCATGGAACAGGCCGTCAGGAATGCTCGCACCTTTCTCGAAGGGAAGCGCTTTCTGATCCTGGACCGGGACACGAAGTTCAGCCATCGCTTCCACGGGGCTTTACCGGATGGGCTTGAGCTGTTACGTACTCCGTTTCAGGCACCCAATGCCAATGCGCACGCCGAACGCTTCGTCCGGTCCATAAAGGAAGAGTGCCTGAACCGAATGATCTGGTTTGGCGAGGCTCCTTTGTGGAAGGCAATCTACAAGTACCTGGAGCACTATCACACCGAACGCAACCACCAGGGCATCGGTAATGAGCTGATCCAGGAAACTGCCCCAGGTCCATCAACGGGACGGGTAGTGAGTCGCGAACGGCTGGGCGGAGTCTTGCGGTACTACGAAAGAGCTACTGCGTGACCTAAATGAGAAGGCCTTAACGGTGGGCGAGGTGTGTAGTCACGGGAAAGCTTGGTGATCCCGAATAGGCAATCGTGCCGAGCAACTCCCGGAAAATACCTCGGCCGAGTATTTACACCCTACGGGGTCGTTCCATAATATTCCTCCCGCGTTGCGTTCTTGTTAGCCTAGAATAGAACCCAGCTTTGCCATCTCATCCGTACTGCCGTTAGATTCATGCCACTTCTTTTCACGCCCTTCCTTTTCCTCGCCATTTCTCCGCCAACCCAGACTGTTGGCGGTGAGTTTCAGACCCTCTACAAGTGGGCTGGAAGAGCTGCTGGGGATCACTTCGGCGCTGCAGTTTCCAACGCAGGCGATGTCAACGGAGATGGTTTCGAGGACCTAGTTGTCGGCGCCAGATTCGCCGACCCAGGTGGCCGGATTGATGCCGGTACGGTTTATGTGTATTCCGGATTAGACGGCTCCGTACTCCATACATGGCACGGCGCCAAAGCTGATGACATCATCGGGAATACCGTTTCCGGAGCCGGCGATGTAAATGGCGATGGATTTGACGACGTCATCGTAAGTGCCCAGCGGGCGGACCCAGGGGGAATGTCAAAAGCTGGGTCAGCACTGGTTTACTCAGGGGCTGATGGATCATTGCTCTACCAATGGGACGGCGAAAGTGCCTTTGACCAGTTCGGAGGACTTGTTTCAGGGGCAGGAGATGTTAATTGCGATGGCTACGATGACCTTCTTGTCGGAGCACTATTCGCCGACCCTGGAGGACGGATTGACGCAGGCTCAGCCTACTTATTCTCTGGAGCGAATGGCACGTTGCTATATCAATGGAATGGTCAAATGGCACATGACGTATTTGGCCAATCGGTTTCGAATGCTGGAGATGTCAATGCAGATGGCGTTCCTGATTTGGTCGTAGGTGCCCAATCCACTGATCCTGGTGGTCAACAAGATGCGGGTTCGGCATTTGCTTTTTCGGGAGCCGATGGTTCCTTACTCTACGTGTGGGATGGCCAGGCTTCCGACGATCGCCTGGGGTATTCTGTCTCCGATGCCGGAGATTTTAATGGGGACGGTTTTGATGATGTCATCGTGGGGGCACCCGATGCCGATCCGGGTGGACTCTCGAAGGCAGGTTCGGCGTATGTGTTTTCCGGATTAGATGGATCTTTGCTTAATCAGTGGAATGGAACGGTTTATTATGGAAATTTTGGATTCTCTGTCTCGAGTGCCGGAGATGTTAACCGCGATGGTTTCGACGACGTCATCGTTGGTGCTTTTCGAGCGGGGTCAGTGTTTGTTTTTTCTGGAGCGGACGGATCGCTACTCCATCAATGGAACGAAGGGGTAAATGAACTCTGGTTTGGGTTTTCGGTATCAGGAGCAGGAGATGTCAATGCAGACGGTTGGGATGATTTAGTTGTAGGCGCTCATGGGTCGAGCCATCCTGGTGGCCTTTCACAGGCCGGAACTGCCTATGTCTTTTCTTTTAACCCTTTCCTTCGCTCTTCTGCCAATCAAATTTCCATTGCAGCTGGGGGAGTTATCGAGTTACAGCTTGACTTTCCTGACCTCACCGCGGGATACGAATACAAAGTGCTGGCATCTAGCAGCGGCACAGGCCCGACAACCTTTGGAGTTGACATTCCATTGACTGATGACCCATTAGTGCGACGTTCCTATTTGGGTCTCTACGCAGGAGCGCTCGAGGGGAGGTTGCGGGGAACCCTTGACTCGGAGGGCAAGGCTATTGCAACCATCCGGATTTCGTCTGGCAACTGGCCTGAGTTAATAGGGATGAATTTCTACCTTGCGGCAATTGCGATGAAGTTTGGTGGCTTACCTGAGTACAGTTCGGTAGCTGTGACGGTAACAATTCTACCTTGATGGAAGCTTCGTGGGAATTGGGAGGCCTTTCCATAAGGTGTAATAACTCGGCCGAATTTTCAATCCAAGGGTCAGGATGGTTTGTGGATTCCGTTAATTGGGCTATGGCAGCCGATACCATGCCCCTCCGGATCGTTTTCTGGGCCATTTCTGGATGGGTCCATCGCCAGCAACAAGATGTCGTCGAGTATTTGGTCGAGGAGAGCAGGACCTCAGAGCTGGTCCGGGAAAACGGAGCCAGCCCTGATGGGTCCTGGCACAGCTGCAGGAGTTCATCGGTGAGGCGGATCCCTCGGGTTGCGCCGCGTCGTTCGTCGATGAAGAACTTGATCTGGATCTCGCCCTCCCCGACCACGTGGAAGGCGTCGATCACGTTGTTGAATCCGCCCAAGGTCGTGGCGGTGGTCAACTCGTCCTTAGTGATTCGCCCCGCGTTGAAGAACCGGCAGGCGTCCATGAAGCGACTGCTCTTGAAGGTGCCTTGTCGGTCGCATCCGTTCAGGTGTTCGCAGATATGGCGACTGAACGGCACGGCCAGATCCTCGAGGGAGGCGGACTCCACTTGCTCGGCTGCGAGTTCCAAGAGGCTCTTGCTCAGCGCGAATTTGTACGAGGCGACGTTGCGTCCGAACAGGTCGATCCGGCGCAGGGGGTGCGTCGGAGTCGTCTTTCTGTACGAAGGTAGCGGTCATGCCGAAGGAGTCCAAGACTTTGAACTGTCAATAAGCGATCTCCCTCTCTTGGATACAGGTTGAAGGAATGTTTTGTATTTCACCGTGATCAGAAGTCGGGGAGCTGATTATCCACCGGCATATTGCGCCAGGCAACACTGTAGGAACATCGACTAGTCACTCATTCAACGGGCCTTCTTTACGGCTTGAACACCAAATTTTTGGACTGCCCGAGCGGACCTACAACTGTGAACACATTCATCTCTTCCACCATTCCATGGAACAGAGCGTGTTCCTGGCTCGTCTTGTCGGAACAAAGAGAAACCAGTCGTCCATCCTCTGTTTGATCTACCAGTACAAGGATAGTAAAACGGTATTGCATCCGATAAGCAAAAGATTGGCCAAGGATGTCCCGGGTCGCTTGTCCTCCGTAAATGACCTTTATTTCGATAGCGGTTCCATCATTCCCAATCGTGGCATCTGGACGGTGGGAAAACCCAAACAACTTGGCTTGAGTTATCTTCTCGACTTCGTTGTCGTCTACCTGGGTAATTAGATTTTTTCTTAATTTAGGGGAAGACTGAAGATGACCAACGATAGCTTGTTCAAACTCTCTCTCTGAATTCCCCTTGAGCATCAAATTGGCCGTTCTTAGCTTATTCAAGGCGAACATGGCGAGGTCAAAGTGTTGGCCACGCCGTGCAGAATTAACAAATCCTAGTGTCATGGTTTCTTACGATTCCTGAGGTCAAGGTCCAAGGGTGGTAGCAGACCCACCACATGAAGGAACCCGGATTATGTCGATGTGAGTAGGAAATGCAATGGTAGCTACAAATTTTGAAATTGAAACGGAAGGGATCGACCCGCTCATTTGACATGAGAGGTTGATTTGGACCCTCTTTTTCGTCGGACCATGGGCGAAAGAAATCTGTTACACGGGACACGGACGCCTCTGGCCCCGGATGGCAGGCACCAATATCTTCCGCGCGCTTTCGAAGAGAATGCGGAGCATGTCTCCATTCGCTTTGGCAGTCTAGGTCGTTTCGAGGAGCCTCCACCGGGTTTCACACCCTGCGGTCAAGCTGCCTACGGCGGATGGGTCTTGGATTGTCAGGAAGATGGCTTTCCTTCAACGGCCCCAGGCTAGCAGCGACTTCCCACGCGATGGATGGGCCCGCGCGGGTCACTGATCATCGGGCTATTGAACCGTGCCGCTCCACGCCTCACTGGACCGATGCTCATCGGCATAAAAAAGCCGTTCAACAGCCTGGATCCAAACTGGGAGTCCGATTGGAGCTGCAAGCGGAATAGCCACGAGGAAGTCCGCTGACCCTGCAATCAGGATCTTGGACTGATGCACCTCGATCGGAGCCGATAGATCCAGAGAAAGGCCAAGATGCGTCATGGTCGGCCCTGGGCCCACCAGGGAAAACAAGAGAGCACCCATAGATCCTGGACGAGCGTCGGAGACAGACAAAACCACCGTGGTTCCTCGGACGAGAGGCGAAACGGTGAGGTCAAACCGATCATCTGTTTCGGATTGAGGATCAAACTCACCGAATTGATAGGCCCCGTCCAAATTGAAATCCTCCTGCCCGTCGGGCATTCCGCCTCCATCCGTGTCCGATTGAATAGGACTGGTCGTAGACAGAGGATCCTGGTCTTCTTTGAAGATCCGCATAGAAGTTGCAGCAGGTGCGGCGAGGTTTGAGATGCCCGACTCCTGGCCATCCCCTAGCCCATCACCATCGCTGTCAATCAGAAGTGGATCGGTCCCGAATAAGGCGGCTTCGTCGGCGTCAATCAAACCGTCCTCATCAGCATCTGGATCCGGCCCGAGGATGGCGACATTGAACTGATAACCAGAGGACACTTTGCTGAATCCAGATCCGGTGGGCGTGTCCGAAATCTCGCCAAACTGATCTAGGCCACCCCAGACTGCCAGAGTGCCGTCATCACGAACGGCAAGGCTATGAAACCTCCCGGTTGCCATCCGCGCGAAGTCGAACCCAGACGGGGTGTCAGAAACCTGGCCAAAGTCATCAAAACCCCAAGAAACCAGTGAGCCATCTGCCCGAAGAGCAAGGGAGTGCAAGGATGAACTTCCAGAGGAGATTCGCACGAATTCATTGCCTGGCGGCGGAATGGTCTGCCCCTGAAGGCCCATTCCCCAGGCCACAATTGTTCCGTCAGAAGACAAGGCCACGGAGTGGTCTTTCCCGGCGGCAACTTGGACAAACCCAACACCTGAAGGGGTATCCCTCACTTGCTTCTCCCGGTCAAAGCCCCAAGACAAGAGAGCACCATCCTCCTTCAGGGCAACGCAGTGTGCTTCACCGGCCGCAACTTGAATGAAGGAACCGGTTGCTGGGGCGTCACTGACTTGACCAGCACCATCGTTGCCCCAAGCGACAACGGTTCCATCGGACCTTAAGCCCACGCTGAAGTACCTACCTGCAGCAACTTGCCTGAAGTCGGAGGTGGATGGGGTATTTGAAACCTGTCCAGCGAAGCCACCGTTAGAGTCCGTATCCCTTCCCCAGGAAAAAAGGGACCCGTCCGACCTCAGAGCGACACAGTGGTGTGCTCCTGCAGCCACCTGCACAATGTCTTGGTAAGAAGGAGCGCCGCTGACTTGACCGTCGTCATCCTGCCCCCAAGCGACAACGGTGGACTGTTGGCCAACGGCTGTCGACACCATCAACAGGAAGGTGAGGAGAATAAGTGTCGGAGATTTATTCATCTGGTTGACCACTAAACAAATCGGTGGAATGAGAGTGCTAGTTGGCTCCAATTGGGACCAGCAATGGATTGGAGGCACGTGGCGGAAGAATCGCGCTGATGGGAACTTCGATCGCCTGAATCCATACCGGAACTCCCGGAGGTACTGAGGCTGGTACACGGGCCGAATCGATGCTCGCACGGCCATCAATATCTGAGAGGAACGGGTCCAACACGACAATTGGAAGTGAGAGGGCGACATCGATCCCTAAGGTGGTCGGCGTTGGCCCGCCACCGGTGATGGAGTAAGCAGGGAATATGCCCGTCAACGGAGTGGCGTTGTAGACCTCGAAGTGAACCTGCAGGCCTGGGGAGAGATTGGACACGTAAAAAGCGAGGGCTTCATCGGCAGCTAGGTTGGGATCGGTCTCCCAAGAATCAACTCCGCCATCTCGGTTCTGATCTTCGACACCATCCGGAACGCCGCCCAGGTCTGTGTCTGCCGCCAGCGGGTCGGTGGTGGATGCCGGATCGGCGTCAGGAATGAAGACGTTGCCGTCCGTATCCAACGTGCCCGTGGTCAATCCAAGTTCCAATCCATCCAACAATGAGTCTCCATCGGTGTCTGCACCGCCTGGAGCCGTCTCGCCCACCCCAATTGCACCATCACCATCAGAGTCTTCCACACCGTCCCCAAGGCCGTCCTCGTCGCTGTCCATGTCCAGGGGATCGGTAGTGGTCAACGGGTCAGCATCAGGGACAAACACGCCCGGATCTGTGCCGCTCACCCCAGGGATTCCATGACCATCCCAGAAGATCGAGTCCACTCCGTCTTCCTGGCCATCACCCAGGCCGTCTCCGTCAGTATCCCAATTAAGTGGATCCAGGGCTGTCATCGGCGCATCCGGCCCAGGAGCCTCCCAGACAGCAAGACGAGACGTCAGGCCAGCGAAGTCTGCATACCAGTTGCCTGGCTCAGCTTCAGCCGATCCTCCAACGAAGGCGGCCATGAAAGTCGTATTCGGCTCACCGGTAGCCCACTGGGTGTAAGTGACCGGATTTCCGTCGGACCACTCCAAGGTGCCTGAGAAGTCCGTCAACCCAATCCAAAAGCCATCGGGTGTACCGCCAAAGGTGGCTTCGAGCCATTGGGCTTCAACCGAGTCTTGCACGCTCGTCAGCTCGTAGCCCTGGCTGCGGGCTGCAGCACTGGAATTGCTCCAGGTATCGCCAACCGCCGCCCTATAGAAGTTGCCCGATGGGCCTTGAAGCCAACGGCTATCGGCCCGGGCGATATTCGCCTCTTCTCCATCGCCCAGACCATCGTCATCTGTATCTTGATCAAAGGGGTCAGATTCACCAGAATCAACCAACCCGTTGTTATTGGTGTCTTCTTCAGCATTAATCAATCCATCTAAATCAGAATCCTCACCAGACACTGCAGCTGAATGATGCCCTCCTCCAGAAACTAGGACGAAACCTGAGTCCGTTGGACCGTTGGAAACTTGCCCATCAGAGTCCGATCCCCAAGAAACAATAGAACCATCGGATTTCAAAGCTGTGGAGTGCCAACCTCCACCTGAAATAAGCACAAACGAATCGCCTGGAGTGTCCGTTACTTGAGCGTTTGTGTCATCTCCCCACGAAATAACTCGGCCATTATCCATCAAGGCAAGTGAATGGGAAACCCCTCCAGAAATCTGAATAAAACCGGCTCCACTTGGTGTAGTTGAAACCTGGCCCTGGGTATCTCGCCCCCAAGAAACGATTGAACCATCTGATTTCATCGCCAAGGAATGAAATCCACCTCCTCCAATCATCACAAAGTCATTCCCAATTGGAGTGCTGGAAACCTGTGAATAATCGTCCCTTCCCCACGATACAATCGAGCCGTCTGACTTTAGGGCAAGTGAATGGTAAACTCCGCCTGCAATTTGTACAAAATCGGTTGAAAGTGGTGTGGAGGAAACTACTCCATAACCGTCATAGCCCCATGAGGCAATCGAGCCGTCAGCCCTAAGGGCGTGAGAATGGTATCCCCCAGCCTCAACTAGAATAAAACCTGTTCCTTGTGGCGCATCCGAGACTTGTTGGTCAAAGTCTGCACCCCAAGCAAAGATGGAGCCATCTGAAGAAAGTGCGAGCGAATGTAGTACTCCGGAGCTTACTTGAACAAAAGTCATTCCAGGAGGCGTGTCCGAAACTTGCCCATAAGCGTCATAACCCCAGGAGGTCAGTTGGCCCTGCTGACTCAACAGTGCGGGGGCGAGGAGTGCGAAGAAAAAAACAATGGGTGTTGCCTTGTAAGTAGTCATCTTCAGTTGCTCCTGTTGTCTAACGCGATCGCCAAACTCAATTCAAGAACAGATTGCCAGTCTACCTGAAAAATCACGACCGAATTGAGCCCGGAGAAAGAATGGCAAGCCGCCTCGATGGTTCTGCCATAGCTCTTTCCCTGCATAGCCGACGTTTTGGGCGTGATTCATGGCGCCAAATTCACCTGCAGGTCCCTCCGTAAGGGTTGCAGCACCGAATCTGGGATCCTCGCCATCAGAAATTCCATTAGATCGCATGGGCGTAGGGTGTAAATACTCGGCCGAGCTCCAAGTTAATTGACCACCACCGTTTGTGATTTCCAATCATTGAGCTATGACAGCCGATCCTCTGCCCCCCCTGACGTGAACCCCGGAATCCGGTCCACCCGGAATGCAACATCTGAGCCATTTGATCCGCAATGGTTCAACTCCTGGATCGTTGCAGACTCTACGTTTATTAATCGCAGGTTTCCAAATAGGAAATTGCTTTCATTCTCCACGGACTGGCGGCCCTGATTTGTTAAACGAATGGTGCTCTCGATGCCAAAATGGAGAGTTCGGCCGTGGTTTCGATCATTGGACCGCAACACGCCGTCCATCCTCGGCCACCGCGCCAATGCCGCACGGGATTGATCTAAAAACGGACCGCTCAAGCCTTTGCTCAATAAACACTTAGGGAGCCTCCTTCTGAAGCCCA
>JAJFFB010000057.1 GCA_021776925.1 Planctomycetota bacterium | reverse complement strand
TCGATGGGGGATGCCACGGAATGGCCGGTTCCCTCCGACGCCTGAGTGGTCATTTCGGCCGATGCCTGATTTCCACCTTCGGCCCCGACCAATTCATCCTTCGTTCCATCTGGCCAGAGAAAGAAACCGGTAGTCAAGGCGAGGACCCCGGCGGCTGCGATCATTTTTGTTTTCAAGGTCAAGGCTAGAGTCTCCAATCCTGCTGCGGTGGCGGCGGGTGGAAGGAAAGAGGTCGCGGTGGGAAGCAGGATCGCCAGGCTTGCATCCCTCCAGTCGGTGCCATGGCGTGCCTCCAGGCACTTGCGTAGTTCGACCAGGCCTCGGGCCAGGCGATTGCGTGCAGTGGAGGGCGGCACCGAAAGGCGGTTCGCGATCTGCCCGGTCGAAAGACCTTCATAGAAACGGAGGAAGATGGCAGTGCGATAGGGTTCCCGCAAAACCCGCACCGCCTGCACGACCTGCTCATGCACTTCCAGGACCGCGGCGGTCTCATCCGGAGCAACGCTGGCCTGCGAGCCCGTAACCCACTGCTCGCGGCGCCGTCGTCGGCCCTCGGTTCGCTTGGAGTTCAAGCTGAGGGTCGTCAGGACCCGTGCCATCCACTGGCGCAGTGATGCTGCTTTGCGCGGTGGCCGCTCCAGGGCCTTGACCCACGCGTCCTGAACCAGATCGTCAGCCCGGTCAGGCCCGACCAGGTGAACGGCCAGCGCCTTCAGCCACCCGGAATTTTCCAGGGTCTGGTCGAGATCGTTGCGCTCAGGTTCTTTCCCCATCGCAGGTCAAGACACCGTGGTGGAGATGTGTGTCTCACAAAATCGCATGATTTCCTCCGCATGGCAAGTCCAGCTGAGGAATCAGGGATTCTCGCGTGCCTTGAACGCTCAGCCCTCGGCCTGCTCACGATCAGACCATTCCTTCTCACTGAACCGTGGCGTGATGTGCTGCGGGCAGTTCCAGTCGAAGGCCACCACGTGGAAGAGGACGACGCGTTCGATCCGGGCGCGATAGCTCGGATCCCGCACCTGCTCCAGGAGGTCGGGACGAGCGGTCGCGTTGAAGACCTCGGTGCGGGCTATCAATTTCAGCCGTCGGCGATTGGGGTAGTCCATGAAGAACAGCGCCACGCGGTCATTTTTGCGCAGGTTGCCCGTGCTGATGTACTGTTGATTGCCGCAGAAGTCCGCGTAGGCCAAGGTGCGTTCATCGAGCACCTTGAGAAAACCGGGAGGTCCGCCGCGGAATTGGAGGTAGGGCCAATCATCTTCGTTGACCGTAGCCATATAGAAGCTGTCGCGCGCGGCGATGAACTGGGCTTCCTCGGCAGTGAGGTGCTCGTCGTCCAGATCCCACCCTGCCATCCTCGAAGCGGCTTGCGAGCCGAAATCGGCCTGTGCCTGCTGGACGGAATCGGTGAAGGTGATTTCTGTGTACTTGCGTGGCATGATGGTCAGTCCGGAGAAGTGATGGTCGCGGATGCGGTTCTCGCTCACCGAGGGGCCGCCTTCGCCCGGACCTCCCGCTCGTTACACGGATCTGCTCATGAAACCTGTTCTGTCCCTGATCTTCGGCGCGATCTTTCTGGTCTGCGCGTGTTCCAAAGGCGCCGATGATCCGTTGGCAACTGCCCTTGCTGATCTTCCCGAGGCCGAGGCCCCTGCCGATCAGGCGGCCTTTTTCCAGGCTGCGGGCGAAGGCCAATTGCCCGAGGTCCATGCGGGGCTGAAGGCGAACGCGGATTGGGCAACCGCGACCGGCGAAGGCGACATGACCGCTCTGCACTTCGCCGCGCGCGGGGGCCACGCGATGGTGGTGCGTCTGTTGTTGTCCGAGGGCGCGGCAATCGAAGCGCGCAATCGGGTCGGCTGGACTCCCGCCCTTTTTGCTGCACGAGACGGACACCTGGAAGCCGCGCGCGCCCTCTTCGAAGCCGGTGCCGATGCCAACGCCGGAGCCATCCAGGGAGCCCACGCCATCCACCTGCTGGCGCGCAAGGGTTTCGTCGAAGCCGCCAAGTTGTACGCGGCCCACGGCGCCGACGTCCAGGCGTTGGACGATGGCGGCACCAGCGCGCTTTTCTTCGCCGCCACCAATGGTCACGTCGAGATGACCAAGTGGCTGCTGGAGCAAGGTCTATCGCCCACCCCGGATTCGGGCGGGGGAAGCACACCCCTGCACGGCGCCGCCTTCGACGGCCATGTGAGCACGATGAAGCTGCTGATCGAAGCAGGAGCCTCGGTTGATCTCAAAACCGAAGACGGTCTGACGCCCTTGCACTACGCCGCCGGCAACACGCAACTCGCCGCGGTCACCTATCTGCTCGAACAAGGTGCCGACCCCAAAGCCGAGGACGAATACGGCACCACCCCCCTGAGTAGCGCCCTCGAGGGCGACAAGAAAGGAGAACGCAGCGCCGACCTTACCGCCATCGTCGCTCTTCTGGAGTCCAAGATGGACGGCTAGAGTCTGAATGCAGAATTGACGTAACGAATTGCCATCGGTGGTTTCCATTGGGTATGCGCACGCCTGAAAAATCGGATCAAGCCCAGGATTGGCTGCAGCAGGGCAAGTGGGTGCAGGCCATGGCCTTCGCCATCGTGAAGGACCACCAGATGGCGGAGGACATCCGCCAGGATGTGCTGGTGCAGGCTTTGGAAGGACGCTGGCAGGGGATCCGGGTACGGCGCGCGTGGCTGCGGGCGATGAGCCGGAATCGCGCCCTGAACGTTCTGCGCTCGCAAAAACGAGCACAGCGGAGAGAAGCCGAACGCATTGGTCCGGTGCCGACCAAGTCCGCGATCGAGGTCGCCGAGGAGATTGAAGCGCAACGCTTGCTGCTGAAGCAAGTTGCCCTGCTTCCCGAATCGGATCGCAAGCTCATCTACGCCCGTTTCTACCAGGACCTGTCCTTTCAGGAGATTGCCAGGGAACTCAATATCAGTGTCGCCTCCGCAAGGGTGCAATTGCACCGCGCACTGGGCAATCTGCGTGCACGCCTTCAACGCTCCTGTGACCCATGGCGCGACCTGTGCGGGTTGGCAATGGGCATCGGGGGTGCTTTGCAGGTGGCGGGCCCGGTCCTGGCCTCCAAGCACGTGGCGGCCCTGGTCTTGGTTGTGCTCAGCGCCTGGGGTTGGATCTTGTGGAGCCCTTTCTCTGAATCCAACCCATTCAATGACGATCCCGGGGCAACGACAGCGGAGGAAGCCGTGGCACCGGTGCTGCCGGACCCACCAGGTGGGGCAAATGGACGGCAGCAAAGAACTGCATTGCCAGGTCTGGTTGCTGGGGGCTCGGAGTTCGTAAAGAATTACCTGGAAGACCTGGAGTCGATCCAGGGACGGATCCTGTGGAGGGGGAATGGGGTCCCACGGGCGGAATTGGAATTCGTCCAAGAGGGAAAGCGGTGGTTTTCCATGGCGGGTGAAGATGGCAGGTTCGAAGCCCACTTCGATCCATCGGTGGACTTTGTGATCCGGGCTCAGAAGGACGGCCTATTGGGCATTGGCAACTCATGGAAACAACCTGTCCTGATCGAACTCCGTGAGGCATCCACCTTTCCTGAGCCGAGTCTTCTTGTATTCGAGAAGGGGACAAAGAAACCCATTCCTGGTGCATCGGTTCGAATCACCCTTCCTCATACGCAATCAGGAATCGCCCTCGTTCCCGAAGAGGGAAACGAACTGTTACTCCTGGAAGGCCAAACAGATGGCAAGGGAAGGTGCCCGGTTCCGGTTGTTTCCTGGAGTCGGCTCGCGGTTTTCGAGCTCCGAGCACCTGGATTTCAATCCTATGTCGGCAGCAGTTACTCCCAGAGCAGGGAGGATGGCCACCTATTTGGATTGGAACCCGAGCTGGAGGCTTCCATCCGCGTCGTGGATCCATCCGGAAACGGAATTTCCCGGGCACAGGTCTGGCTAGGCCAAGGTATGAAGAAGTCCTACCTCACGGATGACTCAGGCCTGATTCCCAAAGCGGATTGGATTCAAAGGCGCCGAGCCCGCAGGGGTGGATCGCCTCTTTCGTGTCAGAACGTATTGGTTGCGACCCCAAGTGGACGGTATTGGATTCCGGGCCACGGTGGGCTTCTGGACAAAAACGGAAAAAGCTGGTCGGCCACCGAAGATCGGTTGATTCTTGAGGTCGATGACCAACCCGTGGAAGTGGAATTGGTTTCATCTGCACTGCCGCAGGGCGTTGGTATTCAGATTGCCCGCATTCCTAAAGAGATGGGACTGGGAGACGGGATTTTGAAAGCAATGGGCAAGATCGGACTCGGAGGAGGGATCCAGTTTTCCTGGCATCCCATCGACCCAGGAGCCTCGGTCTCGATCGATGACGGATGTGCCGGAGAAGAATCCTGGGTGATCGCCCGAACTGTGCCAGGCAATATCGTGGTGGCCTCGGCGCCGGTGACTCATGGCAGAGTCACTCTCGAAGTCAACTTGGCTCCGATCGAGCTATGCGTTGAAGGACTCCCTGAATGGACTGATGATCCGTGGTTTTTGAAATTCAATCCGGATTACGACTCCGATGGTCTGCACCCGAGCGATCTGGAGTTCCGAGTCCAGGAGGATGTGGTGCGTGCCTGGATCCCCCAAGGAAAATATGAAGTGAGCCTGATCACACGATCGGGTCGTTCAGAAATATCCGTCGCCCCCAACTTGCAGTGTTTCCATTTCGAAGGAGCCTCGTTTGGGATTGACGAGGTTGGGTTACAGGGGAAACTCCGGCTCCCGCAGTCGAAATTACAGCGGGTCCAGATCTTGATGGAGGGAATCCCAGTTCTGGCCGGGAGGATCAACGGGCATACTTTGGACATTGATGGGGCGGTACCCTTACCCAGCCAAAATGGTGCTAGCGCTCGAGTTTTCTTCCCTGAGTTGGTTCCATCCGGCGAGGTTTTGCGTCAGCCTGGCGGCCCCATAGCGGTGGCGAAATTCCTTCCAAGAGGGCAGGGGAGCATTTTGTCCACGGTCCCTCTTTCTTCCGGCGACCCACTCCGCTGGAATATCCAACTGGCCAGGGTTGAACTTGACTTATCCGGCCTCGAGTTGGACGACCAGGACATTGTCGCCATCAGGTCCTTGCCGCTTTCGATTCCTTCCGAGGACTCAGATTTCGTCGAGGATTTCGCATGGCAAGGGATCCTCTCCATCGGTGAGGAATCCGTTTTGAATCCACCGCAAACCCTCCGCGTGGGCTCCGCCAGCGGTGTCCTTCCTTTGAGACTGCCCGTCGGCCGCCATGCAATCAGAATCGAAGGCGTGATGTACACCCCTCCTGAGGGAATGGTTTTCGATGGGGGCCAGATCCATCGACTGGTCCCGTTCCAGGATTGAGCCTTGGACGCCCGATCACAAGGAACTCGCGTCCCATTGCAATTGAGTGACCTCGCCAGCGGTAATATCCGGGTGGAACTTGATTTCTGGAATATCAGGCACGTCGTTCAGGAAGAAGATGGAGATCTCGGCGCTTCCTGGTTCCAGAGGTCCAATAGTCATTGTTCCTCCGTTCCGGATCAAACTCGAGTCGGTGAAGAGGTTTTTACCAGAAGCGCTGATGGCCTGAATGTGAATTTCAATACCAGGGTATTTTCTTTTGAAGGCGGCAATTCCGGCGAAATGAAGGCGGACGCTGGCAGCTCGCGAAAGGGATAAGCGGTTGCCTTCGCTGTTCTCCTGGCCAACAGCCACTCTTTGTGGCTCAGTGGCCAGGTATCCAGGCGCACTGGCCACCAAGTAGTAGATGCCGGGAGGGATGGCATAGAACCTGAAGGAGCCATCCATTTGGGGCGCCACCGAGGAATAGCTGAGGAAACCACCGACCCCACTGACACCCTTACCTCTCCTGTCCCAGAACCTATGCCTGACCATTCGGTTCGCAGCAGTGGGATCATCTGGCTCTTCGCTGAAGGTGGCAAGGTAGACCCTCGTTCCATCTGGAGGGTGACCTACCATCCCGGAAATCGAGGCTCCTTGGAGTTGAAAATGGAAGTTGGTGGCATCGGCGTGCACCTGGATGTCTTCCTGCAGAGGAAAGGCCCCGGGGGTGAGAATCTTGATTCGATAGGTGCCGGCTTCCACGGCATCGCAGCTCCACCTTCCTGCAGAATCGGTTCCTTTTCCAGTTCCGGTAAGGTTTATCTGCACGCCAGGTGGAGGAGAAGCAGACTGAGGAAGTCTCCGTTGCATTTCAATGCTGGCTCCTTCAACCGGACCAGAGGGACCCCTCAAGTTGAATTGAACCTGAGACTGCGGAGGTACCTTTACCGTGTGATGATTGACCCCGGAGTGGACCTCGATGGATTCCCAATAAAAACCTGTGTTCTGACGGGTCCCGAGACCAATATGCCAAGTTCCAGTTCCGATCGATGGAAAGTGAACGGTTCCATCAGGACTGGCGGTCCCACTGATCGGAGTTTTTTTTGGTTTGACCGTTTTGTAGCGCACTCTCCAAAGCGGGTCATAGTCATCGGGAGTCAATCCAAGATGGATTCCACCAACAGGATCACCCTTTTGATCGATCAAGTTCAGAAGCAATTCAGCACTGACATTCAGGTGGACGGTTCGTTCGACCTCCTTTCCCACAGTGACCTCTACTTCAAGCTCCTCGTCCGAATACCCGAGTGCTGAAATCCGAAATGGGTGAAGTCCCGGTGGAAGACAGGAGATTTGTATCCTCCCGTCCTCGTCAGAACGGAGATTTCCGCCCAAGAATTGTGATCGGCTTCCAAGAAAAACCAAGAGATTGAATGCGTCCTTATCTTTGACCGGGAAGTTCCGAAATCCGAACCCAGCACCTCCATCGATTTCGATTTCGGCATCGGCGATGGGCTGATCCTCTGGATCCAGGACACTGAGAGTGAGGAGGTTCGCTGGCGATATTGTAAATTCACCGAGATCGATACCTTGATCCAGGAGAATCGACCCTCCAGGAACATAGCTTCCAGAATGGTGAAAGCAACCAAGGCGGTATACACCGAATGGCAGTTCGGCAATGAAGCGTCCGTCCACTCCAAGTTCGGCCTCATAATCAGGCGGAAATACTGGCTCCTCTTCGTTGATGATGACCAGTTTGGCGCCTACAGCTGGAGAGCCATCATTGAGAAGCACCTGGCCGATGAGCGCATGGACCGGCGGAAGTTGGAGGGTCAAGGAATCTCCGGCTCGAACGCTTTCAGATAGGGCCCATGCCCGCCCACGACGGATGGCGATACCCCAGGTTCTTCGATCCTGGTCCAGGCCACCCACTTGGAGGTTTCCGTCAGAATCGGTTTTCCCCTGGAAGGACCCATCCGCAGAGCCGAATCGGGGATTCAGACGAGTCAAGGCGGTATGGAAATAGCCGCGCTCCTTATAGACCTCCACACCCCTTGCCGGTGCTCCGTCTGATTCCAAAACCGTTAATGAGATGGATTCTCCTCGATCAAGAACAACGACCCGAGATGCTGCAAGGGACTGGGAAAAGGTGAGATCCAGCTCCTGGTAGGGAAGAATGCCCGGAGCAGAGACGTAGAGGTTGCGAGTCCTATCCTGAAGGCTCCGGAAATCCACGTTGCCGTTTTCATCCGAGTACAGGACCTGACCACTTAGTGTTCCATCGAGCTTAGGAGGTTCACCGGAGGTGCGGACCCGTGCTTGGGAAATGGGTTGCCCATCCTTGTCCTCGAGCCGCAATGCGAGAAAGCGTCCAGTCTCCAAAGTGAAATCCAGGATTGGAGTATGCAGTTGAAAAAAACCAGCATCGGCGACCATGACACGGCAAGCAAAACCATCCGCTTCGACAAAGAGAGCCCAAGATCGGTCAGGCGAAAGAGAGTCCAGGTGGATGAGTCCATCTTCTCCGGAAGCCAGGATCAGGTCCGGAACCAAACTGGGGGGATAATAATCGAGGCTTGAACCGGTCAATGCTTCAAGTGAGAGGTCTGTCGCGATGGCTCGAGCACGTGCGCTCGGGATCGCGGCCCCCGATTCATCGACTGCGCGGAGATACAGCCCTTCGGACCCTCCTCCGATTGAGGTTCTGCTGGATGTGATCTGAGCACGTGCATCCACAGGGTGATTGGTTCCGGAATTCCCATTGTCGGAATGAGGTTCGGAAGTCTGGGTAGGTGCATTCACCCCCTCCTCGATGATTCCAGTTCGGAGGTCGGGGTCTTCCGGCCAAATAATGAACCCGGTGATCACTGCCAAGGCGGCAATCGCCATAACGGACTTGCTTTTCATGGTCATGAGCAATGCCTCCAAGCCGGTTGTTGTGGCGACGGAAGGAATGAGAGGGGAACTTGATGGCAAGAGCAGCACCAGGCTTGTTTCTCGCCAGCCGCGGCCGTGGCGGGCTTCCAGAGTTCTGCGCAGCGCGTGCAATCCTCTGGCCAGCCTGTTGCGCACGGTGGAAGAGGAAACTCCAAAGCGATCGGCGATCTGTTTGGCCGCCAGGCCTTCGTAATAGTGCAGGACTATGGTCGTTCGATAGGGCTCACGCAGCGCTTGCACAGCATGCATGACCTGCTCCTGAACCTCCAGCAGCGCCGGTGTTTCCTCTACGGCCTCGGAACCCCTGGAACGAGAAGCCTCGAGCTCTCGCCGTCTTCGACTGACTTCAGATCTTCTGGAATCAATGCTGAGATTGGTCAGGACGCGGGCCAGCCAGTGACGCAAGGATGCCGGTTTCCGCGGTGGACGCTCCAGGGTCCGTACCCAGGCATCCTGCACCAGGTCGTCCGCCTGATCAGGGCCGACGAGGTGAATGGCGAGGACCTTCAGCCAGCCGGATTGCTCCAGGGTCTTTTTGAGGTCGATTCTGTCGGGTTCGCCTTCCATCGGAAATCAAAGACGTAGTCACCCAGAATATCGTCTCCAATAATTTCAGGAGAATTCGCCAGCATTCACGAGCCTGTTACTCGAGACCGTAGAAAAGGGTGGCTACACCCATGCAGAAACCGGATTGGAGATCACTTGGAAGGATCACAGGGAACTCGCGTCCCATTGCACCGTGGTGGCCTGGCCATCGGTTACGGTTGCCTGGAGAAGGATTCTGGGTATGTTCGGGACGCCTGCGTGAAAGGAAATAGAGATTTCGGCGGCACCTGGTTCCAGCGGGGCAAAGGGGATTTCGCCGTCTTCGCGGATGAAGATCGGTCTTGAGGTGATTCTCTTGCCACTGAGGCTAATTGCCTGCATGCGAATCTTGGCGCTTGGGTGCTTGCGGCGGAACTCGGCCATTCCTGAAACTTGAAGAAGGAGGCTTCCGGCGGGTTCGAGAGTGAGATTGAGGTTCTCGATGGGGTTCCCAGTGACTTCTACTCTCTGCGCTACTGTTGCGACGTGGTTGGGAGCTCTGGCGACCAGGAAATAGGTTCCAGGAGGGATGCCCAGAAACGCAAAGTTCCCTTCTTGATCGGGAACCATGGTGCCGAAACGGAGATTGCTGCCGATTGCGATCCGACCGCCGGATTCGGAATCCCAAAAGGTACGCCTGATGTAATTGGCGGCTTGGTCTGGCTCCTTCAGAAAGTTGGCCAGATAGACGTGGGTGCCTTTTGCCGGATTCACTACCCGGCCCGATACCGCTCCGCCCTCTAGTTGGAATTGGAAGTGGGTGGCGCCGGAATGGACTCGGATTTCTTTCTCCAGGGGGAAGGCTCCAGGTGGGAAGACTCGGATCCGATAAGTGGCCTCTTCCATTTCATCCAGGATCCATCGCCCCTCGGAATCGGAATTTCCACTAAAACCCCCGCTCTCAAACTCCATTCCTGGGTAAAGGGAGTGCGGTTGCCCCAGCTTTCGTTGCACGTCGATGTGCGCACCTTCCACCGGCCCCTGCGGCCCGGTGATGAGGAAATCCACTGTGGACTGCGTGGGAATTTGAATCTGGTGTCGATTGATCCCTGGCTGGATCTCGAGGGTAGACCAGAAGAAGCCGGACTGCGTTCTTCCCCAACGTCCGATATGCCAGCGTCCGATTCCAATGGACCGGAAACGCACGATTCCTTCTGGGTCCGTGCGTTGATTTGTCGGCAGGAATTTTGGACTGGATGTCCCTTCTTTCATGTTCCAATAACGGTCGTATCCATCGGGTACCAAACCGATCGAAGCCCCCCGAACGGGTTCACCTGCCTCATCCACGACCTCAAGGACGAGTTCTGCCGTGGCCTCCAGCTGAATCGTTTGTTCGACGACTTGATCCTGCAGGATTTCGACGTCGAATTCCTCCAAATTGAATCCCTCGGCATAGATCTGGAGGGTGTAGCGGCCGGGGCTGAGATGAGTAATGCGCCACACTCCAGACTCCTCGCTCCACTGATCCGGGGTATTGGGAAAGAAGCGATTTGCGTTGAAAAGCAGGACCGCCTGCAAGTCTTCCGGCTCGAAGTAGGACATTCGAAGCCCAAGCCAATGTGGCGGAGGAAACCGGACCGAGGCCTCGGGAAGCGTGGTCCCGTCCTGGTCCTCGATTCGCAGGATGAGACTGCTTGAGACTGTCAGCTCGAGGTCTCCAAGATCGAGCGCCTGGTACAACACGATGGTCGGCGGGTGAATCAATCCTCCGGATTCATGCCAGCAAGATAGGCGGTAGCTCCCTGCAGGCAGTTCCGTTTGGAATACTCCATCCTCATCCAATTCCGTTTGGAAGTCGGGGGGCAGAGCCGGGTCATTCTCGTTGACCAGGAGCAAGGTCGCACCCTCTGCCGGGGAACCATCGAGCTGAAGGATCCTCCCCTGAATCGCATGACTCGACGGCAACCGCAGAGTCAGTCTTTCCCCCGCAACGAGACTCTCCGATGCAGCCCAGGCCTGACCACGACGGATCGCGATGCCGTGGGATGCGCGCTCTTCCTGGAGGCCTTGGACCAGGAAGCGGCCGTTCCCTCCAGTGCGTCCCTGGAATGACGAAAGGTGCGGTTCAAGACGAACCAGAGGAGTGTTAAAGCCCCCGATTTCGGAATAGACTTCTACCCCTTCGGCAGGAGTGCCATCGGCTTCTAATACCGTCAGGTCGATCGACCCGCCGCGCCCGAGGACCACCCTTCTCGGCGGAATGGGCTCGTGCGCCAATTCGATGTCCGTTTCCTGGTAGTAAAGAAAGCCCGGTGGATCTGTCCTGATTCCCTGCGTGCCTTCTGCCAAGCTACGGAATTCGACCAGACCTTCCTCATTAGTGAACTCCACTTGAGCCCTGAGGGTCCCTGCTAGGCGTGGCGGATCGCCCATGGAATAGACCTTGGCACCGGGGACTGGATTGCCCTCAGGGTCGACCAACTGCAAGGTGAGAAAGTAGCCCTGTTCTAAAACAAAGTCACCCAGTTCAATGAGGTCAGGCCCTTGCTCAAGTTCATCCACGCGAAGCCGGGCTGCAAATCCGTTCGCCTCGGCGAAGAAAGCCCACAGTTTGCCCCGTTGGAGGCCCTCAAGAAAAGCCAGCCCATCTTCTCCGCTAAGGGCGGATTGCTCAGGCCGAAGATCAGGAAAAAAATAGTCGAGGGAAATACTGGCAAAGGAAAGATCCCTCCGGTCTGATTCGAACACTCTTACGCGCGCGTTTGGGATCGCGATTCCAGATTCATCGACCACGCGAAGGGTCACTCCAACTTTCGCGCCCTCCAGGGGAACGCGGACCTGGGCGACTTGAGCCTTTGCATCCGCGGGGTCCAGGGTTCCGGGTTTCACGTCGTCGACAAGGGACTCGGAATTCTGGGCAGAGGCTCCCAAATCCTTTTGGACGATCCCCTTCTTCAAACCAGAATCATCCGGCCATATCAGAACTCCGCTGATCACCGCCAAGGCGACCGCCGCCACCATCAATTTGCTTTTCATGGTCATGATTAAAATCTCCAATCCGCTCGCTGTGGCGACGGGAGGAATCAGTGGGGAACTCGCAGGCAGGAGCAGGGCAAGGCTTGTTTCTCGCCATTCGCGGCCGTGGCGGGCCTCCAGGTTCTGGCGCAGGGCCTGCAA
>JAJFFB010000056.1 GCA_021776925.1 Planctomycetota bacterium | reverse complement strand
CGAAGAGCACACCGACCAGCGCGTCGCCGACGATCAGGCCGGCGGCGAAGGGCACACCCTTGGACTCGGCCCAGCGCACTCCTTTACGACGCGAGATCAGGATGTTGACGATGCCGCCGATGCCGAACACGATCATGTATTCGAACGGCAGGTACATCGACAGACCGACCATGACGCCGATGCCCGGCGATACCAACAGCGAAACCAGAATGCCGAGGATGGCGCCGCCGGCGTATTTGCCCAACGGCACTTCGTCGTTCTGCACGATTTCGATCGCCGACTGCAAGGCTCCGGCCTGAGGAGCCCCCAGCTTGGGAATGCCGTCGGGCAGGGCGTTGGCCGAGCCGCCGGCCGCGCTCAGTTCCGCCACCGCCTCGGGTCCGGCGGCGACCGCGCGGTCGTAAAGCACCTGCGCTTGATCCGGGCCGAAGGCATAGGCCTTCCACAGCACGATCACGGTGACCAGTGCGATCGCCGGACCGATCCAGCAGGTCATGATCTGCGCGATCTGCTGGCTCATCGGGCGGCTGCCGACCAGGTAGCCGGTCTTGAGGTCGGCCATCATGTCGGCGCACATCGAAGTGGCAACGCACACCGCGGCGCCGACGGTCACCGCCGGCAGGATGAACTCATCGGCGGTGCCGAAGATCGCCATCATGATCGCGATCGCAATCAAGGCCAGTCCCGACAGCGGCGACCAGTCGGTGCGCCCCGTGGTCTGCGCCACCACCAATCCCGCCAGCCATAACCACGCACCGCCGGCGACCGTGGCCATGATCGCCTGCAGCCAGCTGATATGACCTGCGCCGCTGAGCTTGGTCGCGATCAGGAGCATCACCAGACCGAGGGCCATGCCGCCGTTGAGCACCGAGATCGGCACCTCTTCGCGACGGCCGCCTCCGCCGCCCGACTTGAGGCTGGACAGCGCCGATTTCAACGCCGGGGCTGCCAGCAGGATGCCGGCGATCGCACCGCCGAGGATCATGCCGATGCCGACGTGGCGCGAGGTGAAGTGGGCGAACTTGTCGAGGAAGACCTCGGCGTAGGCCTGACCCTCGCCGGTCACGGTGGCTCCGGCGGCGATCGCTTCCTCACTCGGCTCTCCGCCATGAACCAGATCGAAAATCCCCAGACCTTCGTACAGCTCCGGCACCCAGCCCAATAGGATGCACACCGGCACCAGCACCCAGTAATTGAGGATGGTGCCATAAAGGACCACCAGTCCACCGCGGCCGGCCAGGTAACCGGCACCCAGACTGAGCAGGCTCATGGCCAGCACCAGGTTGACCGAAGCCGGGACTCCGATCAGGTGACCGAGGTCGAAGGCTTCGGGCAACCATCCGAATTGGGTTGAAACGGTCAAGGACCCTGAGATCGCCACACCGGCGAGCAACAAGCGCGCCTTTTCCACTCCCGCGCCGGGCGACTTGAGAATGGTCGCCACCGCCACCCCTTCGGGAAAACGCAGCCGTTCGAATTCGATGATCTGCTTGCGCAGCGGAATGATCAGCACCACCCCGAGCAGCGAACCCGCGACCGCCGCCAGCATCAGCGAGAAGTAATCGATCTGGTGTTCGAAGCCGAGCAGGAACAACACCGGCACGGTGAAGATGATGCCGGCGTTGACCGTGTTCACCGAACTGGCCACGGTCTGGAAGATATTGACCTCGAGGATCGAACCCTTGCCCAGGATTCCGCGCAACACCCCGAAACCGATCACCGCGGCCACGGTGGAGCCAACGATGGTGAAACCGATCTGCAACCCGGCATAGACGATGCCCATATTGAGCAGGGCGCCGACGAGCACGCCGCCGACCAGGGCGGCGGGGGTCAGTTCGCGGTAGGGGCGGGCCGTGGTCACGGCGCCACGATAGGCGATCCGGCCCTAAAATGCCGCCGCCCATGGCGCCTCCCACCGACCTTCCCGCCGATCAGCGCGAGGGCGTGCGCTTTGCCCTCAAGCTCGGCCGCGCCCTGCACATCTACGGCGCCTCCGCCACCCGGCTGGAGGCGGTGATGACCGTATTGTCGAACGAACTCGGCCTGCGTGGCCATTTCATGTCGATGCCGACCGCGTTGCTGGCGAGTTTTGACCTGCCCGGCGAGGACGGTTTCGCCCATCTGTTCCGGCTGCAGCGCAACGAACTCGACTTCGACAAGCTGACGCGTCTCGATCAATTGTGGAACGGAGTGGTCGCCGGCCGCATGACGCCGGCCGAAGGCCTGCGCGCCATCGACCGTATCGATGAGGAGCCGCCGCTCTACGGCCGCGCGCTGGTCATCGCCTGCTTCGCGATCTCGTCCGGTGCAGCTTCTTCTTTCTTCGGCGGCGGTCCTGACGAGATGCTGCTCGCCACCGTGTGCGGACTGATGCTCGGCGTCTTCCTCACCCTGGCCGGATCGCAGCGCGTGCTGATCGGTTTGCACGAACTGCTCGGTGCCGGTCTGGTGTCGCTGACCGCGGTGCTGCTGTCGCGCGCGCTCGGCACCGGCGACGTCGACGTCGCCACCCTTGCCGGCATCATCGTGCTGCTGCCCGGTTTCACCCTGACCACCGCGGTGGGCGAACTGGCGCAGAAGAACGTGGTCTCGGGGACCGCGCGCCTGGCGTGGTCCGGACTCCTGTTGATGATGCTGGGGTTTGGCGTGCTTGCCGGTCGCCGACTCGGTGAACTTCTGGTCGGCCTGCCGGCTGCAACCGCTGCCGAGGCCTGGCCGGCATGGGTACAGCCGGTTGCGTTGATGGTCGCGGGCATCACCCTCGGTCTGTTGTTCCAGGGCCAGAAACGCGACCTGCCGTGGATCACGCTGGCGGTGCTGCTCCCCTATCTTGGAATGAAAGCGGGCATCGATCAACTCGGCCCTGAGCTCGGAGTCTTCCTCGGCGCCTTGATCGTCGGCGCCGGCTCCAACCTCTACGCGCGCGTGCTCGACCGCCCGGCGATGGTCACGCGCCTGCCCGGCATCCTGATCCTGGTGCCGGGTTCACTCGGCTTCCTCAGCATCACCGATCTGATGGAAGGCGACCCCCTGACCGGATTGCGCCAGGGATTCCAGGTGCTGGTCACCGCCTTCGCCCTGGTCAGCGGCTTGTTGATGTCGAACGCGGTGGTGCCACCACGCAAGGCGCTGTGAAGCGCAAGGTCCGTCCGTTGGATTGCGCGTCGTTGCCGGCCGCCTAACTGGTCTCAGCATCGCCGGCGGCAAGGACCCCACAAGGTTCGATCAACATGACCTGGCAGAGTTGCGCCGCGCGCGGCCGGTGTTCCACGCCGGCGGGGACCACGTAGAGCTCACCGGCGGCCAGGTGCACTTCGTCGTCGCGCAGCTCGATGGTCAGTTCGCCGTCGAGCACCAGGAAGGCCTCATCGGTGGCCTGATGGCGGTGCCAATGGAAATCTCCTTCGAGCTTGGTCAACTTGAACTCATAGTCGTTGAGCTGCGCGATCACCCGCGGCGCCCAGGTCGAGGTGATGGCCGCCAATTCCCTATCGAGGTTGATCGCGCGCATGCGGCTCAGCCTAGCAGGACTGCGCCCGCTGCCTGGCCGCGGCGCCGGCATATCCTGGCGCCTGGAACCGCCATGAAAACACCTCTCGCCCCCCCCCTGCTGGGCTTGCTCCTAAGCGCCTGCAGCCAGCCCGGCAACCCGACCGCCGCGGTGGACTCCATCCTGGCCGCGGACCTGCGCCAGCACGTGGAGCGGCTCGCGGCGCCTGATTTTTCCGGCCGCCGGGCTGGCAGCGAGGGCGGACGCCTGGCCGGCGACTACCTCGCCGAGCGCTTCGCCGCTTTCGGTCTGCAAGGTGGTGGGCCGCAGGGCAGTTTCTTCCAGAGCTTCCCGATCCGCGACGGCAGCAGCCGCAACGTCCTCGCCATGCTGCCCGGTTCGGACCCTGAGCTGGCGCATGACTGGATTGTCATCGGCGCGCACTATGACCACCTCGGCACCGCGGTCATGCTGGAACTGGCGCAGGCCTTTGCCATGGCACCCCAGGCTCCTGCCCGTTCCCTGCTCTTCATCGCCTTCGGCGCCGAAGAAATGGGTCTGGTCGGTTCGCGTTATTACGTGGAGAACGCGGTTCAACCGCTCGACCGCACCCTCACCATGGTCAACCTGGAAATGATGGGGCGCGGCGACGCCGGCACAGTGACCCTGATGGTGCTGGAAGAACTGCCGCAAGAACTTCGGACCGCCGCCGAGTCTGCCGCAGCGACCAGCCCCTTGCACCTGGTCGACGGCGGCCGCGCCCATCTGCGCGCCGGCGACCAGCACTCCTTCTACGCCGCAGACGTCCCGATCCTGTGTTTCTATGGCGGCGACAACCATCCCGATTACCATCAGGTCAGCGATACCGCAGACAAGATCCAGCCTGATTGGATGCAGTCGGTCCGTCGCCTGGTCTTTGCAACGGTCCAAATACTGGCCGATCCAACCCCCTGATGCACCCCCCCCTCCTCCCCTGTTTCGCCCTAGCCACCTTGGCGGCCGCCACCGCTCTACCCGCTCAGCAAGTCGGCGGTGAATGGAGCCAGATCCACGACGGCTTTGGCGAGGCCAACAGTTTCTATGGCAATGCTGTCGCTGGGCTTGGCGACGTCGATGGCGACGGCTTTGGTGATTACGCGGTAGGGGCCATGTGGAACAACGGCCTCAAGGGAACGGTGTTCGTCTACTCAGGTTTGAGCCACCTGGAAATCCGACGTCACGACGGCTCGGTCGCCGGCGACGCCTTTGGCAGTTCCGTTTGCGGTCTCGGTGATCTCGACGGCGACGGTCTGGGCGAAATCCTGGTCGGGGCCCACAAGACCGCGGTTGCCGGCCAGACCTGGGCCGGGCGCGCGGCGGTGTTTCGCGGGTCGGACGGCGCTCTGCTCTATGACTATCCAGGCACCACCACCATGCTGATGCGCGGTCATTCTTGTGCCTCGGCCGGCGACGTGAATCTGGACGGCATTCCTGACTTCATGTTTTCGGAACCCACCTCGGAGCAGTTCGGCGGCGGAACGACGGGCGAGGTCTTTCTCATGGATGGCGCCAGCGGAGCGCTGATCCGCTCCCACGTCGGTGTCGCGATCGAGGACCATTTCGGCCAAGGGCTCGCCGGCCCCGGGGATCTCAACGGCGACGGCTACGACGACGTGGTCATCACCGCCAGCACACCCGCAACGGTCACCGCCTTCTCCGGTTTCGACGGCGCCCAGATCTGGCACCAGGTCTATCCCGGGGTCGACCTCCACCTCGAGGGCATGGGGGATCTCAATGACGACTCCATTCCAGACCTGGTAGTCGGCGGCTGGAAGGCCTCTCCGGGAGGAGTCAGCGGCAGCGGTTCGGTTTACCTGCTGTCCGGAGCCGATGGCAGCGTATTGCTGCAGATCGACGGCACCCAGGCCAACGAGCGTCTGGGCTACGACGTAGCCCCGATCCGCGACCTCGACGGCGACGGCATCACCGACTTCCTCGCCGGCCAGCCGGGCCAGATCCTGCCCGATTTCACTAATTTCGTGCGCGCCTACTCCAGCGCCTCTGGGGAGTTGCTGCACCAGATCGCCGGCTTCTCGTCGGACGACCGCCTGGGACAGGCGATCGACAACGCCGGCGACATGGACCACGACGGTCTAGAAGACCTTCTATTCGGTGCGCAACAGGCGGCCTTCAGCGGCACCATGTGGGGACGCATCGATCTCTGGAACTTCGATCCCTACCTGCGCGCCGATGCGGCCGGTTTCTCGGCAGGAGGTGGCGGCACCCTCACCTACCAGTTCGACTTCCCGGATGATGCTGCAGGCGACAGCTATCACACCCTGGTCTCGGCGCGCGGACGCGGACCGGTCCTGTTCCCCAACGGCGTCCTGGTCCCGCTGGGCTTCGACTTGTGGCTGGCGCAGACCTACCTTGGGCAGTACCCGCCGGTGTTCCGCGACCCGGTCGGGGTGCTCGACGTCGACGGCAAAGGAGTGGTGCAATTGGTGGTGCCGGCCAACGCCGCGGCTGCGCTGGTCGGCCAGTTGTTCCACCTGGCGGTGGTGTGCAAGCCGGGCGCCGAGTCCTGGCGCTACAGCACGATTTCGGTGCCGGTTGAGGTCCTGCCCTGATTATTCTCGCTGTTCACTCGCTGAATGAAAAAGCTCCTCCCCTTGCTTTGCTTGCTGCTCGGTTCCCCAATCCTGGCAGCGGTCGATTACCACGTCTCCCCGAGCGGAGACGACGTCAGCGGTGATGGCAGCGCTGCCGCGCCGTGGCGTTCGATCACTCGCGCGATGACCGCCACCCTTTCCGGCGACCGCATCCTGGTCGGCGCCGGCACCTATGGCGCCTTCACCGGCGAGGGCTTTCCGATCGTGGTGCGCGACGGCGTCTCGCTGCTCGGCCCGGCCAGCGGCAGCGGCACCGCCACCCTCGACGGCTCGGTGGTGTTCACCCCGATCCTGGTCATCGGCGACCTCGCCGACCCCACGCTGATCCAGAATCTGCGCATCGTCGGCCGCGTCGACGTGATCGAGGTGTTTGGCAACCCGGCCGATCTGCAGGTGCTCGACTGCGTCTTCCTCGGTGGCTGGCGCGCGCTCAATCACACCGCGGCGGGCGATGCGGCCGCGCTGGTCTTCAGCCGCAACACCGTGCTCGGCATGGAATTCGACGGCGTGGTCTGGGAAGCCACCGGCGGCGCCGGACTCGACCACGTGCTCACCCTGAATGACAACCGTTTCTTCGGTGAAAAGGATTCCGCCGACGGCATCCGCCTGGCGGCCAACGGCGAGGTGGTGGTCGACGCCGCGGTGCAGCGCAACCTGATCACCGGTTTCGGCAGCGGCATCCGCGTGGTGGTGAGCGCCTCGGGTAGCAGCGCCACGCTGAGCGGGTCGATCGACGGCAACGACGTCGACAAGTGCGATGACAACGGCCTCGACATCGCTCTGTCCGCCTCCGGCATCGGGCCTTCGGTGGCCTCCTTCGACGCGGTGGTGCGCTTCAACTCGTTGCAGAAATCCGGCGATCACGGGCTGCGCATCGACCTGTCGGCGCTCGGACCGAACAACCTGTGCGAACTGCGTTCGGCGGTCTACGGCAACCTGATCCGGCGCAACGTCGGCAGCGGCGTGTTCCTGTCCGACTCGGAACTCGGCGGCGGAGTGTGCGACACCCAGCCCGACCTCGGCGGTGGCAGCGCCGGCTCGTGGGGCGGCAACACCTTGGAACGCAACGACGATGACTACGCCACCGGGGTGCAGTTCGACCTGCGGCTCGAGTCCTCGGATCCGGTTTCGGTGCGCGACAACTGGTGGGGAGTCCTGGATCCACTCCTGGGGCTGACCTTGGAGCAGCGCATCTTCCACCAGGTCGACGATCCGCTCGCCGGGCTCGCTGATTTCTCGGTGCGGCGCCTGCAGACCCTGCGCTTTCGTCCGGTGCCAGGCCGCGCCGGCAGCGTCGACGGCAGCATGGTCACTCTCTTCGCCGACCCCGGAACGGTGTTCGTCGATCGCGGCGGCGTGGTGCCGGTTTCGGTGGCAGTCGGCGGCATACTTTCGCAGCTGGTCAACGTAGCTGCGGATGGTCGCTCGCTCACCTTCCGCGTGCCCAACCTGCGCACCACCGGAGGCGGAACCCTGCCGCTTGAGGTCGTCAATCCCGGCGCCCAGAGCGGTCTTTCCTCGATCATCATCGAAGGCGACCGCCAAGGCGGCGGCTTCTGCTTCGTCGCCACCGCCACCTTCGGCCACCCTGACGCCCCCGAGGTCCTGATCCTGCGCCAGTTGCGCGACCGCAGCCTGCTGACCCATGCCTTCGGGCGCAGCCTGGTACGCGCCTACTACCAATACTCCCCTCCGCTGGCGGCCTGGATCGCCCGGCGCCCGTGGGCGCAGACCGGCGCGCGCCTGCTGCTGTTGCCGGTGGTGGGTCTGAGTTTCGTGTGGCTGACAGCACCGTGGCTCTATGCCTTGGCGGCGGCCTTGCTGTTGCGGCGCTGGCAGCTGCGCCGACGGCGGTGGCGGCGATTGCGCACTTTCCTGAACCATGCCGCCGCCGCATCCCAGGAGGTGCAGCGATGAAAACCCTGACCCTGCTGATCACCGCCGCGTTGAGCGGCGGCAGCCTCGCGCAGGAGCCCGAGGACAACGAGTTCTACGACGAAGACTTCAGCGGCTTCGAAATCCTCTCCGACGAAGGCGGCTACCGACTCGCCATCGGCGGCAAATTGGAAAACGACTGGGCGTTCTTCTCCACCGACAAAGACGTCGAACTGTTTTCCGATTCCTTCGACAACGGCACCGAGTTCCGCCGCGCCCGCCTGTCCCTGGCGGGCGATTACCAGGACTGGCTGGCCTTCAAGACCTCCTTCGATTTCCAGGGCAGCGGTTCCAGCTTCCGCGACCTCTACGCGGAGATCCAGGACATCCCCGCTCTCGGACGCCTCAAGGTCGGTCACTTCAAGGAACCCTTCAGCCTCGAAGCGCTGACCAGTTCCAGCAACATGAGCTTCATGGAGCGGTCTTTACTGACCGCGCTGTCGCCCGGGCGCAACGTCGGCGTGATGGCGCGCAATTCCATCCTCGACCGACGCGCGACGTGGGCGCTGGGACTGTTCCGGGAAACCGATTCGGCCGCCTCCGGCGTCGACGAAGGCGGCGGTCAGGAGTTTGCGCTGACCGGGCGCGCGACCTGGATTCCCTTCCGCAAGAGCAAGGGCCGACGCCTGCTGCACTTCGGACTCGGCGCCAGCCTGCGCAATCCTGATCTCGGTGAGGTTCGCTTCCGCTCGCGCCCGGAAGCCCATCTGGCGCCGCGCATCGTCGACACCGGTGGCATCCGCGCCGACTCCACCCTGCTCATCAACCTGGAATCGGCGCTCATCTGGGAGCGCGCCACCCTCCAGGCCGAATACACCCTGGCCCAGGTCGACGCCGCCTTCGAGGACAGTCTTGGTTTCGCCGCCTACTACCTGCAGGGGGCATGGATGATCACCGGCGAACTGCGCCCTTATCGCCGTTCTTCCGGAACCCTGCGTAAGATCGTGCCGGATTCTCCCTTCCAAGGTGCCCACGGCGGCTGGGGAGCCTGGGAAGCGGCGCTACGCTTTTCTGGCCTCGACCTCACCGAGGGCAGCATCGGCGGTGGCGAGGTGCAGGTCCTGTCCGCCGCCCTGAACTGGCACCTGACCGATAACCTGCGCATTTCTCTCGACAGCGGAGTGGCCGACCTCGAGACCTTCGGCAACTCCCGTTTCGTACAGTTGCGTTTCCATCTCGACTGGTAGGCGTGCCCGCGATCCCCGAAGAAAAACTGGTTCAGGCCGCTCCCGATGCGGTGCGCAGCGCCGCCGAACGGCTGATCCGCGATCCCACCGAGCTGCAGGATTCGCTCGAGCGGGCGTGGCTGGCCTGGAACGGGCGTGACCGCGCCATCGCCTCGGCCAACATCCTGCGGGTTCATTTCAAACCCGGGGTGCGCGCGCGGCTGGTGGTCGAAGTGCAACTGCATCCCTTCGACCAGGACGACGCGCCGCTGCGGCAGATCGTCTACGTACAGGTCTACCCCGATCTGCAGCTGGCGCGCGACCGGCGCTCGTCCTATCTGCGCAAGCCGTCCTTGCCCAGCGGCGGTCCGCCGGTCTTTCTGCTCGAGCCCTTTCAGGCGGTCGGTTTCTCGATTCCCAACGGACCGCGGCTGCGCAAGCTGGCGACCTTCTTCGACCCGGTCAGTTTCGCCGCGCTGCTGCGCTTCAAGAAACTCGACGAATGGGCCGAAGATCCCGCGCTTGCAGCGCTGCAACTGGTGCGCTACGTGCCGCGCAAACGCGTTCTGCTGCGCTTCCGCGCCCAGCGCCCGGATCTCGGCGGCATGTACATCAAGCTGTATGGCGCAGAAGAATTCGTCATCGCGCTGCGCAACCAGCACTCGATGTTGCAGGCCGGGCGCGAAGGCCACCTGCATTTCCGTATCCCGTCGCTGCTCGGCCGCAGCCGCAAACGCCGCGCGCTTTTCCTTAATGAAATCCCTGGAGAACAGCTCACCACCCATTTCCTGGACGGAGAACAGGCGCTCTTTGCCAGGGTCGGCCAGGCGCTGGCTTCCCTGCACCAGGCGCCGCTGAAAGCGCGCATCAAGTGGACTCCGGGGCGCGAATTCAAAGCCTACAAGGCCGCCGCTGAAGATCTTGGCGCGGCCCTGCCCGGTCTGCAGAAACCCCTACGCCAGATCAAGAAAGTGTTGCGCCGCGATCTCGAACACGCCGGCGACTTCGTCAAGGCACCGATTCACGCCAATCTCTTCGGTGACCAGATCCTGGTCGAAGCCGAGGGCATCGGCATCGTCGACTGGGACGACCTCAGCTCCGGCGACCCCAACTTCGACCTGGGCCGGCTGATCGCCCACATGCTGTTCCAGGACGGCTGCCCCAGTCTGCCCGAGAGCCGCGTCCTTGGCCAGATTCGCGCGCTGCTCGCTGCCTACCAGCAGCGCGGCGGCAGCGTGTGCCCCAAGCGCTTACGCTGGAATCTAGTCTGCGCGCTGCCTTTGCGCGCCAAGATCTCGGCCCTGCGCACGCTCCAGCAAGGTTGGGAGCATGATGCGGTGCAAGCCTGCCATCTGGCGCGCAAGATCCTGCGCGATGGCATCGACGAGATCCTGCCCACTTGAGCGCATGATGGAGCCCGACGCCGCATTGAAAGAAAGTCCCGCCGCCGCCGAGGGGGTCCTCGACCGGCGCAAGGTGCGGCGGCGCTGGCTGCGCATCTGGAAAGCCTTGCTGCCCTTCGCCCGCCGCCATCGGGCCGACTTCCGCAAGAGTTGCGCCGCGGCCTTCGGCGTGGTCGCGTTTCGCCTGGCGTTGCCGTGGCCGATCCGCGGCGTCTTGGGGCCCTACCTCTCGGCCGATGCCCCCAGCGAACAACCCTGGTACGCAGATCCCTGGTCCATCGGGCTGCTGTTTCTGTTCATCGTCGTCGGTCTGGGCTATTCCGATTTCCGCCAACGGGTCTACGTGGCGCGCTTCTCGATCGCCTGGGTGCGCGACATCCGCGCCGAGGCCTTCCGTGCCGCCAACCGCCTCGATCCGCGTAGCCTGACCACCTCGTCCGGCGATCTGGTGGCGCGCCTGGTCGGGGACACGGCGCGCCTGAAAGCAGGATTGAAGGGCTTCCAGACCCACGTCGCGGTCAATGGCGTGTTCTTCCTCGGCGTCTGCGCGGTGATGTTGTGGATCGACTGGATGCTCGGCCTGATCGTGCTCGGCGCCGGCGTGTGCGTCTTTCTGGTCACTCTCGAAGGCGCCACGCGCCTCTATCAGCACTATCTGAAACTGCGCAAGAAAGAGGGCAAGCTGGCCGGCACGATCCAGGAAGCTCTGTCCGAAAATCCGCAGGAAGCGCGTTTCGTCAAGGTCAACTATTCCAGCGGCCATCACGAGACCAACGTCGTGCGCATCCAGGGTCGCACCACCCTGGCCGCCCACGTGATCCTCGGCATCGCCACCTGCGCGGTTCTGGTACTGGCCTTCCACGGTCTCGACAGCGGGCGCATCCAGGCCGCCGACATGCTGGTGTTCTTCATCTATCTGGTCGACGTGCACCGGCCGGCGGTGCGACTGTGCCGTCAGGGAACGCGCTTCGGCAAGATGATGGCGTGCGGCAACCGCCTGGAACGCATCATCCACGACGCCGACCGCGACGCTCCGGGTGACGAGGATCTGCCGCCGCTGCGCAAGCGGCTGGTGCTGAAACATGTCCTGGTGCAGGGCAGCGACCGCAACCGCGTCGGGCCGCTCGACCTGAGCCTGCGGGCCGGCGAAAAGGTCGCGTTGCTCGGCCCGCCGGGCGCCGGCAAGTCGTCTTTGCTCGCCGCGGTGGCCGGCAAGATCGCGCTCGACGACGGCAAGATCCTGTGGGACGGGCATAAATTGCACAAGGCGCATTCCAGCGTCCTGACGCGGCACATCGCCTCTCTGGCCGAGAACCCGGGCTGGTTGCGACAGAGCTTGAGGGGCCTGGTCCTCGGCGGCACCGAGCGCCCGGAATCGGTCGAACTGCTGCAGTGGTCGGGGGCCAGCGCGGTGCTGACCATGCTCGAGGCCGGCCTCGACCAGCGCGTGTCCTCGAGTGATCTGTCGCGGCGCCAGGCGCGCAGCCTCGACCTGGCACGGGTGATGCATCAGGACGCCAGTCTGTTGCTGCTTGACGATCCCTTGCGGGATCTGGAGCCGTCTCTGGCAGACAAGGTGCGCACCTGGATCCTCGATACTCCCGCCACGGTGCTGGTCGCCTTTGCCGATCCGGCGGCGGCGGTGGGGTTCTCGCGCGTGGTGCAGCTGCGCTCCGGACTCCTGGTCGAAGACGGCCCCCCAAGCGTTCCCCCAGCACCATGAGCCGTAGCTTCCACCTGGTCGTGCTGCTGGTCTACGCGGTCACCGTGTTGATCTGGTTCTGGGCGTTCCCCCTGGTCAAGAACTTCAGCTCGATCGACCTGACCACCGAGGGGCTGTATTTCCTTGCCGCGCTGGTGTCCTACCGTGTCGCTTCGCGCCTGCGCATCCGCGCCCTCGAGATCGGCTGGCCGGTGTTCACCTACGGCATACTGATCGACCTGCTCGACGAGTTCACCCGCGACAGCGCCTTTCCCAACGATCCGATCGAGGATCTGCTCAACGGCATGGGCATGCTGTTGATCGCCTTCGGTTTTCTCGCCGCCTACCGTCAGCGCACCCAGGAGCGCGACGCACTGCACCGTTCGACCGCGGCCCTCGACGCCGAACGCACCCGCCTGGGCACTATTCTCGGCGCGATCGGCGACGGTGTTGCCGCGCTGGATTCCGGTGGCAAGGTGCAATTCCTCAACCGCGCCGCCAGCAGGATCTGCGCGATGCCCTCCGAGAAGGCGGTGGGCCTGTGGATCGGGCAGGTGCTGCCCCTCGCATCGTCGACGGGCGATACTCCGGCCCCCGACCTGGTTGCGCTGGTGCGCTCCGGCGCACTCAGCACAGAAGCGGGTGGCGACTTCCACTTCCCCATGGAGGGCGGCGCCACTCCGCGCACCATCGAGGTCTACGGCGCGCTGCTCGAAGCCAGCGACGGGTTTTCGGACGAGGTGATCCTGGCCTTCCGCGACGTGACCCGGCGCCGCCGCCTGGAACAAGAAATGCTCGCCGACGGGCGCGAGGAGTCGGTGCGCCTGCTCGCCGGCGGGGTCGCCCACGACTTCAACAACATCCTTGCCGCGATTCAGAGCTGGGTGGCCTTGGGGCGCTTGCGCGAAGGGCGCAGCGACGGCCCCGATGCGCTGGAGAAGATCGAAGCGGCGTGCCGGCGCGGCAAACGGCTTGGCACCCAGCTGATGGCGCTGACCCGCGGCGGCGAACCGGTCAAAGCGCCGGTGCGTCTTGGCGACATGATCCGCGACGAAACCGAGTTCGCGCTGCGTGGCACCGGGGTGGTGGTGCTGTTCGATCTGGATCCCGATTTGTGGGCCGCGGAGATCGACGCCGGCCAGGTCAGCCAGGTGCTGCACAACATTCTTCTCAACGCCCACCAGGCGATGCCCGATGGCGGCCGCATCTGGATTCACGCCGCCAATCAAGTGGTGACCGGAACCAGCGAACTGCCGCTGGACAGCGGACGTTTTGTCGCCATCACCATCCGCGACGACGGGCCGGGAATCGCGCCCGAACACCTGGAACGCATTTTCCAACCCTACTTCACCACCCGCGAGAGCGGCTCGGGCCTTGGTCTTGCCACCAGCCAGGCGATCGTCCGCCGCCACGGCGGCGCGCTGCAGGTCGACTGCCCGCCGACCGGCGGGAGTGAGTTTCTGATCATGTTGCCGGCGAGCACGCGACCGGCGCGCCCGGTGCTGCTCGCCCAGGCTCCTCCCACCGGCGCCTGGCGCCTGCTGCTGGTCGATGACAACATCGACGTGCGCGAGCCGGTGGCGCTGGCCTTGCGCGAGAAGGGTTACGAAGTCGACGTCGCCGAAAGCGGCCGCGTGGCGGTCGAACACTATCGTCAGGTGCTGGCGGTCGGCGGGCGCATCGATCTGGTGATCATGGACCTGACCATGCCCGGCGACATCGGCGGGCGCGAGGCGATGAAACGCATTCACGCGCTCGACGCGCACGCGCGCGGGGTGATCGCCAGCGGCTACCACCAGGATCCGGTCATGGCCCGGCACCGCGAACACGGTTTCCTCGGCGTCATCACCAAGCCCTTCGAGATCAACGACCTGATCGAACTGGTCGAAAGAGCCGTGCGCGAGGAGCCCGCTTGAGCACCCCCCCCCAGGAAGGCGCGCGCATCCTATTGGTCGAAGACGAGGAGCTGCTGGCCGAAGCCCTGGCCTATCAGCTGCAGCTCGGCGGCTTCCAGTGCGATTTTGTGCGCACCCTGGCGGCGGCGCGCAAGCGCATCCACAGCGACCCCTTCGACCTGGTCCTGCTCGACGTGCAGCTGCCCGACGGCAGCGGGCTGGACCTGCTGCAGGAGATCTACCAGCAGTGGGCCAATGAGCTGCCGGTGGTGGTGCTCACCTCTTTTGCCAACGTCGAAGACGCGGTGCAGGCGCTGAAGAACGGCGCCGCCGACTATCTGGAGAAACCGGACAACCCGCAGCAGGCGGTGCTGGTGCTGGAACGGGTGCTGGAGCAGGCCGAGCAGCGTCGCCGCCTCGACCACGCGCGCCAGCGCGACAGCCACGCGGTTCCAGAAGTCACCCTGCTCGGCGAGTCGCAGGCGATGCGCAAGGTGCACCTGGACCTGAGCCGCATTGCGCGGCTGGGGCGCGGCGGCTCGACCCAGCCCACCGTCCTGATTCTGGGCGAGACCGGCTGCGGCAAAGACATCGTCGCGCGTGCTCTGCACCGTCAGGGCGCCGCCAACGAGCGCCCCTTCGTCCACGTCGACTGCACCTCGCTGCCCGAGACCCTGATCGAGTCGGAGTTATTCGGCCACGAAAAGGGCGCCTTCACCCAGGCCGACCGCAGCCGCACCGGTCTGCTGGAAGCGGCCGAAAACGGCACCGTGTTCCTCAACGAGATCGGGGAACTGCCGCTGCCCTCGCAGGCGCGGCTGCTGACGGTGCTCGACCGGCGCCGCGTGCGCCGCCTCGGCTCCGACCGCGAGCGGCCGATGCGCGCCTGCATCATCGCCGCCACCAACCGGCCGCTGCGCGACATGGTCGAGGCCGGCCGCTTCCGCGCCGACCTCTACTACCGGCTGCAGGTGCTGACGCTCGAACTGCCCCCGCTGCGCGACCGCGGGGACGACGTCCTGCTGCTGGCGCGACACTTCGCCGACACCGTCGCGCACCGCTTCGGCATGGAGGGAATCGTCATCCAGCAGCAGGCGGAACAGGCGCTGAAGGCCTATGGGTGGCCGGGCAACGTGCGCGAATTGAAGCACGTGATGGAGCGCGCCGTGCTGCTTCATCCGGGAGGCGAGTTCCCCCTGAGCCTGCTCGCCGCCCAGGCTACTGCGGTCGGTCAGGATTCCGACCTCAATCTGCGCCAGGCCGAACGGCGGCTGATCCTGCGCGCCCTCGACCAGAGCGGACACAACGTCACCCAGGCCGCGCAAATGCTCGGACTGAGCCGTGGCTCGCTGCGCGGCAAGCTCGCCAAGCACGGCATCGCAGGTCCAAAAAAGAACGGCTGAATTTAGCCAACCGGCTAAATTCAGCCGCCGCTTAGTTCCCCAAAAAGCCGAGAAAATAGGCCCGATTAGGACTTTTCACCTAATCATCATCCTTTTTGGATATTGGGAGGAAGTCGGCCCGCTTTTTGCGCCTCTGGAGTCAGGCCCCCGCCACTTTCCATGCCGACTCCCTCCCCCTTCCCCTCCGCACAGAGCGCACAGAGCGCACAGAGCGCCCCGCCCCAGGCCGTGATCCTGGCCGCGGGCACCGGCAGTCGCCTGGGCCGTCTGGCGAACGGCAAGCCCAAGTGCCTGCTGCCGATCCGCAACCGCACCCTGCTCGAGATCCAGATCGACTCGCTGCTGCGTCAGGGCGTGCAAGAGGTCTGCGTGGTGGCCGGCTACCGCCGTGAACTGATCGAGCCGGTGGTCGACTCCTTCGCCTGCTGCAGCATGATCGTGAACCCGGTCTTCGCCGACACCAACAGCCTGTACTCGCTGTGGCTGACCCGCGACTGGCTGCGCGGCGCCTTCGCCTGCACCAACGCCGACGTCGTCGCCCACCCCGAGGTCTACCGCCGCGTGCTGCACGCCGCGGCCACCGCGGTCGGCTGCGACCGCCAGACCGGTCACGACGAAGAACAGATGAAAATCGAAGTGGACTGTGGGCGGGTGGTCAGCATGAGCAAGAACATGCCGGCGCAACAATCCAACGGCGAGAACGTCGGCCTGGTGCGCTTCGATCAGCAAGGCTACGCAGCGATGCTGCCTTTGATGGAGCAGATCATCGCCGCCGGCGGCCACGGCAGCTGGGTCCCGGCCGCCCTCAACCATCTCGCCGTCACCCGCCAACTGGAAATCGAGGCGGTGGACGTGACCGGTCTGCCCTGGACCGAAATCGATTTCCCCGAGGACCTGGCCTTCGCCAGGCGCGAGGTGTGGCCCCTCATCTCCCCTCTTCCCGCAACCACCACCGCGCGCATCGCCCTGCGCTGAGCTCCCACCTCCTCGAATCCATTCCCATGTCCGATTCCAAACTCCGCGTCCTGTTCACCGGCTATGCGCCGGTGCACTTCGTCTGCTTCCTGCCCTTGTTCCGCCGCCTGGTCAACGAGCCCGACATCGAGATCCACGTCGCCGGCGGCCTGCGCGAAAAGACCGAGGAGGGGCACCGCTTCCACACCTCGGCGATGTACCGGCCCTTCGGCCTATCCGCGCGCCAGATGCTGTCGATGGACGAGATCGCCGAGCGCGACTTCGATCTGCTATTTGCCGCCAACACCAAAATGCTGATGCCGCGCAGCGCCAAGGCCAGCGTGCAGGTCTTCCACGGCATCTCCTTCCGCAACCGCGCGATCCGTAAGGAGAACCTGGGGGCCGACTACTTCTTCATGGCCGGGCCGTACATGAAGCGGCGTTTCGTCGAAGCGGATCTGATCGGCGAGAACGACCCGCGCGCGCTGGACATCGGTTTCATGAAGACCGACCGCCTGGTCGACGGCAGCCTCGATCGCGACGCGTTGCTGGCCAGCTACGGCTTCGACGGCAGCCGCCCGGTGCTGCTCTACGCTCCCACCGGCCAGAAGCACTGCTCAATGGAGACCATGGGCATGGACTTCATCCGCGCGGTGCAGGAAAGCGGCAAGTACGACCTGCTGGTCAAGCTGCACGACCATCCGCACGGCTGCACCGAGAACTGGGCAGCGCGCGTCGCCGAAGTCGAAAACCGCCACACCCGCCTGGTCGAATCCTTCGACGTGACTCCGCTGCTGTTCATGGCCGACCTGCTGGTCACCGATGCGTCTTCGGTCAGCAGCGAGTACAGCCTGGTCGACCGTCCGATGGTGTTCCTCGACGTGCCCAAGCTGCTGAAGAAGGCCGCCGGCAAAGAAGGCTCGATGATGGACACCGAAACCTGGGGCCGCAACGGCGGCCTGATCGTGCCCGACCCAGAAGCCGCGCTGCTCGCCATCGAAGAGAGCCTCGCCCGCCCCGCCAACAAGTCGGAAATCCGCCGGCAGATGGCGCAAGACCTGTTCTTCAATCCTGGCAAGTCGGTCGACCACGCCCTGGCGTGGATCCGGCAGTCCTTCGTTCCCTCGCTGTCCGTCGCTTCCTGATCGCACCATGACTCCCCAAACCCCTCAATTCCACCGCGCCGGCCTGATCGCCGCAGCCCTGCTTGTGGCTGCGGCTCCACTGGCGGCGCAGCAGACCAGCCGCGTCAGCACCTCCACCACCGGCACCCAGGGCGACCGCGCCAGCAACCGGCCCGACCTTTCCGCCGACGGCCTGTTCCTGGCCTTCGAGACCAACTCCACCACCTTCGACGCCCTCGACACCAACTTCGTCCAGGACGTCTACTACCGCGATCTGACCACCGGTGTCACCGAACGCGTCAGCATCGGGCCGCTGGGCGTGCAGGGCAACGGCGAGAGCAAGCGCTCGGTGATCTCGGGCGACGGCAACCGCATCGCCTTCATCAGCCTGGCGGGCAATTTCGACCCGCTGGACTTCAACCTGACCTACGACATCTTCATCCGCGACCGCGCGCTGGGCACCACCACGCTGGCCAGCCGCGCGCTGACCGGGCTGACCGGCAACGCGATCTCGACGCGCCCGGCGATTTCGGCCGACGGCGACTGGGTGGTCTACCGCAGTTCAGCTTCCGACATGGTCGCGGCCGATACCAACCTGGCCGACGACATCTTGCTGTACCACGTCCCCACCGGGGCGTTGGAGCGAGTCAGTGTCGACAGCCTGGGGGCACAGGCCAACGGCGGCAGCGACCGTCCGTCGATCTCGGGCGACGGCAACGTCATCGCCTTCTGGAGCGACGCCTCCAACCTGGTGGCGGGCGACCTCAACCTGCAGCGTGACATATTCGTGCGCGACCGTGCCGCCGGCACCACCGTGCGCATCAGCGTCAGCAGCACCGGGGTCGAAGCCAATGGGCCGTCTTCCAGGCCGTCGGTTTCTGACGACGGGCGCTACGTCGCCTTCCACAGCGACGCCTCCAATCTGGTCGCAGGCGACACCAACTTCGCCGCCGACGTCTTCGTGCACGATCTGCTCACCGGGATTACCGAAGTGATCAGCAAGGACTCTGCGGGCGTGCTGTCCAACGCCTTGTCCAGCGTGCCGAGCATCTCGGGCGACGGCCGCTACGTCAGCTACCGTAGCCTCGCCTCCAATCTGGTACCCGGCGACAACAACAACTCTGAAGACGTCTTCTTGCACGATCGCCAGACCGCAATCACCACCATCCTCAGCCGTTCCACGCAGAACAACCCGGGCAATGGCCATTCCACCCGGCCCTCCATCAGCGCGGACGGTTCACGCACCATGTTCCAGAGCCTGGCGACCAACATGATCGCCTTGGACACCAACCTGGAAGAGGACTGCTTCCTGCACGAAGGCTTCGGCTTCGAGGGTCCGCCCAACACCGACAGCATCGGCCTTAGCGGGCCTGCCTCGGCGCTGGTCGGAACCACCGTGTCGCTGACCTGGACCGGAGCGCCGCCGGATTCCCCCTACTGGCTGATCTACGGCTTCAGCGCCAGCGGCATGGTGGTGTTCGGTCACCAGTTCGACGTCGGACCGACCTACACCATTCTGGATACGGGCTTCTCCGACGGCCTCGGCGAAGGCTCCTTCACTTCGGTACCGCTACCGCCAGCTGCCGCCGGGCTGACGGTCTACCTGGAACTCGCTGCGCAGGCCGGCAACGGCGCCCTTTTGGATTCCAACGTCCTGCCACTGTTGATTCTCTGACCTCTGCATGGGATTAGGAGCGCAGCCTGTCGGAGCAAGGGACCGGCAGGCTGCGTTTTTTTGGCAGGCTTACGCCGCACCCGCTGTCAGACCTGGCCGCCGTGTGGCGCCGATCTAGAATCTGCCCGGTGGCCCTGATCACCCTGACGCACGCCGCCATCTCCTTCGACCCGCGGCAGCCGCTGCTGGTCGATGCCTCGCTGGTGGTCGAGGACAGCGACCGCATCGCGTTGATCGGCCCCAACGGCTGTGGCAAATCAACCCTGCTGCGCATCCTGGCCGGACTCGAGCGCAACTTCGAGGGCGAACGCGTGGTGCGGCGGGAGCTGCGCATCGGCTACCTGGAACAGGAGCCGCAGTTCCCAGGATCCGACAGTATCCGCGAGATCGTGCGCGGCGGCATCGCCGGCCGTCAAGCGCTGATTGAGCGCATTCACGAGGTCTATGAGCAGATGTCGGCGCCGGAGCTGCCGGCCGCCGACCTGGCGCGGCTGTCGCGGCGCCACGAGCGATTGCAGCATCAACTCGACGACCTCGGTGGCCACGATGTCGAGCACCGTATCGACGCCGCCATCGACGGCGTCGGCCTGCCAGACGCCGAAGCCTTGTGTGGCTCGCTCTCGGGCGGGGAATCGCGCCGCGTGGCGCTGGCGCGTCTGCTGGTCGCGCGCCCCGACCTGTTGTTGCTGGATGAACCGACCAACCACCTCGACGCTTTCGTCGTCGCCTGGCTGGAAAAACAATTGGCGGCGTTGAAGCTGCCTCTGGTGTTGGTTACCCACGACCGTTTCCTGCTCGACCGCGTGGCGACGCGCATCGTCGAGATCGATCGTGGCCGCAATTACGACTACGAGGGGGGCTATCGCGACTACGTCTTGCTGCGCGCGGCGCGGCTGGCCAGCGAGGAGAAGAGCGAACGCAGCCGCCTCAATCTGCTGCGCCGCGAAACCGCGTGGATGCGCGCCGGGGCGCCGGCGCGTTCGACCAAGGCCAAAGCGCGCATCGACCGCTTTGAGAAATTGGTGGAATCGGCTCCGGCAGCCACCCTGGGCGATCTGGAACTGGCCTTCCCGCGCGGCCGCCGGCTGGGGACCAAGGTGGTGCGCGTCGAGGGGGTGGGCCACAGTTATGGCGCGCGCGAGGTGCTGCCGCGTCTGGACCTGGAAATCGCACAAGGCATGCGCCTCGGCGTGGTCGGGCCCAATGGTGCGGGCAAGAGCACTTTGTTGAAAATCCTGCTCGGCCGCCTGCCGCCAAGCGCCGGCGAAGTCGTTGTCGGCGAGACCGTGGTCTTCGGCACCATCGATCAGAAACGCGAGGACCTGCGCGCCGAGTGCAGCGTGACCGAAGAGGTCGCCGGCAGCGCCGAGCACGTGCTGGTCGGCGACCACAGCGTGCACGTGATCAGCTTCCTCGATCGCTTCCTGTTCCCCGGCAAGCGCAAGGAGGCTTCGATCGCTTCGCTGTCGGGCGGCGAACGCGGGCGCGTACTGCTGGCCAAGCTGATGCTGACCGGCGCCAACCTGCTGGTGCTGGATGAACCCACCAACGACCTCGATCTGATGACCCTGCGCGCGCTGGAAGAAGCGCTGCTGGATTTCGCCGGCAGCGTGGTGGTGGTCAGCCACGACCGCTGGTTCCTCGACCGCGTCGCCACCCACATCCTTTACTTGGACGGTGCCGGGGGCGTGCGCCTGCACGCCGGCGACCTGAGTTCGCTGATGGAACGGCTGGAGGGCGAAAGTCGCCAGCGAGCGGTGCCGCCGGCGGCCCCGGCACCACGCGCGGCGTCGCAGCGCGGACGACCTGCGCCCAAGGCGGAGCCGCGCCAGGGGCTGTCCTCCGCTGAGAAGCGGGAACTGGCAGAATTGATGACGCGTATCGAGGCACACGAGGCCGAGATCCAGCGCATCGACACCGAGTTGTCCGATCCGGAAACCTACCGCCAGGAGGGCCAGCCTTCGCGCGGCCTGAATCTGGCCCGCAGCCGCGCCAGTGAGGAACTGGAAACGATGCTCGCCCGTTGGGAGGAACTGGCCGCGCGGGAAAGCGACTGATTTCGCTCAAAATTTTCTATCGCACCGCACACCGCCCGTATTGTTAGTCTACACTTACAAAACCATGTCAATCACTCCTCCTCTTGTGGCCATCCTGCTCGCTGGATTGACCGTCCTTCCACTGGCCACCGCTGCGCAGGAGCCCGCTGCACAGGCCGAAGCCACCCAGGTTCGTCTCGGCACCTTCGACTCCCGCCTGGTGGCCATCGCCTATTACCGGTCGGCACGATTCGGAGACTTTCTGGCCAAGGTCCGCGCCGAACACCAGCGGGCCCTGGCCGCGGATGACCACGAAAACGCACGGCGCCTGGAGCAGGAAATGGTGTCGAGGCAACGACAGATCCATCGCCAGAGCTTCAGCACGGAGCCGATTGGCGAAATCGTCGACATGCTCGAAAAACAACTGCCGCGCATCGCCCGCAACGCCAAGGTCGACGTCATCGTGTCGGCAGGCGATCTTGAGTACCGCCACCCCGAGGTGCAGACCATCGACCTGAGCCTGATCATGGCCGAAGAGTTCCGCCCCGACGCCGAAACGCGCCGGGTCCTGAGGCAGATGTCCATGCTCAAGCCGGTTCCACTGACGGAACTCGAACAGCACGAGGACTAGAGCGGGCCTGTGAGGAAATGGCCGCGCGGGAGGCGGTTGATTTCTCTCAAAAAATTATCTAGCGCACCGCACACCGGCCGAATTGTTAGCATCTGCTTACAAATCCATGTCAAAAACCCCTCATCTAGTGGCCATCCTGCTCGCCGGATTGGCCGTCCTTCCCCTGGCCACCGCTGCGCAGGAGCCCACCGCGACGGTCGCCCAGGTGCGCCTGGGTACCTTCGATTCGCGTGTCGTGGCGATCGCCTTCTACCGCTCGGAGATGTTCCAGGAATCTCTCGCCGAGGTGCGCGCCGCGCATGAAAAGGCCAGCGCGGCCGGCGATAGCGAAACCACCGCCGCACTGGAGCAGGATATGCGCGCCAAGCAGGAACACATCCACCGCCAGGGTTTCAGCACCGCGCCGGTCGACGAGATCATCGCGCGGATCGAGGCCCAGCTGCCGCGCATCGCCCAGGAAGCCGGCGTCGACGTGATCGTGTCGAAGTGGAAACTTGCCTATCGCAGTTCTTCGGCGCAGGTGACCGACGTGTCGATGCGCCTGGCGGCCGAGTTCAAGCCAGACGAGGCCACGCGCAAGATCCTGCTGCAGATTCCGTCCACCCAACCGGTGAGCCTGGCGGAACTCAAACAGCACGAAGACTAGATCGGCCTGAGCCCCACCATCTCATGCCCAGACCCGATCAAAGCGAGGAGCGCCGCCGTCAGCTGGCGCCGGTGCTCGCGCGCACCTTCGCTGATCTCGGCTACCGCCGCACCACCACCGCCGAACTCGCGCGGCGCTGCGCGGTGCAGGAGACCATCCTCTATCGACTGTGGCCGGACAAGCGCGCGATGTTCATCGCCGCCCTGGAAGACGTGTACCGCTTATCGGAAGAAGTCTGGAGCAGACTGCTGCAGAACGCCGACGACGAATCCAGCTCGGCCGAACGGATCCTGGAGTACGAGGCCACCCACCACGGCGAGTTCGGTCTCTATCGCATCCTATTTGCCGGCCTGTCGGAGAGCGACGACCGCGCGATCAAGGCGGCGCTCAAGCGTCTCTATGGCCGCTTCCATTCCTTCGTCAGCGAGCAGGTCGCCGCGCATCGTGGTCCGCGGTGTCGCCAGGCGGCGCCCAACGCCGAGGTGGCGGCGTGGGCGATCCTCGGCCTCGGCACGGCGGCCAACCTCGGCCGCGAACTCGGCCTGATGTCGGGCGCGGCGCGCAAAC
>JAJFFB010000055.1 GCA_021776925.1 Planctomycetota bacterium | reverse complement strand
CGTCGAACTCGGCCTCGAGATGGTCCAGGAACTGCTCCGCCGAACGGCAATCGACCAGCAGTTCGCGGAAGCGCTGCAGCGAATCGACCATGTGCTGGTGGCTGATGCCACCGTAGGGGAAGAAACCCTTCGACGACGGCTTCGATAGATAGGCGAGCGAGGCATCGACGGCATCCATCAGGCGGTGGCGCACCGGCCAGCCGATCGAGAAGTCGGGCCACGGCACCTCGTCGGGCAGCAGCACCAGGCCGAGTTCGCCCGGCGCCAATTCCACGGTGAATTCGTCCAGCCCCAAGGGCTTCTGGGTGCTGACACAGGCGCCGAGCAGGAGCAGGCTGGCGGCCCACAGGCGGTGGGGGGATCTGGCGGAGCGGCCGGTGCGCATGGCGTGCAGACTAGGTCTTGGACTCCGCCGATTGCAAGCCCGGCGGCGCCGAATCAGCCGCTGCCAGGGCCACGGCGGCTGCTAATCTGACGCGGTGGAATTCGAATATCGCCGCGTGCTCGCCGGCGGCTCGGTGGCGAGCCAGCTGACCCACGACAGCGAGCATCTGCGTGGCAATCCCCTCGGCGATCCGCACCTCCGCGCGCACCCGCTGCTGGTACCGGAATGCGGCGCCGCGGGACTACCGTTGGTGGTCGTCCTGGTCGGCTTCACCGGCTTCGGGCACAAGGTGCTGAACAAGGGTTCGCTGTGGGAGGAAAACCTGCCCGAGCGCATCGACCGTTTGCTCGCCGCCGGCAGCATTCCGCCCGCGGTGTACTTGTGGCCATCCTGCGAAACCAGGATGGGCGGCTCGCAGTATCTGGACTCGGTCGGCACCGGCGCCTACGAATCGATGCTGCTGCACGAACTGATCCCCGCGGCCGAACAGGCTCTGGGCTGCGGCGGCTCCGGCCGCCGCGTGGTCGTCGGCAAATCCAGCGGCGGCTACGGTGCGCTGACCCTGACGATGCGCAACCCGGGCTACTTTGCCGCCGCCGGGTCGCACGCCGGCGACATGGGCTTCGACATGAGCCACTTCCGCGGCTTCGCCGACGCGCTCAATTGCTGGAAGCGTTACGGCGGCCCGGCGGCGTTCCTCGAGCAGATCACGCGGCTGCCTGCGATCGGCAACCTGGAACACGCTGGTATCGAGGCGCTGGCGATGGCGGCGTGCTACTCGCCCAACCCGGCCGCGCCGCTGGGCTGCGACCTGCCGCTCGACCCGGCCACCGGCGAGATCCACCATCAGGTCTTCGTCCGCTGGCTCGAGCACGATCCGCTGCGCATGCTCGAGCAGGCCGAGTGCGTGGCTTCCCTGCGCCGCCTTCAGGCTCTTTATCTTGATGCTGGCGAGCGCGACGAATTTGCGTTGCAATGGGGGTTGCGCCGCTTCCAGGCGCGCCTGGCCCAGCTCGACCTCCCGGCGAGGATCGAGTTCTTCGACGGCGGGCACTTCGGCATGGACCATCGCTACGAAGCCAGCCTGCCCTTCCTGCTCTCCTCTCTTACCTCCGCTACGGTGGTGGATTAGCACTACCCAAACGACTCCTGGTCATGATCGCCAATCTCCTTCTCCTCGTCTGCGCCGCTCTTCCACAGGAGCCGGCGCAATACCTGCCCGCCGACACCCTGGTTTCGGTCGACCTCGACCTGGCCGAATGGGACGCCCGCCGCATCGACACCCAGGCCGGCCAGGCACTGGCTTCGGTCAACTTCCTGCGTGGGCCGCTGGGCCGGCTGGAGCGCAACTGGAAAGGTGAACCCCTCGGCGGCGGCAGGGGCTTCGGCCTGCGCGAAATGCTGGGTGCCAACCGCGTGACTCTGGCGCTGACTCCGCAGAGCCTGCAACGGGAAGGGGTGCTGCTGGTCGCGCGCCCGGTCGCTCTTGATCTGGCCACCGCCACCGCCGGCGCCTACTTCATGAACCAGGGCGCCGCTCCGTGGGTGGTCGACGGGCCGGTCATCTTGGCGCTGTTGCGCCTTCCCGGGAGCAACCCTGGGGAAACCCTCGAGATCGATCGCGCCTGGCTCGAGGATTGGGTCGACGCAACCAAAGTCAGCGAGTTCAAGTCGTTGGCTGGTGATTCGGACTGGCAGGATCTACGTCGTGCCACACTGCTGCCGCAGGCCTTTGCCTCGGTCTGGGTCCTGCCCTCGGCGTGGGAAACCGGTCTGGACATCGCGGTCCAGGCAATCGGCAATCTCGACCCGAACCTGGATGGTGAGATGCTGGGCGGCATCCGGCGCCTGATGATCCAGGCTTATGCGCTGGACCGCCTGCGGGGTCTCGGCTTCAGCGCCGCGGTCGATGGGGATCGCATCCACGAACGCTACTTCGCTTTCGGGCGCGGGCCAGGCGAGGGCAGCGGATATGGCTCGGTGTTGGGCAAACCCGCCGAGGGCATTGACCTCTACGCCGAGATCGGGCGCTGCCCCGCCAATGCTGGCAGCGCTTCGGTGTGGTCCTTCGACCTTTCCCTGCTGCCTGGATGGATCGACGGCCTGGTCAAGATCGCCAGCGATGAGCTGGGC
>JAJFFB010000054.1 GCA_021776925.1 Planctomycetota bacterium | reverse complement strand
ACCCTGGGGATCGATGTGGCCCTGTCGTTGCCGATCGTGGTCCTGGACCCATTCCTTTCCAACGTGGATGGGCGAGCAAGCATTGATGGCGCGAGGGTGCCTGGCATTGTTCCAATTGGGACCCCCATTTGGATCCAGGCGCTTGAGGTTCCGATAAGTGCCATCCTGCCTCCGCGCGCCTCCAACCCAATCTTACTTCCTGTGGGTGCGAATTCGCCATGATGGCTTAATGTTTAGAAGAACAACCACACGGAAGTAACTTCAATGACCCGCCTCTCATCCTGCGCGTGCCTTGCGGCAGCTTGTATATTCTCTTCTCAGGCACAATCCCAGAGTACTACTCGGGTAAGCGTTAACTCCTTGGGAGGTCAAGCCTCCAAAAAATCGGCGGTACCCTCAATTTCGGGGAACGGCCACTTCATTGCATTTCATAGCGAGGCCAGCAATCTGGTTCCTGGCGACACGAACCTCGTTTGGGATGTTTTTATTCATGACCGCCATAGTGGCAAAACAAGGCGGGTAAGCCTGGATTCTTCTGGATTTCAAGCGAATGCTGACTGCTTATTTCCTTCCATTTCGTTTGATGGCCGCTTCGTGGCCTTTCATAGCCGTGCGACGAACCTTGTTCCTGGTGACACCAATGGGGTCAATGACATTTATGTCCACGATACCCAAACGAGGAATACAACTAGGGTAAGTTTGAGCACCATGGCCATTCAAGGAAAATCTGATAGCCTAAATGCGTCGATTTCGTCTGATGGCCGCTTTATTGCATTTGAAAGTAAATCTGAAAACCTGGTATTTGGAGATACAAATGGGGAGATGGACGTTTTTGTTCATGATCTACAGTCGGGGAGAACTGGCCTCGCTAGTATTAGTTCTTCCGGCCAGCAAGGCGATGCTGACAGTTTTAGTCCTTCCATATCCTCAAATGGCCGTCACGTTGCCTTTCATAGCTATGCCACCAATTTGGTCCCTGGCGATGCCAATGGTGCCAGGGATGTGTTTGTTAGAGACATTCTCTCGATGCAAACCGCTAGGGTAAGTGTTGATTCGTCAGGGAATGAGGGGAATTTTGAAAGTAAAGACCCTTCGATCACCAATGATGGTCGACTGGTGGTGTTCGTGAGTTGGGCCAATAATTTGGTTTCGGGAGACACTAATGGGTTTTCCGATGTCTTCGTTCATGACCGGTTCATTGGTGAAACCACTAGGGTGAGCGTGGATTCGATGGGATCGGAGGGGAATCGGAGCAGCCTTGGAGCATCTCCCTCTCAAGACGGCCAATTTATCACTTTTTGGAGTGGGGCGGACAATCTCGTGGCAGGGGATAGTAACGGTGTGGGCGATGTTTTTGTCCATGATCGCAAAAAGGGAAGAACGTTTGGAGCCTCATTAACCTCCAGGGGCAGGCAAGGAAACGGGAGTAGTAATCGCCCTTCCATCTCCTCCAACGGACAACTGGTTGCCTTCGAGAGTGGAGCTGATAATCTCATTCAGGATGACACCAACAGCGCAACCGATGTGTTTGTCCGCGACCATTTCGGGCCTTCACTTTCGAGAACTGGGTTTTCTCCCGGTTCCGTGACCTTCTTTGCCAGCGGAACTACGCCTGGAAACCTGGTTGCCTTCGTGTGGGGTTCACTGGGGAAGTTTACTATTCCATCTGGTTATCCATGCGTTGGAAAGGAGATGGAAATGATTCCCTTGTTTTTTCCTCCTCCAGGCTTCATTATGGCACCCTCCGATGCACTTGGGACAGCTTCGGTCACTGGTACAATTTCATGGGGTGCAACCCAAGGATTTGTACTTCAGGCAATCGATATTGCAGCCTGCAGCACGACAAACACCATGGCCCTATGACGTTCCTGACTGTCCCGTATAACTAAAGTCTTTCGCATATGACCTGACGCACAGGGGGCTCCAAGCCGCCTCTCAGAGCCCTCGAATGGGGGCAGGAAGGAAGCGATGATCCGAGAGAGACGAGACGGACGCAAGAGAGCGCGGGCAAACCGTCCGTCATACCCACATGCATGTCATCCCGCGGTATCGAGGCGATCAGCCTGATCCCCGTGGGGGAGTGCGGTGGATCATTCCGGAGAAGGAGGCCTACTGGTCGGGGCTTGAAGAGCCTGTGCCACCTCGAAAATTGAGTTAGCTGAGATAGCTGAATGTCACTGCCCTCACAATGCCCACCTGACCCGGCACACAGGATTTCAGGGAATTCGATTGCGTATCGCTACGCGATTGGGAGTATTTTCGGCTCGTACTTGTTCTAGAAACTGGTTCGCTGCAAGCCCAATCCTAACGAACACGGGGGTTCGCGAGACGCGTTTCCCCAATCTGGGTCCCCTATGTCGGGGGAATCTGGGGGGAGTTTCACACTCGAGAATCTTTACGCCGGGGGGCAGATCGAGAAGACAGGAGTCTGAGCTTTCGCAGGTCCCCTGTCGCCCTTCTTCGGGCCTGTCAGGTACCCATCTGAGGCTCGAGCTCAATCCAGAGGAGAGGGCTCTCGCATACGCTGAACCAATCCTTGGATGCCAGTCAACGGTTCGTTGAGAGGGGAGGAATGCGCTTGACAATACTGCCCGATTAGACCTGCCCCCCAAGCGGCACCATACTCGATGTTAGTTTTTTGGGTTAGGCAAGGGATGCCCGAGTCGGATCCCAGAGGGGCTGCCAGAGCGTAGCGGAGGCGCCCCTCTGGGAAGAAATGCTCTTGGAGCCGGAGTGGCAAGGTGCCGGCTGCCATAGCCCAATTATCGGAAGCCACAAGCCATCGAGGTTTTTTGACAAAAAGCTCAGCCGGGTATTTACACCCTACGTGATGTTAGTCTGTCACGACATGGAAGAACTCTGGAAATCATCGGCGGATCTAGAGCATGCGCTGAAAACCGGTTTCGATGGAAACCCTGCCTGGGTTAAATCGGGGCCGATGCGGGAGCCCTATCCCAGTTTTTTTTTAATGCTCAAATATCCCGAGGGAATCTCATTTAGGCCGGCAGTTAGGAAAGATGGAGTTCCAGATCATCTCGTACTGATTCAGGTCGGATATCTCATCGATGAAGCCGTTGATGGGCGTGTGCCACTGACGATCAGCGCGTTTCTGCACAGCCGCTATCTATATGAAAAAGGAGGTTACAACTTCAATGAGGATGAAAGCCCGACAAGGGAGTCTGTCGAGGCTTCCAAAAGTAGCATAAGACCGGTGGATTTTTGGTCAGCACGTGGCTACTTCTTTGACCACAAGAAATCCACTTTTGTAGATGAAAATGGTGCCGATCTGAACGGGAAGAAACTCCTTGACGAGATCACAGATTTGCACGTCGGTGTAACTCGCAGAGTGCGCGGAGCAATTCTCAGATGGAAGATCAATTGGAAGGCCAGGTTGGCTGCGGTCGCTGGTCTTTTTGCGAGTGCTGTTCTCTGGACCCTCCGCGTCGTGCTTGGTAGGACGATTCAGTCCCCGATCGCTTTCCAACTTTACAGGGGAGGGATTAGTAAAGACCAAATGAACCTAGTGGAGCCAGACTTCATAGAGGTATTCGGATGGAAGGCGTCAAAGCGCTCGGTACTCTTGTTTGCGTGCGTTCAGCTTGTTGTCGCCTTCACCATTTTTCTCTTGGAGTGGGAGACCACAAGGGCTTGGGATGTGTTTAGCAATAGCGTTTTCACGCTCAGCTATGCGATTTTCTCGCTTTGGATCATCGACAGCGTGGCCGTTGAAGTATTGAGGTGGGGAGCGAACCGGTTTCTTGCTCTGCAAAGACGGCTTCTCGGCGGTTCGAAGATCAGGAAGACGGCTGGGTTTTTTCACTAGCTGGTGTTGAAAAGGGGGCACTGCTTACCATCTAGAGGAGAACCGCGATTGTCAGGGTGGCTTAATGCCTGGGTAGACGCTAGGTATACCGCTGCCCAGATAAAATGGAGATAGGAATGCTGCGAATTCCTTGATTCAAGAACAAACGCTGCACGGCACCCAAGTGCCTGACCTTGGCAGGAAGCGCCCGTGAGGTTACTTTGGAGAGCGAGGATTGCCGCACCCGGGACCCTCCGAACCTAGTCATGAAGTGCATCACAACCCTCGCCTTCACGGTTCTCTTCACTAAGAACTGGGTCGGTTTGCGGAGCCAATTTGCACTGAGCTTTAGTGATCGTTCAGTGCCTTTGCGGCAGGGCTTGGTTCGTTGTCAGGTGTTCGTGTGAGGGTTACGCCAGGAGGGAGGGGCACTTCAGGATTTTCCACAAGACTATGGATCGTAGCTGGCGGATGAATCTCGAAATTAGGAGATTTCAGTTGAACAAGGATATACCTAATCTATGCAGAGGCAAAACAGTGCGACCAAAAAATCGTGTTAAACGGGCGGATCAACTGGAAAAAGGCAACAAGTTTTCATTTCGATTGGTATTCGTGTTTCCATGCGTCTCTTCAAGGCATTTTCCTGTCAAGTCATCGTCATCACCGCGCCTACCGGACCCTACAACCCAACCATACGGATAGGGATCCTCCGGCCGTGAATCCATTAACTCACGCATCAAGCTTTCGCGTGTGCAGTACAGTATGTGGATCGGGCTATTCGGGTTCTCTGGTCGGCTTTTTTCCATGGGTCTCATTCTCAAGAATCTGCCGGATCTGTTCTGCGGCCCGCTTTGCAGCCCGCTCTTCCAAGTCAATATAAGATAGCACGTGCATCGGCGCGCGCAAATCTGCAGTCTCAGGGCTCCAATCCAGAATCCTACCTGTCCCGTCTTTTCGTTCCACAGGACGCCCTGCTCCGAGGCTCATTGAGAAGCAGTTGACGTATTGCCTTGGCCCAATGCCAACAAATGGCCTTAGGAGCATTCTCCCATCGCGATCTCGGGGGTCCAAAGAAAGTGCGTCATCGTGAAGCTGCCTTGCTCGACTCTTTGGATACGGCTCCACATAGAAAACGTTTCTAATGCCCGCGGAAATGGCGTGCTTTGCGCAATTATGGCATGGGAAAGTTGTTGAGTACAGGTCAGCACCTGAGCAGCCTTCGGTCGAGCGCGCGCAGGAGAGAAGGGCATCCATCTCGGCATGAACCGATCGCCCAAACTCAGAGATCAACCCAAACTTGCTATGCCGCAACACCTCTAGTGAACCAGCGGGGGCACCTACGGAGGCCGCCATGTCCTCGAGAATCTCATCCTTGACTTCTTGATTGGCGTCACGCCCGCGGCGAAAGTCACGCCCGTGGCTTGACTCCACAACATCTTCAACCTCTCGATCGTAGGTCGGCCAATAGGCACCTCCACCAAAACTGGGAGCTTCGTTCGCCCCGGTGGCGATGATTCTATTATCCTTTGCTAGAACGGCTCCGACCTGCCTTGATAGATCTCCGCTACGCATGGCACTCGCAAATGCAACATACATGGCAAATTCATTGAAGGTCGGCATGGTGTATGGATGCCCAAAAAGCAAGCGCAACACCCGCGCAATGCTATGGCGAACCTTGTCTTCGTTCCCGTTGTAGTGGAGAAAAAAGTCCGCTAGCTGAAAGGTGTCTCTCGTGTGCTGTCCGTGGCCCTCGGTCTCGGACTCATCTCTGGCCATCAACTTTTTGGCATTTGGTTCTTCAATTCCCTTTTGCTCAACCAAAAACCTGAGACGCCTTTCCGCGTTCACTTGCAGGGCCAGAAGATAAAAGCCACCTGGATAGGTATTGCGAAGGGCATGTACTTCATTGGGATGCTTCAAGGAGTCAATAACGAAGGCCTTTTGTTCTCCTGGCGTAGCTCCAGAATCCTCCCGGCTGTCTTTGATGGTCTTGCAGGCAAGCAATCCCAAAATACCGTCTCCCGCATCCTGCCTCAATCGGTTTCCACCATCCATTAACTTGGCAGCTCTTCGTGCTTGGTCCTCCTCGGGCGTGCTTTCCCGAGTTACCTCCTCAATGATCTTGCTTAGCTTCACCAGTTGGCAGTGATATCCATACTGACGCAGGCAATCACGGAGAATCCGAAAGGCAAGATCACGATCAGCGCCAATTGGGGCGACAAGACCAATGACCAAGTTCGTTTTATTGGGAGGGATCATCGTTTGCGAGGAAAAATGGGGCAGCTGCCAAGTAAGGGAGCGGCTTGATTTTTTCGGCGATCCAAAGATAAACTACAGGCGGAATAAAAAAAGAATAAACCTCGCATTCCAATCCTCATTCGACTATCTCGGCATTCTCCTTCCTTCGGCCATCTGCTCAGCTGTAAAGGTACGTCTTTGTCGTCTGGACACTGCTTCCTCTTCGGACATTCTGTCCGTTTCTCCTGTGTCCATCAAATCGGGGGAAGCTCACATTTGCGTATCAGCGCGCATCACTGCATTATGGGGACTCACCAAAATCGAAGGACCGGGTTCTACAAGGGCGGGAGAGGGCGAGACCTGAATCCTTACTACTAATGGTCTCCTCTGCAGGGGGCAACGTCAGAGGGAGTCGCATTCCCATTAGAGAAATCAGGAAGCCATTCATTGCCCTTGGCTCCTGCTTGGAGTTTTGACGCGTTGTGAAGGCGAACTTCACCTGGACCAAAATTTTTGGATCGGGTCAGACTGCTTGACGGTTTCCTGAGTGACGTGGCAAAGTTAATTCCGCCACTCAATCTGAAGACGTTCCGACAAAGCGTCAATGGGAACACCGAAGGCCAGTCCCTCAAACTCCAGGCCAGAAACCTTCAAGGCCACGATCGCCATTACCGTTCCGTTGACAGAAAGAATTGGGCCACCACTATTTCCTGGATTCACAGCTGCATCGGTTTGGAGGAATTTCTTTCCATTAAGTTCACGCAAACCACTTACAATCCCCTTAGATACGGAGTATTCAAGTACTTCACTTGCGGGAGTACCAATTACAAATAAGTCCTGGCCGATTTGAATCGCAGACTGGTCAATTACATCTAGAAAAGGGTGCCCACTTCCAGGCAATCGGATTAATGCTACATCCTGCGGGCGGTCAATTCGAACCACCTCTGCAGTTAATTCCAACCCAGAGTTCAGCCTAACTACGACCTCATCTTTTCCAGCCACGACATGTCCTGCAGTTATCGCCCACCCGTCTGAAGAAACCAGTACACCGCTACCGAATGAATCTCCTGCTAGCACGGTCAATACTGCCGGCAGAACGGAAGCCAAATCTCCTGGAAGTTGATACACGTGTGCTTGCGGATTGACATTCACAATAATCTTGGTCAATCGATCATTCTCCTCGCCAAATGATCCTTGCGATTCTGACTTTACCACATCTACAAATCCTTGGTCTGATAGCAGATGGTCTAAAGAGGAAATGACAGCCTTTTCGACACAACCAGCGCCATCGCGAGTACCTTGCCCCCTGCCTTTGGTGGTTGAAGAATAAATAACTTCGTCTAGAAAGGTGTCAAATACTTGCCATTCAATGGTAAGAGAAGCCGCAGAATAATTTCCGGCCAATGGCGCAAAAGTATTGAAGCTTGCCTTAGTAATCGTTCCGCCTAACAGAAACTCAGGTCTTTTGGAATCGGAATTTCCAAAAAGGGAAGATCCTCCATCAGCAACAGAATATCCAAAGGTCTTGATGTGTTGCGTAGCCAAATGCTGAAATTCTGAATCGCCTAAGCCAAATCCGGAATTGTATGAATACTTAAATTGGGCAACGCGGAGAAAGCCATCATGATGATGGCCAATGGTCTTCCCATTGGGAACGCGTGAGTTCAAGCCGGCCATTGAGATAGGAGCGGAGCCTTCCGTTCCTAGATGAATTGCCTTGGAAGTCTTAGTGCTTGAATGGTGGCGAGGTGAAGTACAGCTAACCGAAAGTGCCAAGAGAAGGAAAAGTGGCTGAAGAAATCCACTCGATCGCGATGCTACGGTCAACGGCTCCATGGATCGACAATCTTGGTTTATTGGGCTTATCACTTTAATCTTGGTATCGAAGGGTGATCCGAAGCAATCAACGGATGTCATGGCCTACCCCCAATCTTTGTACCACTTTCAATGAGAGACGCAAGGGCCTTATGTCGCTTTGACTCAGGCGGGAGCTGAGCGTGGGCCTGGCCCAAGGCGGCGACTATCCAGGCCTCGAGTGCCGGCTGTCGATAGCTCAGCGTCTCGGAAGGCTGCTCTGTGAACGGCGATTGGAGAGGGCCGCACTTGACGATACGCACCGATTACGCACTATTACGGCGTCTACTTGCGATGAAGTGAGTTGGAATGCGTCTGTTTGCGAATCGGCGTGTTCTTCGGTACTCTGGCTGCACGCAGAGGTTAGGAGCAATCGCCTCTTTGCCGTTAGTACGCTTCCCAAGCTGAATGTCGCCGGTTCGAGTCCGGTCGCCCGCTCCAGCTATTGCTACAATCGGGCCAACGCATAGGATGTTGGAATTTTCGATAACCAAGTCCGACCTACATCAATCGCCAACGACTTCAAAATCGGCCATGACGTCGGGCCAAAGTGGCTGCTTTGCTACGAGCCGAGTCCGGGAAAAAAATAGGCGAAAGGAAACTCTGATCACAATTCAAACTGTGATCTTCCTGTGAACTTTTGCGTTATGGTGGAGGGTCGGACTTGGATTCACCATGAAAGAACCCTCTCATCTGCTTTCTTTGGCGGCACTCACCGCCATTCTTTCGACGACCTGGAATGCGGTTGCCCCAGCACAAGGCTGTGATCGCGCCCTGGAGGCTACCTATAAGGTCACTTTCACTGCCGACTGGAGCCAGCAAACTCACCCTGCTGACTTCCCGAATAATCCACACTTCTCGGGTTTGATCGGTGGTACTCATTCGCCAAACTTCTCGATTTGGGAAGTCGGCACGCTGGCGAGTAATGGGATTGAAAGCATGGCTGAGTCTGGCAGCAAAATTACACTTACGCAAGAAATCAATATTGCAATTAGCGCTGGCGATGCTGAGTACTTGCTATCTGGATCAGGTACTGATTCGCCTGGATCTACGTCGCTGACTTTTGATGTAACTTCCGATTTCCAGGCCGTCAGTTTGGTGTCCATGATTGCGCCAAGTCCAGATTGGTTCGTCGGCGTGGATGGTTTGGAACTTTTCCAAAACGACCGCTGGCTGGATGAAGTGGTTGTCACTTTAATGCCCTTCGATGCCGGCACAGACGACGGTACGACCTACACCTCAAGCAACGCCAATTCCAATCCGCCGCAACCAATATATGAAATCACCGGCTACCCCTTCTTCGGCGTACCGATCGGAACTTTCACCTTCACGAAGATCACCGCCGACGATTTGGGTTTGTGCGTGGATCAATTAGTCGCCGGTCAAAACGCAACGCTAACAGTTTCCCATGGCACACCGCAAGAAACCGTCGCCATTATGTGGAGCACTAGTTTGGGCAGCACCACTGCAAACAGCGGCTCCTGGTGCGTTGACTTCGGCATTGTTTTCCCGCCGGCCGATCCATACTCGCAGCTAGTGTCCCTAGGCGATTGCGACGTCAGCGGTGACTACCAGGTCACGCGCCTCGTTCCATTAGCCGCGGCTGGCATCACTCTTTACTTACAAGCGGCTGAAGAGAACTCGTGCCCGGATTCGCGCATGTCGAATATTGTTTCGCGCGTCGTGCTTTAGAAACGTTCGGCAAAATTGCCCACAGGGAGCCCCATCGGCTTCCTGTGGGCTTTTCCTATGCTTGGCCATGTTCATCTGCTCGCCCTTCATTGTGGCTCAGCGTCACTCTTTGTCGGCTTCCGCGTCCAGTCCCGCCCGCCAGATGGCGTCGAGCAGCGCTTGGGTCCGTCGCGTCCGGTTGGCCCAACCAGATCGCAGTGCCGAATCGGCGGCGGCCGCAGCCATGTCCTCGAACATCAGGACCGAGCCCGGTTTGTCGGAGGGGATGCGGAGGGTTTTCGGCTCGGCTTGTCCCTGCTTGATCATGAGCCGGGCCGAACCGTCCCGGTCTTGGAACAAGAAACCGGGCATCTTGATCTCGCCGCTTTCTCCTTCGATGCGCACTTCCATGGATGACTGAGGCGCGTCGAAGCCGCAGCTCCACGTGGATCGCACGCCGCCGGCGAAGCGGAGTTCCCCAGTCCCGCCAATGACCGCCTTGGTTTTCTCGTCGCGTCGCAGCACCGCGCGCACGCTCTCAAGCTTGAGCTCGGCAGGCAGGAATTCAACCGCAGCGCGCATGTTGTACCAGCCGACGTCACCGATCGCGCCCATCGGCTCGAGCTCCATGTTGTAACGGATGTTGGAGCGGTCTCGCAGAAGGAAGGCGCAAGAGGACTCGACGAGAGAGGCCGCGCCGATCCACTCCTTGCGCCGCACCTGCAGCTGCACGGTCCGCGGGTGGTGGGAAAAGTGGGTGCCGTCCATGAAGGCCACGTTGTGCTTAAGGCACATAGCGAGGATGCGGTCGACCGAGGCGAGGCTGGCAAGCGGCTTTTCGCCCAGCACGTGCTTGCCTCCGCGGGCGGCCGCGATACAGATCTCCTCGCGCACGCTCGTCGGCGTGGCCACGTAGACCGCGTCCACCGCGTCCGCGTCCATCATCTCTGCCCAGGAGTCGAAGGCGTGGGCAACCTCATGCTTTTCGGCGTAGGCACGCGCCGTCTCCATGCGGCGGCTCGACACGGCGGCCAGCTCGGCGAACTCGGCGCGCCGGATGACGCCCGCCATGGAGTTTGCGATCGAGCCGGTGCCGACAACGCCCCAGCGAAGAGCGGGTGGCGGCGCAGCACCTGGCTCCTGGCGCGCGACCGCGCGCGGGCCGAGGCCGGCGGCGACCGCACTCGCGGCCGCGAAGTGGAGGAAGGCACGGCGGGTCGGATCTTGGGTCGATGCTCTCATGGGATCTCCTGCGGCGGGGGGGACCTTCCCGCCTCGCTTCGTGTTGGGCGGAGCATACCTGTTCCGTGCAACAAAAAGACCGCACGACTCATTGAGCCATCCGCTGGCACCCAATCCTCACTGTAGTGCCCTCCACGGCAGGAGTATGAGGATGGGCACATCCAAGAAGCGAGTATCAAGGCGCGCCATGGACGGAAATAAACTCACCATCTGCTGGGTAAATGAAAGGAAGAATAAGGATTTGGATAGATTCGAGAACGCCCTTGGAGGTGGACCTTGTGGTGACGTCATGGAACTTGAGCCGAATGTCTTACAGCACCCGGCGACACGCACTGACTACGCAAGATTACGGCGTCAACTTGCGCAGAAGTGAGATGAAGTGCGTCTGTTTGCGAATCGGCGTGATCTCCGGTACTCCGGCTGCACGCAGAGGTTAGGAGCAATCACCTCTTTGCCGTCAGCGAGTTTCCCAAGCTGAATGTCGCCGGTTCGAGTCCGGTCGCCCGCTCCAGGTATTTTCGGGGAGGACCGAGCAATCGGAGACAGGATTGCTCCACCTCTGAGGGCCTATACTGTTCGAAATGGCTGCCACCGCTGTTTGGATGCTTGCGTTCCTGGCGCAGGACAATGTACTGCTTGAGGTCGGAAAACCGATCGAGGGGAGGGTTGGTGTTGACTCCGCAGTCACCCATACGCCTACCTTGGATGCCAACTACTCCAACGCTCCGACCGTAGGCCGTGGTTATCAGGTGATGGTGGCCAAAACCGGGCCTTACACGATTGAACTTCGGTCCTATGAATTTGACGCCTATCTAGTGGTTACCGGATTTGATGGCACTGTTCTCGTAGAGGACGATGACGGCCTGTTGAACACCCACGCACGAGTGGTGCTTGAACTAGAAGCGGATCACAAGTACATGGTGCAGGCTTGTGCGTTACATGGTGAGCGTGGCCAGTTTCAACTGAACCTATTCGCAGGCACCCCGGCTCCGCCATCTCAGCAAGATCAATTGCTCGCTGAGGAAGATGATCTTAAAGCCCGGCTTGTGCATATCGAGTTGACTCTCGGAAAGGAAACAGAAGAATATGCGGTATTCCAACACAGACTTGGCCTCCACTATTTCGAACAGGGTGATTATAAGAAGGCACAATTTGAATGGGAGAATGCCTTGGAGATCCGTGAGAGCGTTCTCGGTCCCGAACACCCGGATACATCCCTGAGTCTGAACAACCTTGCCTTCCTGCTCAATTCCCAGGGTAACTACGAGAGAGCGCGTCCGCTGTATGAGCGTGAGTTAGCGATTCAGGAGAAGGTGCTGGGCCCAGAGCACCCGGAGACCGCCTTGAGTCTGAACAACCTCGCTGGCCTACTTCGAGCCCAAGGCAACTACGAAGAATCGCGTCAGCTTTATGAGCGGGCTCTGGCGATAAGGGAGAAGTTCCTCGGCCCAGAGCATCCAGATACAGCTGTGAGTCTGAACAATCTTGCCTTCCTTCTCCAGGCCCAAGGTAGCTACGAGGAGGCGCAATCACTATACGAGCGTTCTCTTGCGATCAGGGAGAAGGTGTTGGGCCCGGAACACCCAGATACAGCCCTGAGCCTGAACAACCTTGCACTCCTCTTCAGCTCCCAAGGAAACTACGCGGAAGCGCGTCTTCTGTACGAACGTTCTCTTTCGATCTGGGAAAAGGTCCTCGGTCCAGAACACCCAGATATTGCCACCGGTATCCACAACCTTTCCCTCCTTCACTATTCCCAAGGTAACTACAGAGAAGCGCGTCCGCTGCTTGAGCGTGCTCTTGCGATCAGGAAAAAAGTCCTCGGTCCCGAACACCCGGATACTGCCCAGAGCCTGAACAACCTTGCAGTCATTCTTCAAACCCAAGGAAACTACGAGGGGGCGCGACCGCTTTATGAGCGTGCTCTTGCGATCCGAGAGAAGGTGCTAGGCCCGGAGCACCCGGATAGTGCCCAGAGTCTGAACAATCTTGCTTTCCTCCTCAACGCCCAAGGCAACTACCGGGAGGCGAGTCCGCTGTATGAGCGATCGCTGGCGATCTTGGAGAAGGTCCTCGGTCCCGAACACCCGGATACTGCCCAGAGCCTGAACAACCTCGCCGCCCTTCTCAAATCCCAAGGCAACTACGAGGCAGCACGTCCGTTGTATGAGCGAGCGCTGGCGATCTTGGAAGAGGTCTTCGGTCCTGGACATCCGGATACGGCCACGAGCCTGACCAACCTCGCCGCCCTCCTCCAGTCCCAAGGAAACCACGAGGATGCACGTACTCTGTATGAGCGTGCGTTAGCGATCTATGAACAGGCTTTAGGCCCAGAGCATCCAGTTACAGCCCAGAGCTTGAACAGCCTTGCCGCCCTCCTTGAGTCCCAAGGCAGCTACCGAGAAGCACGTCTGTTGAATGAGCGTGCGCTGGCGATCTTGGAGAAGGTCCACGGTCCCGATCACCCAGGCACTGCTTCGAGCCTGAACAGCCTTGCGGTGCATCTTCTTACACAAGGCAACCACGAGGAAGCACGTCCACTGTTCGAGCGGGCCCTTGCGATCAGGGAAAATGTCCTCGGTCCGGAACACCCGGTTACCGCTGCCAGTCTCAACAACCTTGCCGGCCTCCTCCATACCCAAGGCAACCACGTGGAAGCTCGTCAGTTGTATGAGCGCGTGCTGGCGATCAAGAAGAAGGTACTGGGTCCAGAGCACCCGGATACCGCGGCGAGCCTCATTAACCTGGCCCACCATCTCAATTCCCAAGGCCACCACGAGGAGGCGCAGCCACTTTTCCTTCAAGCCCTATCCAGTTCGCTCGAGCATTTGGATCGGGAGCTTCGCACAATGAGCGAATCTGGGCGTCTTCGGCTGCTGGAGATTTCAGCAAGCCCAGGGATTTTTTTGCCATCCCTTTGCCAAGATGAACCCTCGAGCCTGATGGCTCCCTACGCTCTTTTTCAAAAATGGAAGGGGAAGGCTACACGCATTCAGGCAGCCAGCCTCCAATTAGGCCAAGCTGATAAATCGCCTGTGGTACGGGGGAAAAAAGGGCAAATTCAAGTCTTGGCCAAGGAGCTTTCCGGTTTGATCCTATTGCCTTTGGCAGATCAAACCGAAGATCATTCCCACAGGATTGATTCCATTCGTGCGGAACGAATTCGCTTGGAAAGAGAACTAAATCGGGAATTGGGCTTGGACCTGACCCTTGCCACTCCAAGCTTGAAGGAGGTTCAGGCTGGGCTTCCGGCTGACGCCGTGTTATTGGATTTCTTTGTCGGCCAAGAAGTCTACGCCTGGGCGTTGAAGTCCTTCGGTGAACCCGAACTCATTTCATTGGGTGCCAGGGCCGCACTGCGCGATGCCCAGAACGCATTCCTTGGCACCACCGCCGAACGTGGTGGACGCACCATGGCGCAAGAGGGGGCCGATCCAAGGTCCGAGATAATGGAGGTTCTTTGGAAACCTCTGAGAGAAGCGGTGGGAGATGCGAGCACGGTTTTTGTGAGTCCAGATGGGTTCCTGTGCGAACTTCCATTCGGTGTTCTGCGGCAAGAGAACGGGAGCTTCCTGCTGGAGAAACATCGCTTCATTTATTTGACCGATCCGACGCGATTAGCCAAGTTGGGCCAAGTTCCTGCGGATGCGGAAGGCACGATCCTTGCCATCGGAGGAGTCAACTATTTCCGCCGCGACGATGTGCCAGGCAATACCGAAGCAACTTCATCTGCACGGTCTCTGGTGGGGAATTCGTGGGAATCTCTGCCTGCAACACGAGGCGAGTTGCAGACGCTCCGGGACCTGCACGAATTCGTGCTTGAGTGGGAGGCTCCGCTGACCGTTGTAGAAGGCCAGGCAGCCACTGAGGAACGTGTTCGGGGCGAATTCAAAGGCCATCGCTATTTGCACATCGCGACCCACGGTTACTTTGAGCCTGGACATTTACCTTCGCTTCTCCTCGACGCCGAGGAGAAGCACGCCAAGGCCGAATTAGGAGAACAGATCCAGGCCGTGGGCCTACTTCCAGGGCTTCTCTCCGGCCTGGTCTTTGCTGGTGTCAATGGGGAACCCGACCCCACTCGCGACGACGGCTACCTCTCTGCCGAGGAGATCCAGCACCTTGACCTCTCCGCTTGCGACATGGTGGTCCTGTCCGCGTGCGAAACGGCTTTGGGAAGTGCCCGCGCCGGAGAGGGATTGATGAGCCTGCGCCGAGCATTCTCGGTTGCCGGAGCGGACACCGTGGTCAGTTCTCTGTGGAAGGTAGACGACCAGGCCACGGCGACGCTGATGAAGGACTTCTACACCAATCTCTGGCAGAAGGGCCTGAGCCGCGGCGAAGCACTCCACCAGGCCAAGCTGCGCATGCTGCGGCGCAACCGGATCGACCATGATGGCGATGCCATGCCGAGCACCTGGGGCGCCTTCGTGTTGAGCGGAGCTTGGAATTGACTGGCCAGTGTCGGTATGCGGTGAATCCGCACTCTTTCGACGTCGATATGCCCTGAAGTGAGTTGGATTGAAAGTCGGGCCCGTAGGCCGGGGGAGGATTTCTCGAGGGTGCGGCCGAGGTGCACACGCCTCCGCTTGGTGCTAGCTGCACCATTGAACTTCGACCTTACGATTTTTTTTTGCCTGCTTGTCGATTGGGATGGAGTCCTTCTCATCGAAGACGATGATGGGTTCATCGGCACTCACGCACGAGTGGTTTTGCACCTAGGAGCAGATCATCGGTGTTCGTTGCAAGCCTGCGCTCTGCATGGTGCGCGGGGAGTATCGGTCGAAACTGACTGCAGGAATTCCGGAGCCAATACCTCCAGGTGAGCCAAGGCTGGCTGGTTTTAGGCCAAGGGACGGCTAGGGTGGGGCCACTGGATGGACCTTGACCTCACCATGAAACTCTTGGCGGTGTCCATCTACGCCGCCATCTTGCTAATCATCGGCTTTTTCGCGTCGAAGCGGGTCAAGAGCATCCGCGACTTCTTCGCGTCGGGCAAGAACCTCGGGTTCTTCAACGTCGCGTTCTCGGCGCGGGCGACGGGAGAGCGCGCGTGGCTGCTGTTGGGGCTGACGGGCATGGGCTATGCGGTGGGGGTACAGGCCTTCTGGGTGGTCCTCGGCTAGGTGTTGGGGGTCTGCGGCGCCTGGTTGCTGATGGCGCGCCGGTTCAAGCGATTGACCGATCGCTACGACTCGATCGCCGTGCCCGATTACCTGGAGAGCCGGCTGCGGGAGTCCGGGCATCACTGCGTTTGATCGCCGCCTTCGCGCTGGAGGTCTTCGTCCCGATCTACGCGGGCGCGCAGGTCTATGCCACCGGCACGGCCTTTCCTGCCTTTCTTGGCTGGAACCACTACGCCGGGGCCGCGGTGGGATTCGCGGTGGTCCTGCTGTACACCATGCAGGGCGGCTTCACCGCGGTGGTGTGGTCCGACGTCTTCCAGGGCAGCTTGATGGTAGTGGGCCTGGTCGCGCTGCCGTTGGTCGCGCTGCCGTTGGTCGCGCTCTGGCACGTCGGAGGCCTCTCGGAGGTGACCAGAGCGTTGAATTCAATCGACCCGCACCTGCTGTCGTGGCATGGTCCCGGCGCCGACGGCCCGAGTAGCGGGGCGTGGGACACCTCGGCCATCGTCTGAATCCTGGGCATGGCCGCCATCGGGATCGGATTCCTGGGTTCGCCACAGGTCTTCGTCCGCTTCATCTCGATGAAGGACGAGAAGCAGATCCTCCCCGGCACGATCACGGCGGGAGTGTGGACGGTGCTCGCCGACTCCGGCGCCGTGCTGGTCGGCATCTTCGGCCGGGCGATCTACGCGCCCGCGGGGCTCGGAGGCAACGTCGAAAACATCCTTCCGGAGATGGCGCTGGGCCTGCTGCCGGCGTTCTTCGCCGACCTGTTCATCGCGATGGTCTTGAGCGCCATCATGTCGACCATCGATTCGCTGCTGGTGGTCGCTTCGAGCGCTGGAGTGCGCGACTACTGGCAGAAGTCCAAGCATCCGGGGATGAGCGATGACAAGTTGATGAGCCTGACGCGCCAAGTGACGCTCAGCTTATGCTGGTCGAAGCTCACCGGGCTCGGCGCGAAGTGCGCGATGGTGGCGGGATTGATGTCATGGTCAGGCTACCTGGAAGCGCTCGATGTTCTGCTGCCGTCTTTCGTGGTCGGCTTCCTGGTGGCGATCGTCGTCAGCCTGAAAGATGCAAAGGGTCAGTCCTGCCTGGACGGAGTCGCAGAAGAATTGCGCGGGGAATGACTGGGAGGTGCGCATTAGGGTTGAGCGGAGATTGAAACGGACCATCCAGTGGCGGCATGAAACGACTCCACGCTTTTCCGGCGTCGACTTGCGCTGAAGTGGGCTTGAATGCGCTGGTCTGCGAGTCGGAGTGATCTCCGGTTCGAGTCCGGTCGCCCGCTCCAGCTGTCTTGAGTGGCCCTGGGAAGGTGAGGTAGGGATGGCCTCTCCCTGGGGAGGTATTGTCAAGAGTTGTGTATCGCTGCTTGAAGCTCATGCGGCGATGGCCCCGATGCCGTCGGTGAATTGCACACTGGCGATGACCTCGGCGAGCAGTTTGTAGCCGTTCAGCTTGCACCAGCGTTTCTGCTCTGAGAGCGCCAGCTGGAAGACCATCGTCAAGCAAGCCAGGCGTGGGCCGGCCCCCTTGGTCTTCGCCGTCCGCAAGCGGACCGTGGCGAAGGTCGATTCGATCGGTTTGGTGGTGCGCAGATGCCGCCAGTACTCGGCCGGGAAATCGTAGAAGGCGAGAAGGACCTCCCGGTCCTGCACCAGACACGCGGTCGCTGTCGGGTACTTGGCCTCGTAACTGAAGGCGAATAGGTCGAAGGTCCGCTCCGCCTCCTTGCGCGTTTCCGACATCCAGATCTCGTGCAGCTTGGCTTTCGCTTTGGGCTGCAAACTCTTCGGCAGATTGTCGAGCACATTTGTCCCGTGTAACGAAAGTCCTTCGCATATGACATGACGCATCATGTGGCTCCAAGCCACCTCTCCCACCGCCGAATCCCAAATACGATGCCAATGGAGATAGGGTTTTGATTGGGTGCGAACCTGCGCCAGAACCTGGTTCGCAAGCACCGCAGAGTGAGGACTAGGATGTTGTCCAGTTTTCCGGGAGATGCTCATTTGGTAGAGCAGGTGAAAGGGTATTACTTGAAAATGACCGGATTCCGCCCTGCTGAATGGACCTCAAGACTTGCGTTGTATAGTCTTTGCGGAGGGAAGTCCCGCCACCAATCCAACACATGACTACTTCTTCCAGGTGGTTTAAAGATGAGAAAGGAAACTCGTAATAGGTCGGTGGAGTTCTTTGAGTTGCAGTTCCAGCAGCAGGTTGAAATTGAGGAGTATGCACTGAACCCATTCGAAACGCTGGCGCTTGATTTCCTCACGGGCAGCGTCTTAGACCTAGGTTCTGGACTTGGCAACCTGAGCCTGGAGGCAGGACGACGCGGGCACAAGGTGGTGGCGGTTGATGCGAGCTCTACCGCCGTCGCGCGCATCAACTCAGATGCTCAGCGCGAAGCGCTTTCGGTTAACTGGCCGTGGATAAAGTGCTTTCGTTCCATGGCAAGTGGTTTTGTTCCCTGGCAAGGAGGCTGGTTCCGCCCCTATCTTTAGATAGGGGCGGGTTCTGCTGACGCCGTCCAGGGGAAAAAGACGCTGCCGTGGGGCGGAATGACTTTGTCCACGGTCAGTTAAGGCAATCCAGGCGGACATCGAAGGATGGACCCTTGAAGTACCGTATGACACAATCCTCGCCATCGGGCTGTTGATGTTCTTCCGTCGCGATCGTGCGTTTGAATTACTGCGCACCATTCAGAAGCACGTCAACCCCGGAGGCCATGCCGTCGTCAACGTGCTCATCAATGGAACTACTCACTTGGCGATGTTTGATGCGCAGAACTACTATCTGTTTTCAAGCGACGAGCTTGAAGAGGAATTTGCTGGCTGGAAAATCCTAGCGTCGCAACGCCATACATTTGTGGTTCCTGAAGGGACGTGCAAGGAATTCTTGACGGTCATCGCGAAGAAACCCGGCCTGTCTCTCTAGCAGATCGGCATCTCATCCCAGCTGTTAAGGTCAGAGGATGAGGTTGACGCTCCTTCCCTGCCTGGCACTCGCAGTATTCCCCATTTCCTTGGGGAGCAACCCTAGCTCATCGTCTGCGGGTAATGCATCTACTGGCGGTTTCCATCCTGACCATGGCAGCGCCTCTCCTCTGTCCTGGGATCAGCGCAATCGTTGTGGCACGCCGGAGCGAAGTTCCCTGGCGCCTGGCGCGTCGGCGGGTCCCTCGGATTGTGGCTATTGGACGAACTCGCCTCAACCGGAATACCAGCCGACGTTTTTCTATGACATTCCGGTGGTCTTTCACGTCATCCAGAACACCGCTGGCGACGGCTTTCTCAGCGCAGCAACCCTCCAAGATCAGATCGACGTCTTGAACGAGGATTTTCAGGCGATCGCCGGCTCGCCCGGGGCCCCTGGAACCAATGGCATGATCCGTTTCCATCTGGCGACGACCGATCCGCAGGGCAATCCGACCAACGGCATCACCTATTCCACCAACGACACCTGGTACATGGACTCAGGCAATTACTGGGATCCGCTCGCCTGGGACACGCATCGCTACCTCAACATCTACACCAACGTGATCCCCTGCTGCTATGGCTACGTGGCCGATTTCCCGCAGACCGGGATCGTCGGTACCAACGAGGATCGGGTCGTTTTGTGGTGGGAAGCTGTGGGCAAGCAACCGACCTCCGGATGGCCCGGCAACATGGGGCGCACCGCTACGCATGAAGTCGGACACTACCTCGGTCTCTACCACACCTTCGATTCAGGCTGTGGCTCGGCGTCGGATTGTTACGGCACGAGTGACCTGATCTGTGACACCAATCAGCAGAAGAAGCCCAACTATGGTTGTCCGGGTTCGACGAGTTCCTGCGGGAGCGAGGATCCCTTCCACAACTACATGGATTACACCGATGATGTCTGTCTTTGGGAGTTCACCCCGGAACAGGTCAACCGGATGCGTTGTGTCCTGGTGAACTGGCGTCCGGATGTATGGGAGAACAATGCTCCCAACCTATCCATTACGAACCTCGTCGCTGGACAACAGGTACTCGTTGAGATCACCAATGCGACAGCCAACAACCATTGCTACTTCGCATACTCGCTTGCAGGCGGAGGCCCGATCACTACGCCTTGGGGCGATGCGATGCTTACCCCTCCGTACACCCTGATGACCCTGCCAACCGATTCCGGGGGCTATGCGTTATTCATCGATCAGGTTCCTGCGGGAGCTGCCGGAATCCAGGTCTGGTTTCATGGTGTTGACCTTGGCTCGCAGACGATGCTCAATCCGTTGATGTTGACCATTCAATAATCCTGCGGCTTGGAATGACATTTCCTCTGAGTTTCACTTGGAATTAAAAACTGGGTGCTTGGGGTCGCCGCCTGAGATGAGGTAGGCGATGAGGTCGGACAATTCGTCCTGATTCATCATGGCGATGGTTGCGGGGGGCATCATGGAAACTTGCGAGGGCTCGACGCTCTCGACCTCGCCAATGTGGATCTTGGTGAGGTCGCTGAAGTCGAAGGGATTGGTGGCAAGGGCGATCTCGTGGTCGTTGCGGTAGATGATTCGGCCTGAGAGTCTGCGCCCGTCATTCAGCAATACCACGCTGGCCTGATACTGCTCGGATATCGAGTGGCTCGGCTCGCAGATCGCGACGAGGATGTCACGGATCGAATAGCGCTGGGCCACCGAGCCGAGGTCGGGGCCAGAGTGTCCGCCTGTACCTTGAAAACGGTGGCAGGCCACGCACCTTCCCGCTGAGAACATCGTCTTGCCGTGGTCGAAGTCCCTCGCCGCGAGTTCGGTTGCGAACAGCTCCATGGCCGTGTCCGTCGTCCAGTGAGCTGGCGGTCCGGTGGGGGCCGGCAGTGTGCTGAGGTCAACCGCGGCGATATCGCCGAGCAACCACGCAACGGCGGCGGCGTCGGCCGCAGGGAGATGGTTGATGGCGTCCTCGCGGATCGCACGGATATAGCCGGCGAAACTCAAACCACCACTCTTCTTCAGCGTGTCGCTCAGCCAGGAGAAGTAGAACTTGCGATCCTCGAGTGTCCAACCGTTCTGCACGCGGCGTAGCGAGTAGGCGTAGTGGATGTTCTGGCTGTTGGGCGTGTTGGCCATCGTCTTGAGGATGGCCTTGCCATACTCATGCCGGCCAAGCATCTCCTTGTCATAGGCCAGGGTCTTAGTCTGGGTGACCTTCATCAGCGCGATCGTCTTACCGACCACGGTAGGAGAGTCCAGGAAGCTGAGCAGCCGGCAGAGCTCGGCGTCGAGTGCTTCGTCCCCGGCAGGATAGAACGGGTCAAGCCTGGCGCTGACTGAAGTGGCCTCGGCTGGCGTTGCCATGTTCAGCCGGATCAGGCACAGCGAATAGGCGCGCAGCAGTGCCAGTTGGTCGCTCCGCTCCAGCCCTTCGAAGGGAACTCCGTTGAGCTTGTCCAGGACCTGGCTCGACAGCGACTTGTCGCCGTGGCGGCAAAGCGCGATGAGCGCATGGATGACGGCGCGTGGATCCGTTTCGGAGAACACTCGGTCCTTCCATAACTCGAGATCCTGGTTCTCGATGGCCAGGCGCGCAGCGTAGCGGATATTGCGATCGGCATGCGCCAGATG
>JAJFFB010000053.1 GCA_021776925.1 Planctomycetota bacterium | reverse complement strand
AGTTGCTGCGGCGCCATGAAGCGGTTCTCGGCCGGCACGCCGATGCTGCCGGTGGCGAAGATCATGCCCTGACCCGGCATCAGCCGCGGCACCGACATGTGCGTGCCGAAGCCGCCGGGGTTGGTCAGCGTGACCGTGGTTCCGCGGAAATCAGCCGCGCCCAAACTGCCCTCGCGGCCGCGCGCGACCAGCTCCTGATAGGCGTCGTAGAACTGGCGGAAGTTCATCGCCTCGGCACCCTTGATGCTGGGCACTACCAGTTGGCGACCATGCGGCGTCGGCACGTCGATGGCCAGGCCGAGGTTGACCTGCTTCGGCGTGACCCGCCAAGGTTTGCCGTCGCGCAATTCGAAAAAGGACTGCATGTGCGGCATCTCGGCCAGCGCGCGCACCAGCGCGTAGGCCACCAGGTGGGTGTAACTGGCCTTGCCCAGCGCGCGCACGCGCATGTGCGCGTTGAGCACGCGCCGGTTCTCGTCGAGCACCTTGACCGGCAGCGTGCGCACCGAGGTCGCCGTGGGCAGCTCGAGACTGGCGCTCATGTTGGCGGCGATGCGCGCGGCGATGCCACGCAAGGGTTCAGCCAGCGCCGCCTCGGTTTCGACCGGCCCACTCGGCTTGCTCGGCTGGTTCGACTGGCTCTGTCCGCTCGACTGGATCACGGAGGGGGCGGGCACGTCGGCTTCGGGTTGAGCCTTTATGAACCACGCCGCCCACTCGGGATCAACCGACGCAGGATCCTCCTGCCAGCGCAGGAACAGTTCTTCTGCGTAGCCCGCGTTGACGCCGAAGTGCTCCTGGAAGTCGATGGCCATGCCAGCGAAATTCTAGTTCTGCGCCTCTGCCAGAAGGTGTGCAAACAGCAGGATTCCCCTAGGATGGGAATTCCCCTTGCCCCGATCATTCATGTTCATCACACACCTGGTTCGGTCTTTCTCCCTTGTTGTCCTACTTGCCCTCGCCACCTCTGTCATGGGCCAAACGACCGAACGCGTGAACACGAGTTCCTCCGGTCAAGAGGCCAGCGGATTGAGTTATGAGACGTCTGTTTCTGCTGACGGCCGTTTCGTCGCCTTCAATTCAGCCGCAAGCAACCTGGTCCCGAACGATACAAATAATGCCGCTGACATCTTTGTACGCGATCGCTTGCTCGGGACAACCGTGAGGGTCAGCGTGGACTCAAATGGCTCAGAGGGAAACGACCACAGCCAGAATCCCTTTCTTTCTGCCGACGGCAGACTCGTGGCCTTCCGTTCCAGGTCGGACAATCTCGTGAACGGAGACACCAACTTTGCCACGGACATTTTTGTACATAACCGGATCGCAGGTACGACCGAACGGGTTTCGATGAACTCAATGGGCGAGGAAGGCAATGGGCATAGCCTTAATCCATCGCTTTCCGCGGATGGCCGATTTGTCGCCTTTCATTCATTGGCCTCCAACCTCTTTGATAGGGACTACAACCAGAGCTATGACGTGTTTGTCCACGATAGGATGGCAGGCACAACCCAGATTCTGAGCCTTCATTATTTGGATGGGGTGGCCGCAGGGTCGAGCTTGTATGCATCCGTCTCCGGGGACGGAAACTGGATCTCCTTTTCCTCGGGTGCCGAGTCCCTGATTCCAGATGACCTCAACGACAGGGGAGATGTCTTCGTGGCCAGTCGCACCGCAGGCACGGTCGAACGAATCAGCGTCGGGCCCAATGGAGAAGAGGCAAATAACACCAGTGGCTCTATCAATCGGATCTCATCCAATGGCCGTTTCGTTGCCTTTTCTTCTATTGCCTCAAATTTAATTTCCTGGGACTCCAATGGAATCCAGGACGTTTTTGTAAGGGACCTGAGCAACGGCTCAACCCGGATCGTAAGTGTCAATGGGAATGTCCAAGGCAATGGCACATCTGATTTCCCTTCCATTTCTGCCGAGGGCCGTTACATCGCCTTTGAATCCGAAGCGGACAATTTTGTCTTGGGGGATGGCAACCAAAGCAATGACATTTTTGTCTTTGACCAACTGACCGTAAAACTCGATCGGGTGAACCTCGGAATGGGCGGCTTGGAGGCCAATGACGACTCCTTCTCACCCGCCCTTTCTTCGAGCGGACACCACCTTGGATTCATGTCCAGGGCAGACAATATGATTCCGTTGGACACGAACCAGATCCAGGACATCTTTTTGCGTGACCGTTGGGATGGGGCTGGAGGAGACACGATTGTGCTGACGGGTCCGTTCGCATCGCCCACCCTGAGTCCGTTGACTCTCACCTGGTTTGCAGCTCCGCCGAACTCGACCTACTGGCTCGCGTACTCCCGATCTTGGGACGGGTCCATCATCAGCGGACACTCCTTCGATCTCGGCAGCCCATATACAGTGGTTGATTCCAATGTCAATGACAACGAAGGCAAGGGCATGTATGTGTCCGGCCCGGTTCCCTCCGCAGCCATGGGATTGACCCTCTACTTCGAAGTCGGCGCAGTGGATTCAAACGGAAAGGTCTTCGATAGCAACGTACTCGGCGTGACCTTCTACTAATGGACTAGTCGATTCCCAACGCCTCTTCGCTGCAGTTCGCGAACAGCGACAGCCAGTAGGCCATGACCACCGCGCCGAGTTCGATTTCGCGCGGGTTGACGTTGTCAAGGGTGTCGGAGGCGGCGTGGTGGTAGTCGAAGTAGCGCTCGTCGTTGACGCGCAGGCTCGACATCAGCGCGCCGTGCTGGGCCAGCGGGCCGATGTCGGCGCCGCCGCCGCGCGCGTACAGGCGCTCGGCTCCGATCACCTCGAGCGGTTGGCCGTAGGGGCGGAAGCGCTCCAGGGCTGCCGCGCTGAAACTCGCGCCGATGCCGCGTGGGCCGAAGGCGCCGCTGTCGGTCTCCATGGCGAGCACGTGTTTCTCGGCGGCGCCGTGACGCTCGGCGTAGCCGCGACCGCCGGCGAGGCCGTTTTCCTCGTTGGCGAAGAGGACCACGCGGATGGTACGTCGCGGTTGGAAGCCGATCGCCTTCAGCAAGCGCGCGGCCTCGACCGACTGCGCCACCCCGGCACCATCGTCGTGGGCGCCGACGCCGGTGCCCCAGGCGTCGAGGTGACCGCCCACAACCATGATCTCGCCGACCAGATCGCTGCCCGGAAGCTCGCCGACCACGTTCCATTGTTCGATGTCGGGCAGCGTTTCACAGTCCAGTTCCAGGTTTACGCGCACCGGACCCGCGGCCACTGCGGCGCTCAAGCGCTCTGCCGACAGCACCCCGAGGGCGGCCGCCGGGATCTTGGTCACGCCGTCTGCGTAGCGCATCGCGCCGGTATGCGGCAGGTCGTCGCGAGCGGTGCTCATCGAGCGCACCAGCACCCCCACCGCGCCGAACTTGGCCGCCTCGATCGCACCGCGGATGCGTTGCGGCACCGCCTTGCCGTAGGCGGCCCCCGAGGTGCGCACGGTCGGATCCATCGGCTGGCTGAGGTAGGCGATCTTGCCGCGTAGCCGCTCGCCCGCGGCTTCGACCCCGGCGAGACCGTCGACCTCGACGATTTCCGCGCTCAGTCCGCCGGGCGCGGTGCCGATGCTGCCGCCGAGCGCGACCACCGCCAAATCGATCGGAGTGCCATCGACGCTGCGCGCGCTGCAGGTCTCGACCTCGCCGCGTACCCAGCGTGGCACCATCACCGGCTCGCGGCGGATGTTGACCAGGCCGGCGTCGCGCATCGCCGCCTCGCCCCATTCGACCGCGCGTTCGAAGCCGGGCGAACCGGCCAGCCGCTTGGGCGCCACGGTGCACAATTCGACCAGATTGGTCCACGCGCGCCGGTCGGCGAGACCGGTGTCGAGAAGCTGGTTGACGCGGGCGGCGGCGACGTCCAACTCTGGCAGCAACCATCGCGCTGCGGCATCGCTGGAACTTGCACCATTTTCGGTTCCTTGCTGGTCGGCCTCGGCCGCCGCCCGCGCGGCGGCATCTGCTTCGGCCTGAGCTTCGGCCGCGGCCAGGGCCTGCATGCGGGCCCGCTCGGCCTCCATACGCGCGCGCTCCGCCTGTGCCGCCCCGCCACAACCCATCAGAATCAGGGCGGCGAGACAGAGGATGGGTGGGCTGGGGCTACGCATCACCCCTGGATTCTATGCCTTGGCCTGCGCCAGGGGTCCAAGCCTAGGCGGCTTGGGGCCCGGGTGCCGGCGCGGCTTGGGGTCCAGGCTGGCCCGCAGGCTAGCTGCGGCGCATGACTTCGGCTTCGATGCGGCGTTGCTCGGCCTGCTGGTAGCGCTGGCGGGTGATCGGGGTGAGCACGAAGCCGAGCACCCCAAGGATCAGCCCGATCAACAGGAAGGGATACCACACCGCGTAA
>JAJFFB010000052.1 GCA_021776925.1 Planctomycetota bacterium | reverse complement strand
TCTTGAAAGTGCGAAAGACGGCGCAGCGCCTCGACGGTGAACACAGAATCGCGCAGCCAGCAGTAGCGGTAGTCCCAGGTGCGCGGCTCACCCAGGGCCTCCGGAATGCTGGTGGTGCTCGCGGCGATGATCGCGCCGGTGCCGACGTAGGCGTGCAGTTTGAGACACAACGCCGACCGCACCACGTGGGCGTCGGCGAAGCCGGGCAGATAGCTGTTCTGCGCCCACTGGCGCCAGCCGGCGATGGTCAGGTCGAGTTCCTGCTTGATCTCGTCGATGTGAATCTGCCCACCGGGGAGTCCGTGATCGAGTACAAAAAAACGCGGTAGATCGAGCGCGAATTCACCACCGGATAACAAGTAGTCGGGCGGCAGATTGCTGGTCAGCGACACCGGATCGCCACAGGCAGTGAACGCCACTCCGTTTTCAGTGCGCAGCAGGCGCGCCTGTTCGCGCGCGTAGTCGGGCCGCGGATCGAAGCGCATGCGCACCTTGGGCCGCCCGCGCACCGGGCGCAGCAGGCGCACCATCCGCAGCGGCGTCCGATGGCGCAGACCATCGGGGATCCGTGGCATGAAATCGAATAGGTCCCAGGCTCCGGAGGAATCTTCGAAACGCGTGACCAGGACGTTGGTGTTGCGCACGTAGCGCATACGGCCGCGCTGCCGCCCACCACTTGGTTCAAAGGACCAGCCCCCCCCCTTATCCGGGTCGAGCAGGCCGCCGAAAACCGAAGGCGAGTCAAAGCGCGGCAGGCACAACCAGTCGACCCCGCTGTCGGGCCGAACCAGGGCGAGAATCTGACCGTTTCCGATCACGCCGTGTTCAAGCGTCATCTGTTATGTGCCTCGATCGTGGGTACTGACCCTATCGTGATTTCACGCGGTCGGGCTTGAGACCGGCATGGATGCCAGCAGGCTGCGCGCGGCAGCAGGATCGGGCAGACGCCAGCGCGCACTGGAACCGCGGCTGCCCACCAGCACGGTCCAGGCACTAGCAGGCAGGGAACGGAACATCGATTCGTCGGTGCGGTCGTCGCCGAGCGCCAGCAGCAGATGCGACGCGTCGTAAGGAGTGCCGGTACCCGTGCCAATCATGCCGCTCAAGGGAGCGGCGATTTGCAGCACTTCGAGCGCCGCCCGCCCCTTGGAAACCGCTGCCGGCCGCACCTCGACCACGCGGCTGCCCCGCTGCACTTCCAGGCCCTGATCGGTGAGGGTTTCTTCAAGATGCTGGTAGAGTTCGCGCGCCTGCCACACGGCGAGTTCCGCATTGGCTTCGCGATAGTGCCAGGCAATGCCCAGGGGTTTTTCCTCGATGCGGCTGCCGGGTACACGAGCGGCGAATTCCTCCATCAGCGCGCGCACTTCGTGCTTCCAGTCAAGCGGGAACTGTCCTAACAGCGAGCAAAATTCGGTGTCGCCCGGCCGCCGCAGGAAGGCGCCGTGTTCGGCGATCAGTCCCACGCCGGTCGCACCCAGCCATTCCTGCAGCAAGGGTGCCGGGCGGCCGCTGATCACCCACACCGCGGTCGCCGGCGCCTCGCTCAGGGCGCCCAACAGCTCCAGCACCTCGGTGGTGGGACGAGCCTGCTCGGGACGGTCGGTGAATTCACGCAGGGTGCCGTCGTAGTCGAGGAAAAGGGTGCGCCGTTCTGCGGCGAGCCACTCCTGGTCAAGGTTCAGCTTGTCCTGCGGTTCCAATAGCGGCGGTGCGGACCCTTGCTGTGCGGAAGCGATGGCGTCGATGCAATTCTCGGCCCAGACGTGCACGGTGGCGCGTTCCACCCGCATCCGCATCGGTTGCATGCGCGCACGCTGCTCGGCGAGCGGCATCGCCAGTGCCTGGCGCAGGCACGCCACCATCGCAGCGGGGTCGTAGGGATTGACGCGCAGAGCTTCGCCCAGTTCCCACGCAGCACCGATGTTCTCGCTCAGGACCAGCACGCCGCTGTCTTCGCTGCGCGAGGCGACGAATTCCTTGGCTACCAGGTTGAGCCCGTCGCGCAACGGGGTGACCAGGCACACGTCGGCGATGCGGTAGAGCGCGCGCAGCACGTGCGGCGGCACGCCGCGGTACTGGTAGTGCAGAGCCTGCAGGCCAGGGCGTCCGTGCCTGCTGTTGATGTCGCCGGCGATGCGGTCGACTTCGTTCTTGAGGTCGCGGTATTCCTCGGCTTCGACGCGCGAGGGCACCGCGATCTGGATCATCATGATCTCGTCGACCAGACCAGGCTCTTGGCTCAGCAGTTCGCCAAACGCACGCAGACGCTCGGGCACCCCTTTGGTGTAGTCGAGCCGCTCGACGCCGAGGATGATGCGGCGCCCGGCGGCGGCGGCGCGCAGCTCCTTCATCTGCTGTTCGACGTCGGCACCGCCGGTGTCGCCCTGCCAGTCCTCAGGGTCGATGCCGAGCGGTTGCGCCAGCAGGCGGATGCGGCGCCCGTGGTATTGCACTTCGGTGCTGCGCGTTTCCGCGCCGAGCAGGCGCGACACCGCGCTGCGGAAGTGGCGCACGTAGGCCAAGGTGTGGAAGCCCACCATGTCGGCGCCAAGGATGCCGTCAAGTACCGCCTCGCGCTCGGCGAAGATGCGGAAGATCTCGGAGGATGGAAAGGGGATGTGCAGGAAGAAGCCGATGCGCAGCTGCGGCATCGCCAGCCGCAGCAGGCCGGGCAGCAAGGTCAGATGGAAATCCTGCACAAAAACCAGGTCATCCGGCTGCACCTTCTCGAGCACTACTTCGGCGAAGCGGTGGTTGACCTCTTGATAGGCTTTCCAGTCCTCGGCATCGAAGTGGACGCGTTCGGGGAAGTAATGGAACAGCGGCCACAAACAGCGATTGCTGATGTGGGTGTAGTAACGCTCGTGCTGCTCGGCGGTAAGACCGATCCCGTCCATCGCCTTGGCGGCCAGAACCTGGTGCATTTCTGCGGTCAGCGTGCCGTCGGGACTGGTCACGCCAGGCCAGCCGATCCAGCGGCCGCCGCTGCGCTGGTGAGGTCCGCTGAGCCCGGTGGCCAGGCCGCCGGCGGCGACGCGCGCGCTCAGGCCATCGGCGCCCTGGTCGAGAATCACCGGAAGCCGGTTGCTGACCAGGATCAGGCGCCCCATGGGGCGCGCGGTAGGGGGCGTCGTCGGTTCAGTCGTCGGCTGCATGGATTGGTTCCGGCGTGGCAGCGAGCTCCAAAACGAAATAATCCAGAACCGTGCCGTCGGAAGCAAGGAAATTGACCTCAAGCCGCGCACCGTGGACGTCAAGAACCACCGATCCGGCGCGATTCAGGCTGCGAAACATCGCCGGGTGGTCGAGGCTGCCGCCGGAGGCCTGTCCGGAACTTCCGGCCACGCAGTAGACAGCACCGTCGTGAGGCCGGGAGGAAACCGCATAGGCGCCGTCGCCAGCGGGATTGCCATCGCCGCCATCGAGCAGCATTTCCGGGCTGAAGGTGCTCGACAATCCAAAGTGCCCGCCGATCAGGTACGAACGCTCATAGGAATGGCTGTGCCCGGTAAAGGTCAGGTCCACCCCCCCCGCCTCGAGCACCGGCACAACGTTTTCGCGCATCTTGGTCAACCGCCCGGCGCTGTCCGCCGGATTGTCGGAGTCATGCGAACCCTTGGAGTAGGGCGGATGATGCCAGAAGGCGACGCGAAAATCTTGATCGGTGGAGGCAAGATCCGCGGCCAGCCAGGACAGCATCGGCGAATCCAATTCCAGGCTGGTCCCGGTGGAGTCCAGACAGACAAAATGGACGTTGCCCCAGTCGAAGGAGTAATAGGCTTCGGTTCCCGACGCCACCCCCCCCGCCTCGCCTGCGGTGGGGAAAGTGAACATGCGGTAGTAGACGTCGGCGATGGCTTCGTGATTGCCGCGCGTCGACCACACCACGCTGCGCCGCAGCATGTCCTGGTACACCTCGTAGAACGCACGCTGGTACTCGCGATCCGTTCCTGACATGTAGGCGTTGTCGCCGAGCAGCAGCCACAAATGGGTCGGCAAGCCCGCGGAGTAACCTGCATAGGCGTCGCGCACCGCGGCTTGCACGGCGTTGCCGGTGCCCGGGTCACCGAGGATCCAGGCGCGGAAGGGCTGCCGTGATCCGACCAGGGGGGGGGTGCGAAAAAAGTGCTGAGGGTCGCCGCCGGCAAGCACCCGGCGTCCATCGCTGATCGAGTAGTAATAGGTCGTGTCGGGCTGCAGGTCGCTCAGTTGCAGCGCGTGTTCGGTGACCGCGCCCGGGTCTTCAGCCTGGTGGGACAGGCGCTCCGGGTCGGTCCCGAAACGAACCACCGAGGGCGTCGCCAACGGAGTACGCCAGCGCACCACCACTGATTCGGGAGTTCCCAGTTGAAGATAGGGGCCGCGCAACAACGGCGGCGGATCCGCACTCATCAGTTCCAGGTCGAAGCTCAGGTCGGTGCTTGCTGGGCCGACCTGATGGACCGAAACGCAAAGCAGGTTGTGACCCGGTCTGAGCAGATCACCCGGGAACCAGTACTCGTGCCACTCCTGTTCATCGATCCCCCAGATCGCCGTGACCGCGGCCTGGTTTGCGGTCAATCCGCCCTGGGGAAGATTGTCGCGCAGCAATTCCTCTCCGTTGAGAAAGACCGCGGCGCCGTCATCGCGGATCAGGCGCAGACGCAGCGGGCGCACCCCTGGGGCGCCCTTGAGGTCGAAGGAATGGCGGAACCGGACCACCACAGGTTTGCGCTGCGAGTCCGGACCAAAGGGCAGGACCGTGGTTTCATCGCCGTTGCCATAACCGAGCTGGCCGGTCCCGGTGGGCCAGGCGCTGGCGTCGAACCAGGGGGCGGTCCAATCGGGACCCGGATCGCTGCCATCGGCAAGGTACTGCCAATCCGAAGCGGCTGCGACCAGCACTTCCGCTTCAGCGGGAACAGCGGCAGCGTTTTCCTGCGCGGCCAGCGGCCAGGCGAGGATCCACGGAAGCGCAAGGGCAAGCATCGACCAAGTGTAGCCAGCCCTGCGAGCTCACTGATGCCTGCTCGTCCTTCTCGCCGGGTCACGTAGGCCGGCTCGGAACCACGCCTGAGGCCCGGGGTTGGAAGGACGTCCCTGGTGAATCCAAATGAAAATGCTCCGAATCACATTGATCCTCCTGGCCACGACCCTGGGTATGGCCAACTTGTCTTCCGCCCAACAAGAACAGGGCGGTGCCGACCGGCCTGGCCCATTCCAGAACCAACGTCTCGACCGCCAGGATGATGGCCGGCCCGGCCTGCTGGAGCGGCGCAATCTGAACCAGCGGCTGCGTCAAGGGGGTGCTCAGGGCATGCCCCAACGCTTCCGTCGTGGTCCGCAAGGCCGCGGGCAACTGCTGCGTCAACGTGGGCAAGGCGCCCAGCGCTTCCAGCAACTACGTCAACGCGGACAGGGCGCCCAGCGCTTCCAGCAACTGCGCCAGCGCGGCCAAGGCGGCCAGCGCTTCCAGCAACTGCGTCAGCGCGGGCAAGGCGGCCAGCGCTTCCAGCAACTGCGTCAGCGCGGCCAGGGCGCCCAGCGTTTCCAGCAACTGCGTCAGCGTGGCCAGGGCGCCCAGCGTTTCCAGCAACTGCGTCAGCGCCAACAAGGTGGACAACTGAAGCTGCAACGCCCACGTCCACAGATGGACCGGAGCCAGCGCCCGCAAATGGACCGGCGCCGGCGTCCGCAGTCGGATCGCGCCCCGCACGCGCGGCCGGACCGCGAGCAGCGGCCGCGGCCGAAGGCTGGCGGCCGCCGCGAGGGTGAACGGGATCACCGCAGCGAGGTCATTTGAGCGCCGGCCGCAACTAGGGCCGGCCACCTTGGTCGGCTAGAATGCGCTCGTCCATGCTGCGCCGATCGCTATTCCTGCTCTTCCTGCTCGGCGTCGTCTGCGGCTCCACCCTTTACGGAGCCTGGGCCTACCGCAAGCATCGTTTCCCCTTCGATGGCAGGGTTCCCGGCCTGGCCAGCCAGCAGATCCGCAACACCAAGGGGCGCTTTCTGCCACGCAGCGGCGGCGGCCAGACCGGGGGCGCGGTGTCCCGCCTTGAGGATCTCGGCTACCAGGAAGGCAGCGAAGAACGGCGCGCCGCGGTCGGCGTCACCGTAGCGGAAGACGGCGCCTGGGCAGGAGTCAACCTCTACGTCAGCGGGCACGGCGAAGAGGCCGTGCTCATGGACATGCAGGGCGAGGTCCTGCACCGTTGGAGCTATGACCTCGGGGCGGAATTGCCCCCTGAGGCAAACGAGCGGCTGCGCCCACGTTTCCGCCGCGCCCACCTTTACCGCGACGGAGGCCTGCTCACCGTCTACGGCGGGCATTCCTACCTGGCCCGCTTCGACCGCGACTCGAATCTGTTGTGGCAGCGCTTCGGCGGCTACCACCATGACCTCGACGTGCTCGAAGACGGCACCATCTACGCGATCGGTTCCGAGGCCAACGTCGTCGCCCAGATCAACACCAAGGAAACCGTCATCGAGGATTTCATCGTCGTCCTGGACCCTGAGGGCGAAATCCAACAGAGGGTTTCGATTCTGCACGCCTTGATGGCCTCGGAATACGCCCCGCTGATGCAGCAGATGCCCGCCTTTGGCGACATCCTGCACACCAACACCATTGAAGTTCTGCGTGCTCGCGTCGACGGCACCCCCGAGGATTGGATCCCAGGCCGGGTGCTGATCTCGCTGCGCGAAATGGACGTCGTGGCCCTCGTCGACATGGATGAGGAAAAGGTGGTGTGGGCCATGACCGGCCTATGGGATGGTCAGCACCAGCCGACCCTGCTCGACAACGGCAACATGCTGGTGTTCGATAACTTTGGCAGCGACCCTTTCGCCAGGGACAAGTCGCGCGTGCTCGAGTTCGACTTCGCTGCCGGACGCACGGTGTGGGATTATCAGGGAACTGCGGAAAATGGGTTCTATTCCGAGACCTGTGGCTCAAGCAGGCGCCTGCCCAATGGCAACACGCTGATCACCGAATCGGATAGCGGCCGCGCCTTCGAGGTCACGCCGCAGGGCCGACGCGTGTGGCAGTTCGACAGCCCGCACACCGCCGGTGAGAACGGCGAGTTGATCGCCACCCTATTCGAGGTCGAGCGCTACCCGCTCGACTACCCGGCCTTTCTGCAACCGAAGTAGGCAGGTGTGTGGCGCCGACGCGAGCCAGCAGGCTGGATCAGTTGACCCGTTTGCTGACCACGTTGGAGACCACCCCCAGGCCCTGGCTCACCCCCACTGCCTGGAACCAGATGGTCTGGCCGACCAGGCCGTTGGGCACCTTGGAGGACAATTGGGCCCCCCCGGCCGAAGTGGTCGGCTCGACGCCGAGTTGGACCACCGGAGGCATCAATCCTAGTTCGGTTTCCTGGGCATAATTGGTGCCGGCCCCGATGGTGGATGCCAGGAAGATGCAGTGCGAGTCAGAAGGAGCCTGAGTCACGGTCAGGCTGCTGGTGGAGCCGGCGTTGAGGTTGCTCACCGAGAGCACCGGCGGCGCGGGCAACGCCGGGATTGCAATGCGGTCGATGCCGATGCCATCCGAAGCCAGATAGGCGAGGTTGTCCTGCTGCACGAAGGCCAGGAAGAAGCGCTGGTTCACGTCGACCGGAGTGATCGACAGATCGACCGTGCCCGAGTATTGCCAGGAGTTGTAGCTGAAGCCGACGAAGTCCTGGACCATGAACCAGTCGTTCATGTTGCTGGAGATCCAGACTCCATCGACGGGGTCGTACTCGTCGCCAGCGTTGTAGAGCATGAAGGACAAGGTCATCGGCTCGGTGGTGAAGCTGGGATCCACCCCCATGACCATCGCGTTGCGCGCAATGTGCGCGGTTGCCCCAGGGGCCAGGCCCATTTCCAGGGCGTAGAGTCCGCTGTGCGGATTGCTGCACGAGGACAGCTGGCCGAGGTTGCACCAGGCGCTGGGGTCGGGCTGGTCGAAGGCGTCGAGCTGCGTGCACGCCAGGTAGCCGGGCACCTCGCCGGCGGCCAGCTCGAAGGTCTCGACCCAGGGCGGCACCGTGTAACCGTAGGGCACCTGCAGTGGGCCGAGTTCGACCCCCACCCACTTGGCCGGGATGTGGATCTCGTCGATGGCGAGCCCGTCGTAGCCATAAAAGGGGCTGTTGTCCTCTTCGACGAAGGCGAGGTAGAAGCGGGTGTGCAGATCGATCGGCACGCCGCTCAGGTCGATGGGTTTCGAATCGGTCCAGACGCGTTCGACCATGCCGCTCCAATCGCGCAGCGGGAACCAGCCGCTGCCGTCCTGGGAGAACCAGACGCCGTCGACGGCGTCCATTTCTTCGCCGTAGTTCGCGGCGAAATAGGACATATCGAGCTGGCCGCCATAATTGCTGCCATCGAGGCCGATGACCAGGGCATTGCGCACGAAGTTATTGGATGTGCCACTCGGATCGGCGCCCATCTCGAGGCAGTAGGCCCCCTTGAACGGATCGAGACAAGCCGCGCGCTGCCCGATGTTGCACCACGCGTTGGTGTCGGGCTGCAGTGTGTAGGTGTCGAGCGCGCTGACCGCCATGTAATCGGGCACCACGCCGCCGGCGACTTCGAAGCCCTCGTCGTAGGGTAGTGGGGTGAAGGTGGTGGGCAGATTGAGCGGACCCAGGCTCTTGCCCGACACCTTGGCCGGAATGTTGATCTTGTCGATGCCGATGCCGTCGAGGTCGTGGAAGGGGAAATTGTCTTCCTGCACGAAGGCCAGGTAGAACTTGCCGCTCACGTCAACCGGCGTGGAGGCCAGACCGGCCGGCTGCCCCTCTTCCCAGGTGCTGGTGGCGAGCGACCAATCGGCGATGGAATACCACAGGCTGCCGTCGTTGGACAGCCACACGCCGTCGACCAGATCCCATTCGTCGCCGTAATCGGTCACCAGATAGGACAAGGTCTGGGAACCGGAATAACCGCTGCCATCGAGCCCCAGGACCATGGCGTTGCGCACGTCGTGGTAGTTGGTCGAACTCGGCCGTAGCCCCATTTCCAGGCAGTAGGCCCCATCGAAGGGGGTCATGCAGCTGCCGAGCTGGCCGATGTTGCACCATGCCTCGGCATCGAATTTCAGGGTGATGGCGTTGAAGCGCGTCAGGGCCATGGTGGGCGGCACGGTGCCCGCCGACGCTTCGAAATCGTTGCTATAGGGCAGCTGGGCGAACTGGGTGGGCAGCTTGAGTGGCCCGAGGTCATATTGAGCGACCCCAGGCGCGGCACCGGCGGCGATGGCCAGCAGCAGGCAGACGGAACGAAAAAAGCGGTGATGAACCATGGTGAACCAGGGGAGTCCCCTGGAAGTCTCAGCGTGACTAGAGCCGAATCCCCCTCATGGGCGGCCACCCTCAGCAGACGCTCCAGAACCGCCCTGGTGACCCCTTCCCTTCCCCGTCACCAAGGCCAAATCGACTCCCATCCCCACCACCTCCGCGTAGCAGGGAGGATGACTCCGGCCCGCCCTGCTCTCGCTCTCCTGGCCCTCCTGACCCTGGCAAACTGCTCCTCAGGTCCCACCGAGGGCGAAATCCTCGAGGCCGAAAAGGGCTCTATCCAGGTGGCCCTGGGCCTCGCGGTGGCCGAGCTCGAGCCCCAAACCCTTCAAATCGGGACCCTCGCGCGGCGCAACATCGCCGGCCACAGCGGGCTGCGGCAGAGCGACCTGTGGAACCTGGAATTCCACGCCGCCACCCTGCGCGGGTCGAGCGGCGAACTGATCCGCGCCACCCTGTTGAAGATGCCCCTGTCCAAGCCGTGGCCGGGTGCGGCTCTCTACCTGGCCTTTGACGGCGACGGCCGCCTGGTCCGCCTCGGCAGCAGCGGCCACGCCGCCTTCGACCAGGACCGCGATCATGCCTGGGCGGCCTTCCTGTCCCAGTTCGAGGGGCGCCAGGCTGGGCCGCCGAGCGCCTTCCTGACCTCGGTGGCTGCCTACCGCCATTGGCACGAACTGCAGCAGCAGAACACCCCGGAACAGGGTCTGGCACTGGCCCTTTACGAGCAGAAGCGGCTGATGGCCAGCAACGGCGCCACCCTGACCCGCGTCCTGCAGGCCACCGGGCGCGGCGAGCTGCCCTCCCCCGGGCTGCTGCGCGACTGGAACCAGAGGTGGCAGGAGCTGGCCGGACTGGGCGCCAGCCTTGCCCCCCTGGTCGGGCCGGACCCGGCACTCGCCTACCAGGACATCGCCGCCGAAGCCCGCGAGCTGTTGGCCGAAGCAATCCAAGCCTCCAGCGACGGCAACGCGGCCGAAGTGCGTCGCCTGGCCGGCAGTGAAATGGACAAGCGTTCGTGCCGCGCCTGCCACAACCTGTCCTCCTCTTCCCTGGGTGGCCGCCTGCGCCCGAGCCTCGAGACGCGCCTGGCCGATTTCGGCGCCCCCGACCTGTGGCAGGTGGGCCAGGACTTGTGGGCGCCCACCGCCATGCACGATCCGGCCCAGAAACTCGCCTCGAGGGTCAAAGCAGGCCTGATGGTGGTCGGAGAACTGCGCCGAGACGGCCTTTTGCAGGCCCCGCTATAAAGGGAGCATGCTGCTTCGTACCGCCTCGATCTCCCTTTTCCTGATGGCCTCGACGGCCCTGGCGGCCGCGGGGCTGTGGCAAGAACCGGCCCCCCAGCAAGAGGGCGTTGGCTACACCGACACACCGATGCTGCCGGACCAGCCGTGGCGGGTACATGACAAGAACCGCCCGGTGCCGGCGCACGTGACCCCTCCGGGCCAGAGTACCCAGGACCGCCCCGGAAGCCCGCCTTCCGACGCCCTGGTGCTTTTCGACGGCAGCGGGCTCGATTCCTGGCAGGGCGGCCAATGGGAAATCGCCGGCGACGCCATGACGGTCAACGGCAGCGGCGATCTGGTAACCAACCAGGCCTTCGGCGATGTCCAGCTGCACCTCGAGTGGTGCACGCCGGTCGAGCCCAAACGCACTTCCCAGGGCAAGGGCAATAGCGGGGTCTTTTTGATGGGCCGCTACGAGGTCCAGGTCCTGAACAGCTACGCCAACCGCAGCTATGCCGACGGACAGGCCGCCTCGATCTACGGGCAGTTCCCGCCGGCGGTCAACGCATGCCGCCCAGAAGGACAGTGGCAGAGTTACGATATCCTGTTCACTGCGCCGGTGTTTAACAAGGATGGAATCTTGTCATCACCGGCATTCCTCACGGTCTTCCACAACGGCTTGATGGTTCACAACCACCAGGCCTTGATTGGAGGCACCGGACACCGCTCGGTGGGCAAATACCAGGCCCACGCTGCGGAATTGCCGATCAAGCTGCAGGACCACGGCAACCCGGTCCGCTACCGGAACATCTGGGTGCGTCGCCTTTAGGCGAGATTTCACCTGATCCTGGGAACCTGACGATAGGTAGCTGCGTCCTAGCGAGGGCCTTTCAGGCCTCCGTTCCGCTTGTCTTGGCTCAGCTTCGCTCGTCTTGGCCTCCTCCGCGCTCCTGTCATGAATCCACTGCAACCGCTCCTGGCCGCCACCCTGGCCACCCTGTTCGCCGTTTCCGCTGCCGCTGCCGCACCCGCCCAGACCGTGGGCGGGATATGGAACAACAAGATCAACATTTTTAGCGATCGCGGCTTCTCAGAATACGGCTTCTCGATGGACGACCTCGGCGACGTCGACGGCGATGGCGTCCGTGACCTGGTCTCGGGGGCCTATGCCTTCCAGAACAAGACCGGTTCGGTCTACGTGCATTCGGGTGCAGATGGTCACCGCATCCATTTCCTGCGCAACACCGTTCCCGGTGACCGCTACGGATGGGACGTCGCCCGTCTCGACGATTACGACGGCGATGGGGTGTTCGAATTCGCCGCCACCGCCCCGCTTGCCGACCCCAACGGCCTTTCTAACGCCGGCAAGATCATCATTCACGATGGTGCTGTCGCCGGCAACAACTTTCGCGAGATCGTTGGCGACCAGGCCCACGGGCACTTCGGCAGCGCGGTGTGCCTGATCCATGACATTGACAACGATGGCTTCCAGGACATCGCGGTGGGCGCCGATGAGTACGACAACGGCGCCGACTTGAACGTCGGTGCGGTCATCATCCTGTCGGGCAAAAACGGCCAAGAGATCACCCGCGTCCTCGGGCTCAATCCCGAAACCCGTCTCGGCGGGGCGATCGCGGTGATCGGCGATATCGACGGCGACCTGATCCCGGACCTGGTAGCCGGCGGGCGCAACACCGAGGTGGCCGGTAATCCCTTCACCGGCGCCGCTTCGGTGTTCTCCGGTGCCGATCTGAGTGTGATCCACGTCGTCACCGGTGAGGGCCCAGACAACAAGTTCGGCCAGGCCGTGGGCGCAGCCGGCGACGTCGATAATGATGGGATTCCAGATTTTGTCGTCGGAGCACCCTTTTATGACGACGCCATTATCGGTCAGGACGTCGGCGCCGCCTACTTGTATTCTGGTGCCACCGGAAACCTGATGCGCAAGTATGTCGGCGAAGCGGAGTTTGACCAGTTCGGCATCGCCGTTGCAGGCAACATTGACATGGACGGCGACCAACGCCCTGACCTGATCATCGGCGCGCCCAAGTTCGACAACCAAGGAACTCCGGAAACTCGCCACCCTGGCAAGTTCTACGTCTACAGCGCCGACGGTTCGATCCTGTTCACGCGCGAGGGCGACAACGGCCGCGTCGACCTCGGTCGCGACATCGTCACCATCGGCGACATGGACAACGACGGCCTCGGCGAGATCTACGTTTCCGGCCCGTGGTACCGTTCGGGCGGCATCGGCACCGACCGCACCGGCATCAACATGCACTGGGAGTACGACCCCTTCCTGTACCTCGACAACCAGGTGCTGTCCTCGGCGACCGGCGGCCAGATCAACCTCAGTTTCGAGTTCCAGGACGCCTTGGCGGGCAGCAACTACCAGTTGCTGATGTCGCAGGGCACCGGTCCTCAGTGGGACCCGGTGACCGGACAGGTCATTCCGATGAGCCCCGGCAACATCTTCAATCTGACCGTGGCGCGCAACTACAGCATGTTCACCAACCACTCCGGGCTGTCCGGAGTGCTGGATGCCAACGGCAACGCCACCGGGCTGATCGATCAAGGACCGATCAACCCGGCGGCCATCGGGCGGGTTTACTACCTGTGCGGCATCACCACCAACGCCAACGGCAACGCGACCGAGTCGAGTGCGGCGATGGGTGTGCTCATCGATCCCTGATCAGGTATCGATCGACGCCGGCAGGCCGAGCTCCTTGCGGATCTCCGCATCGAGTTCGTCGGGCGAGAAGTTGAACGGCCCCTTGCCCCCCTTGTAGGAGATCTTGCCGTCCTTGCCGACCAGGTAGAGGCGGTCGGGCCAGGCTTCGTAGGTCTTCATGACCTTGTCATCGATGCCGTCGACCAGCGCCGGAATGCGCGCGATGCCCAGGCCTTCGACGCACTTGCCCGCGTGGCTGATGCGTTCTTCGAGCGTGGCGGGTTCTTCCAGCAGCGGACCGCCGCGCAGGATCGGCCAGGCGCTGTCGAGCGCGTGAGCCTCGGCGATGTAGACGATGAAGAACTGCACGTCCTTGCCGTAAGCTTCGTACAACTTGTTCAGCCGACCGGCTGAGTTGCGGAAGGGCGGTCACGTATAGGAGCCGAAGATCAGCGCCACCGGTTTCTTGCCGGTGAAGGAGGACAGCTTGACCTTCTTCGGCTTGATCTTGCTGACCGCCTTGCCGGGAGCGGCCTTCTTGGTGCCACCGGAATACTTCGAGGTTCCTGCTTTCTTGGCCGGTTGCAGAGCCACCAGTTCAAAGTCGGGGGCGACTTCACCGGCCTTGGCGACGACGATCTTGGCGGCTTCAACCTTGGGCTTCGGCGCCGGCTTGCCGCGTTGGCCGGAGCGTTTCGGGCGGCCACCCAGCAGCTTGGCGTCGGCTTCGGTCAGGACGCCGTCTTCGTCGCGGTCGAGGCGCAGGAAGTACTTGTCTTCCTTGGAGTATTCGGCGCGGGTGATCTTGCCGTCGTGGTCGGCGTCGTATTTGGTCACCAGCAGTTCCCACGCGGTCTTGGGGGCGGGTTCCTGCTTGACCTTGGCGCCGTCGACGGCGTCCTGGGGCAGGGCGAGAAGAATGAGAGTGGCAGTCAGCATTTCTTAGCGGACCCGGCAGCGGGAGGTTTCCCGTGCCTTTTGGGACACCGAGCTAGAGTATGCGCAAAAGGCGAATAAGACCACCGTGACCAAGATCGACCAGTTCGAAAGCGTTTTCCGCTCCGCCGACAAGATGGTGTTCCAGCGGCAGCCGCCGGCGTGGCGCAAGGGGCTGTTGGTGTGCGACCTGGATGAGGATGCCGCAAAGACCTATCTCGAACGGGTCAAGGGCTTTCTCGCGGTGATTGCCGCGGATATGCAGTGGCGTGTGGTGGCCGCGAGCGGCCTGCCGACGATCGACGGCCTGCTCGATTTGGTGGCTGCGGAAGAGCCCGATCTGATCGTCAGCTACCGCAATCTGAACAGCGAGGCGTGGCGCTGGCCCTACAGCCTCGGTGAGCACCTTGACCTTTTGACCCAGGCCACCGCGGTGCCGGTGCTGGTGCTGCCCCACCCTGCCGCCGAGCGCGCCGCCGCCCACAGCCTGGAGAACACCGACGCGGTGATGGCGGTCAGCGGGCATTTGACCGGGGACGATCAGCTGGTCAACGTCGCCGCCTCCTTGACCCAGGCCGGTGGCAAATTGTGGCTGACCCACGTGGAAGACGACGCCGAGTTCCGTCATCTGCTCGAGGTCATCGCACGCATTCCGGCGATCGACACCGAGGTCGCCGAGGAAGAGATCGCCGAGCAGCTGTTGAAGGAACCGGCCGACTACGCGGCTTCGTGCCGCGAGGTGCTGGCCGCAGCGGGTGAGGCCTATGAAGTGCACGAGTTGATCACCCGCGGGCACCGTCTGCGTGACTACCTGGCGCTGGTCGAGGAACATGAAATCGATCTGCTGGTGCTGCACACCAAGGACGAGGATCAGCTCGCCATGCACGGCCTGGCCTACCCGATCGCGGTGGAATTCCGCCACGTTCCGCTGCTCCTGATCTGATCTTGCCGACCCCCACCACCCTGTTCTTCGCCGGCCTGCTGGTGGCGCTGATCGTCTGCCTCGCGCTGGAAGAGAAACTGCACGCGCGCAAGTCGGTGATCGCCGGGGTGTTCGCGATCCTCAGCCTGTTCCTGGGCGAGGTCTTCCACATCCTGCCGCACGGCCCGGTCATGGTCGGCGGACACGCGGTCGATCTGCCGATCTACATCCCGGCGATCGACTGGAACGTCATCGCGATCATCCTCGGCTCGAGCCTCTTCGTCGACGTGACCTCGCGCTCGGGCCTGTTCACCTGGATCGCGCTGCGCTTGACCAAGGCTTCCAAGGGCGACCCGCGCCGGCTGCTGCTGTATTACGGGCTGATGACGGTGGTGTTCTCGGCGGTGCTCAACAACGTCACCGCGATGATCATCATCGGTTCCCTGACCGGGGTGTCGCTGAAGCGGCTGGAGCGACCGGAGCTTTTGCTCGGCTTCCTGTTCATCGAGGGCATGCTGACCAACGTCGGCGGCCTGCTGACGCTGATCTCCTCGGTACCCAACATCCTCGTCGGCACCGCCGCCGGCATCGGCTTCGCCAAGTTCTTCCTGGTCGCCAGCCCTTACGTGGCGGTGGCCACCGCCGCCACGCTGTGGCTGGGCGGGAGGCGTTTTCAGGTGCCCACGCTGGCCCCCGAAGAACGCGCCGCCGCGTTGAAAAAGGTTCAGGGCTTCGACGAAAACGATGGCATCGAAAGCCGCGGCTTCTTCATCTTCGGCGCGATTGCCCTGCTGCTGTTCATCACCGTCATCGCCACCGCCTCGGTGCTGCCCTACGTGCGCGAACTCGGCATGGGCTGGGTGGCGCTGGCCTTCGCCACCATGATGCTGATCAAGTTCAAGGCGGTGGCCGAACGTTTCTATCAGGCGATCGACTGGGATCTGCTCGGTTTCTTCGCCGCGCTGTTCATCACCATCAACGTGATGGAGCACGCCCACGTGCTCGACTGGATCGGGCAAGGACTGGCGACCATCCTTGGCCTGGGAGAAACGGTGGGCAGCGGCCTGATCCTGGCTACCGGCGCGGCGGCGAGTTCGGTCACCGACAACATTCCTCTGGCGGCGATGCTGTCCAAGATTCTCGCCGCGCAACCCGACATCGGCGGCGATCCGACCTCGCCGTTCTGGTGGTCGGTGGTGTTCGGCGCCAACCTCGGCGGCAACCTGACCCCGATCGGATCGGCGTCGACCTTGGTCGCGGTGACCTTGATCCACAAGTACGACATCCCGCTTGGATTCACCGCCTTCGTGCGCCTGGCCCTGCCCTTCGCGCTGATGCAGATCGTGCTCGCGGTGGTCTACGTGCTGCTGTTCCTGACGTGAAGCTGAGCCGGGTCTATCGTTTGTGGGCGCCGTTGGCAGCGAGCTGGCTGCTGATGGGCACGGAGCTGCCGCTGTTCACGATCTTCATCGCGCGGCTGGCGGATCCCGAGATCCAGCTAGCCGCCTACGGCAGCGTCGCCTTCGCCATCGCGCTGGTGGTCGAAGGGCCGATCATCCAATTGCTGGCGGCGTCGACCGCTCTGTGCGGCGACGGCGATTCCTTTCGCAAGGTGCGGCGTTTCATGTACGTGTCCGCCGCGGCGCTGACGCTGCTGCACGTCGCCATCGCCTTCACGCCCTTGTACGAGTGGATCGCGCGCAGCCTGTTGCGGGTGCCCGAGGAAATCGTCGAACCCGGACGCCTGGGCCTGCAATTGCTGACCCCGTGGACCGCGGCGATCGCCTACCGCCGTTTCCACCAGGGCGTGCTGATCCGTTTCGACCGCTCGCGGCTGGTCGGCATCGGCACCGTGATCCGACTGATCGCCCTGGTCGGCGTGCTCGCCGGAGGCAGTGCGTGGGTGCATTTCGGGGGAGCCCCGTTCCCCGGCGTGGCGGTGGGCGCGACCGCGGTCTCGGTGGCGGTGCTGGTCGAAGCTGCGTTCATCGGCTGGGCGGTGCGGCCTCTGGTGCAGGATCGGCTCGCCTGCACGCAGCCGACCGGCCCGCCGCTGACACGCGCGTACTTCGTACGTTTCTACACCCCGCTGGCTCTGACCCCGCTGCTCACCCTGATCATTCAACCGACCGGTTCGGCGGCGATGAGCCGCATGCCCGAAGCGATCGCCTCGCTGGCGGCGTGGCCGGTGGTGCACGGTCTGGTCTTCCTGGTGCGCAGTCCGGGTTTCGCCCTGAACGAGGTCGTCGTCGCGCTGCTGCGCGAGCCGGGTTCCATTCCCGCGCTGCGCCGCTTCACCTGGCTGCTCGGCACGATCTCCTCGGCGGTGTTGTTGCTGCTCGCCGCCACCCCGCTGTCCGATTTCTGGTTCGGCACGATCTCGGGACTGGAGGACGAACTACGCACGATGTGTTCCCTGGGCATCCTGCTCGCCATCCTGATGCCGACCTACCAGGCGCTGCAGAGCTGGTACTCCGGAGTCCTGGTCCACGTTCGCCAGACCCGCGCCATCACCGAAGCGGTTGCGATCTACGTTCTCATCACCGTCCTCGGCCTCAGCGCCGGTGCCTACTGGAGCCCCTGGCCCGGCCTCTACTTCGCCATCGCCGTCTTCGTCCTCGGCGGCGTCTGCCAGACCCTGTGGCTGGCCCTGCGCGCGCGCCCACATCTGCGCCGTCTGAGCGCAGCGCAAGGTGAGGTAGGCGCGGCCTCCGAGTAGGTTGGGATCTTTGGCTCTGCTGATTATTTTTGCTTGCGTTCTGTTGTTGATATTCGGTCGGAGCGGGGCGCACGGACCTGCCGCCTCAGGCGGCAGGCCGAATGTGGCGGCAGAGCCGCGCGCCCCGCTCAGGCACTGGATCCGATCGGTGCCACCGACCGTAATCCAGGAGAGAAAACGAGAGCTGCACCAATCAATCTATCTGGATCGGAGTAGAGGCAAAGAACCAGCGGTTATCGATCCGTCGCAATTGGATTTGGAAGAGTGACTCTTCAGAGAAATGGCTTCGAGGACCATCGTCGACCAGTGCCTGCATGGTCACATGGGAGTCATCAAGCTCGAACCCAGTTGGGGCGACAGCAAGGGAAACTACTGGATCGGAATCCATATAGCGGCCGCCTTGAAAAGCGTTGAAGAGAGATCGGCCGAGGGCCCATTCCTCTGATGACAGGTCGTGGGAGTCTGTCAATTCTGCGGGGAGCATATGATCGCGGGTCAGCTGGCCAATGCTCCGGGCAATCAGGTAGCCGAACTCCTGATCGAAATCCATGGAACTCGGGTGCTGCGCGGCGCACATTTTCTCGACCGCTTCGAAATAGGTACCCACAAAGGACTGCGCGCTTGCGGTTTTTGAAATCGTGGTCGGTGGTGTTTGGCTGATCTGGAGGAGGTCCCATCGATCCTCTCGTGGATGCAAGCGGAGAGCAAGCTCTAGAGGTGCCGATTCCGATCTGAATTTGGCCAAGACTTGGTAGGGCGCAAGCGTTGTTGGTGCCGGCTGAAATTCCAGTGGACTCTCCTCGACCACCCATGCAAGGAGCCAATACTGCCCAGCCCGCAACGCAATGGATTCTGGTGTATCCCATAGGCTTTCCTGGAAAGTGAGATCTCGCTGCTCTACTTCCATTGGATTGCCAAACCAGAGGCGGTCCATTTCGTAAGAAAAAGCCCTTTCGATGAGCTCATTTTGCCCACCGTTCAGGCTCTTGAACTCTTCATTAGCGTTCATCATTCCTTCCTGCACCACCTCAAGGAAATGAAGTTCCTTGGGAGTCGTTTCAGGTGTGCGGCCACATGCAATCTCCGGGACAAGCAATAGAGCAGCGCCAGCCCATCCATAGAGAATGCGCACTGGCGACTTCGAAGGCGTTCTAATGATGGGCGCCAATGTTCTGGTAATTCCAGTTTCCATTCTGGGCATCGCGGTGAAATTCGAAGACCTTTTCGAGGGTGTGCCAACGGGGCAGCGCAGCGAGGTACCAGAGGCCATCCTGCTGGACCAGATCGAGGGTGATCGGCCGGGGCCGGCGATCGCCAAAGGGTGCTGGACCACCATCCCTCGGAGAAAGACGGACCCTGACGATGGTATGCCGCTGGTTTTGCTCACCCATTTCCGATCGGACCTCAACCTGAAGGTCCGGCGGTGGAAGCCACGGAAGGTAGATGAACTCGCCCCAATACGGGTCCCAATCCTCCAGCCTCTCGTAGGCCGCTTCGGCACGGGCAATCCCCAGCGGCGTCAGAAGGGATCGGGTTCGCTGGCGCACGTCCCGCAACCCTTCCTCCCCGGAGGAATCGAAGAGCAACGAATACTCCGGAACGCTTCTCAGGCTGGTCATCACGTGGTGGACGTAGTCGCGGGCGAATGGCTCGGCACCTTGGTCGCGGCGGAGCTGCATTCCGGGCGCGGTCTGCACATCGAGGATCCGCCAACTTGGACCTGAGGCCTCGAGGCGGATACCGACCTCCAGAACGTCGTCGCCCTTCCACAAATCCAGCCGCGCAAGAATCTGCCAGGAATCATGCTGGGATTCGGCTGGAGAAAATTCCCAGGCATGTTCGGGCACGACGTAGTTCCAAAAGAACATCCAACGGAAGGCCCGGGAGTTTTCGAGGGGATCCTGAACGCAGGGCGACCAGAGCTCCTCCATGCGACGCTTGACCTGCGCCCAGAGCTCTTCATCTCGATTCCAAGGAATGAAGAGATCCTTCTCGGGATCCGCCTCCCTTTCCAGAGTTCTGTACTCAGACAGGATCGCCTGCGTCTGCTTCTGCAATTCCTGCATGAACTGGATCTGCGAGCGAGTTTGTTCGGAAACCCCGCTGCAGGCTGAAGCCAGGAGGAGGACGAGTGCAATCATCCCTGACCGGAGATAGCAACTTGAACTCAAAGCTGGGCGCATTTCATTTGACCGGTTCGGGCTCGGCGTAGTTCCATTGCCCGCTTGCGGCGTCGCGGTGCAATTCGATGACGGTTTCGGGCGGCGGCCAGGCCGGGAGTGAAGCAAGGCACCAGAGGCCGTCTTGCTGGACCAGGTCGAGACGCAACGGCCACATGGTTTCCCACGGCGGGTAGGCGTCGCCACCGGGCGCAAAGCGCACCCGCACCTTGGTGTGAACAGGATTAACCGTGTTTGTGGCAAGCCAGGATTGAACTCTCAACGGGGTGGGTGGTTCCCAGGGTGTGAGTCCGAAGGTGGACCATCCGGGGTCCTGCTGCCAGCCCTCCAGGGCTTGCTCACGGGAGGCCTCGTCGCCCCCATCGTCCACCAAAAGCGCTCGCGTGCGTTCGCGTGTGTCCGTCCAGCCCGCTTCACGATGCTCGTTCAGGGAGTACAGGAACCAGGGGTCGGCACGACTGGCGAGCACCATGGAGTGGGTGTAGTCACGGGCGAAATCTTCGGCGCTTCCTTTGCGCCTGATTTCCAGATTGGGTGAAGTTCGAAAGCCCACCACGCGCCATGTATCCTCAAACTTTTTCAATTGGAAGCCGACTTCCAAGGTCTCCTGTTCCCCCTTCCAGAGCAAACGGGCCACGACCGGATACGGAGAATTCCTGACCGAGTTCGAGGTGATTTCCCAGGCCTGGTCCTCAGGAAGAGGTGCCCACGAGACCATCCAACGGAAGGTGCGCGAGTCTTCAAGCGCGCCATCGAGGTGAGGACGCCACACCTTTTCCAACGCGGCCAGAGTGCGTTGGTTTTGCTCCAACAACTCAGGGCCTGGCATAAAAGGGTCCGGGCCTGGCTGCAATCCCTCTGCGGTCGCACGGTGCTGGGCCATGATCTCGGAGGTGCGCCTTTCCAAATCCTGCAGGAAGGCAATCTGTGAAGTTGTGTCTTCTGGAGCCTGGCCACAACCTGCACAGAGGAGGGCAAGGATGGCGTACGTGGGAACGGCATAGGCCATATAGGTTCTACGCAGGAGTTCATCGAATTGCATGATCATTCTCCCAGGGCTACGGGGATCGCTGCGAAACCCCATTGCCCCTCCAAGCGGCTCAAGCGCAAGTCCACACGCTCCGTGATCCAGTCTCCGGTTTCCTGATCGGAAACGGTCAGCAAGTATCGGGAGACAGCCGGATCCTCGGCCTCTGTGGCAGGCACGGACTTGAGGTTGTAGTTGGGTTGATCCCCTGCAAAGCGGCAGTTCTGGACCGCCCAGTACAGATGCGGAGCGAGTTCCCACAGCTGGCGTTGTCGGGCTGCAGCGTCAAGGCCAGGGATCGGGTGGATGAGTTCAGCGGTGACCCGCTGGATTTCCTGGGAGATTGGAACGATCAGGGGGTTGTCCATATCGACCTCGTGGGCGGGCTGGGTTTCACACGCCCGTTGGATGGCGAGGCAATAATCCTGCACGAAGGCCTCGGCGCTCGCACGCCTGCGGATGCTGACCGGAGGGATCTGACACATTCCTTCGACTTGCCAGCGTGAGTCGACGGCTTGCAAATAGAGCGCCATTTCCAGGGTGTGCGACCGGTGCTCCAATTTGGCCACGACCTGGTAGGGCCAATACGATTTGGGCGCGGGCTCAAAGGTCCAGTCTCCTGCCTCCTCGATCATCCAATTCAGCATCCACAGCTGGCCACCACGCGGTGCCCATCGGCCAGGGTCCAAGTCCCTGTCTTCAAAAACTTGTTCCCAATCTAAGGACGAAATAGAGGGGGTGTTGCCGAACCACAAGTGGTCCAGTTCCTGGAAGAACCTCTGATCCGCGGCCTCCACACCCAAATCGGAGTTCATAGCGGATTCAATGATCTGCCGGGTCCCGGCCTGCAACTCCTGCAGGAACTGGATCTGCGCAAGAGTCTGTTCGGAAACTCCGCCGCAGGCGGAAAGCATGAGTACGGCGAATAAGAGACCGCGCACGCTGACTGTTATACCAGGAGCGTGTCTGAAGTCGCCCCGACCCCGCCGCGCAACCGTCTGCTGAGCCTGGACGTGCTGCGCGGGTTTGCCCTGCTCGGCATCCTCGTCATCAACATCCGCTATTTCGCCGGACCGCTCGGTTGGACCAACCAGCCGGCGATGCCGGGCGGAGAGCTGCGCGACCTCGATTTCTGGACCTGGTTCGGCGGCACGCTGTTCTTCGAAGAGAAGATGATCGCGCTGTTCTCGATGCTGTTCGGCGCCGGTCTGGTGCTGACCGCCGGGCGCAAGATGGCGCTGCACCTGTCGCGGCACTTCTGGTTGTTCGTGATCGGCGCAACCCACGCCTTCCTGCTCTGGCACGGCGACGTGCTGATGATCTACGCCGCCTGCGGTTTGTTGCTGACTCCCCTGCGCCGGGCGTCGGCGGCCTTATTGCTGCCCCTGGGCATCACCTGTGTACTCGGCTCGATCGGCACGCGCGCGTGGCAACCGCTGGTCGACACCCTGGGACCGCCTTTGGTCGAGGCGCCGATCGCGGTCGAAGAAGGGGCTGCTGAGGATCCTGGCGCCGGACTCGAGGATGGAGCGGCCGACGCCGAGCAAACTCCGGAACTCAGTGACAGCCAGCTGGCTTGGGGTGATCTGATGCGCAGAGAAATGGAGGCGCATCAAGGCGGCTACGTGCAGCACTTCCGCTGGCGCGCCAAACTCAATCTGTGGTGGCACTTCTACGGCGGTCTGTTCAACCTGCTGCGCTGCGGCGGTTTCATGCTGATCGGCATGGCGCTGATGCGCGCGGGTGTGCTCAGTGGCCGGCGTGGTCCCAAGCTCGAATGGAGCATGATGTGGGCGGGCATGCTGCTCGGCGGCGCGCTGACGCTGGCCGGCATGCAACCTCACCTGGCGCGCATCCTCGGTCAGGATTCGCTCACCGACCCCAGCGCTTTGCAACGCGCGGGCGTATTCGGCTTGATCCTGATGCACAGCGCCGCCGGTTTCGTCACCCTCGGTTGGGTCGGATTGTTGCTGCTGTTGTGCCGCCTGCCGGCGGCCTTCGTCTTGCTGCGCCCGGTGGTCGCGGTCGGGCGCGCCGCGTTGAGCAACTACCTGGCTGCGACGCTGGTCTGCGTGATCGTCTTCGAGGGCTGGGGCATGGGCCACTTCGCCGAATGGGGCCCGGCACGCCAGCTGCGGCTGGTGCTGTGGATCTGGGCCGGACAGGTGCTGGTGTCGACGCTGTGGCTGATGATGTTCCGCTTCGGTCCGGTCGAATGGCTGTGGCGCAGCCTGACCTTCCTGTGCCGCCAGCCGATGTTCCGCGCCAACGAACCGGGAGTGGCGGCAGCGTCACCCGGGCCACCGGTGTCCGCGACCTATGTGGTCGAAGCGACGCCGAAGAAGGCCAAGCGTCGCTTCTTCAAACTGCGCAAGGCTGAGCCGCGCTCGATGGCCTCGACCAAACCGATCACCGTCGCCACCGCGTCGTCAGCCCATCCGGCGCAGATGCTTGAGCATGTCCTCGAAGAAGCTGCCCCTGAGGTGGCGGAAGATGTGGAACTCCTCATTGGGAGCACCGATGAAGGGGCGCATCATCCACCCCATCTGCGCACCGACGAGTCCGAAGATCACCATCCAGAAGATCATCAGGCGTAGGTTTTTGGCCAGCTTTGGGTCGACCGTGACCAGGGTGCGCATGAAGAAACGCAAACCGCCGATTCCGGCAACGGTCCATATCCCTACGTGCAGCAACTTGACCACTACGTAGGTCTTCGTCGTGGTCAAAAAGAACAGCGCGATCGGCGCCATCGCCACCGTCAGCAAAGCGATGACCATCAGCCCGGCGACCTGACACGCCCACAGGCTGGACGGGCGCAGGGTCGCGCCGCTGGCGATGCCGAACACGTAGAGCGCCGGAAAGCACAGCGCGGAAGACCCGAGCAGCAACAGGGGCACCTTGACCATTGAGGACAAGGAGAACAGCCAGCGGAATTGCCAGAAGATCGACGAACTGCCCATCACCAGTCCGTAGATGCCGCCCAGAATGAACAGCCAGGGCAGCGCCTGGCGCGAGAAGGTTGCGGCCTTCTCGGGGTTCTTGAGATCTTCGGCAATGGTCGGACCCTGACGCAGGATCCGGTCAATGAAGGACGGTTCGGGTTTCATGGCAAATCCGCTGAGAATGGGGGAAAGGATGGCATCCTAGCAAGAACTCCATGGCGTGCATCCTCCTCCTTCTTACTGCCACCTGGATGGTTGCCGGCGAGGCCTATACCCAGGACCTGCCGCGGCCCGAGCTACAGGCCGGCCTGGTCGATGAGCTTGAGCTGCTCTATCCCGACAGCGACGCCGCGCTTGCCGCCTCCCGACTGCACAGCGACCTGCCGCGTGGCAGCCTCGCCGCGGTCCACTTGTGGGTGCGCGGCCTGCGCCCCGGCCGCGTCGAGATGCGCGTGCTGCCCGCCGACGCTTCGCCCCCCCCCAAGTGGCAGCTCTACCGCCTGATCGACGTGCCGGTGGAAGAGAACACCGGCCTCGGCAGCCGCACCGAGCAGTTCGAAGGCAAGATCAATCCCCACGTGGTGCGGCGCGCGCCCTTCCGCGTCTACGAAGCGCTACAGCCGGTGGCCATCGAAGAGCTGCGCGCCCAGGGCGAGGTCCTGGCCCTGCGCCTGGAGTATCCGTTGCGCAGCGACGCGGTGCCGGGCCAGCAGGAATGGAAGATCGAAATCGCTCAAGGGGGCGTAACCCGCGTCCTGGATTGGAGCGTACAAGTGCACGCCGCGGTGGTGCCGTCCATAAGCGCCCACACCCTGCACTACACCAACTGGTTCAGCAGCAAGGCGATCGCCAGCCGCCATGGTCTTGAACTATGGAGCGAAGAGCACTGGCAGATGCTCGCGCAATACGCACGCATGATGGCGCGCGGCCGCCAGAACACTTTCTGGCTGCGCTGGCAAGACGTGTTCACCGTCGACGCGGACGGCACGCCGGTGCTGGAACGCGCGCGCCTGTTCCGCTACCTGCGCACCTTCTTCGACGCCGGCCTGTACTGGATCGAGGGTGCGCCGATCGCCCACCGGCCCGGCGGCGACTGGGGCAGCGCGTGGCTCGAACTCGGGATCACCGGACTGCCGGCGACCAGCGAAGAAGGCCGCGCCGCGCTCGCCGGCATGGCTGGACAGCTCGACCAGGTCTTGCGGGAGTGCGGTTGGAAGGAGCGCTGGCTGCAGCACATCGCCGACGAACCCACCGACACCAACGCCGCCGACTACCGCAAGCTGTCCGCACATTTGCGCGAGGTGCTGCCCGGAATCCCGATCGTCGAAGCGACGATGACGCGCGAACTTGCCGGCGCCCTCGACGTGTGGTGTCCGCAGGTGCACAAGTTCCAGCAGAATCAGGCCTTCTTCCGCGCGCGCCAGGCCGCCGGCGACCGCGTGTGGTTCTACACCTGTCTGGTTCCAGGCGGCCCGTGGCTCAACCGCCTGCTCGATCAGGAACGCCTACGCATGGTCTGGATCGGCTGGGCCGCCGCGCACTACCGGCTCGACGGCTTCCTGCACTGGGGCCTGAACCACTACAAGGCCGATCCCTTTGAACACAGCGTGGTCGACCATCCGGCGCAGCCCAACACCAAGAACAAGCTGCCCGCCGGCGACAGCCACATCCTTTATCCCGGCAGCGACGGTCCGTGGTCCAGCCAGCGCTTCGAAGCCCACCGTATCGGCATGGAGGACCGCGAACTTCTGCTGCAACTGCAGCAGCGCGATCCCGAGGCCGCGGCGGCGATCATCGCCAGCGTGTTTCGCGCCTGCGATGACTACGCGCTACGCGTGGCCGACTACCGCACCGCGCGCCGCCTACTGTTGGAAAAGTTGCAGTGATCTCGGGCAAAGCGGTCAGGTCAACGAGGCCAAGCCGTTCCAGACCGCATGACCGAGAATCGTCGGGCGGATCGAGCCGGTGCGCAAACGCACCAGTCCAAGCATCAAGCCGCCGGCGAAGCGATGCGGAAACTCCAGTGTGAAGCCGCCGTTGAGGCCGTGGATCAAGGCGAACAATGCCTAAGTCAGCCACAAGGCCAGGCGGTCGCCACCGATGCGGCGAGCGGCTTCCCAGGCCAGGCCGCGAAACACCCATTCCTCGAAGAGTGGCGCGAAGACCACCAGCGCGAGCGGGGAGACGAAGAGCAGGGCCTCGCTGCCATCCACATCCTGCAACTTCCACAGGGCCAGCACGTAGAAGTGGGCGAAGACAAAACCAAGGCAACCGGCCGCCACGCCGAGTCCCACGTCGCGCACGCCAATCGCCCCCCCCCACGACCGCCGCCACCAGCCACGCCCGAGCAGGCGCGCGCCGAACCAGATGATCGCCAGATCGGCGCAAGCCTGTAAGAGTCCATGGCGGTCAGCGACGGGCCCGACCAACAACAAGCCCGCGACCGATCCGGCGAAGAGCCACGCCAAGGCCAACGCTGCGCGCCGCACCTGCGCCTGATCACCGAGCCAGCTTTTGCGCAAGGCCGCACGCGTGGACCGCGTGGCCGATCCGCACTGAGTACAGAAACGGGCGCCTTGAGGCATGGCGGCGCCGCACCGCGTGCAGGAAGGCAAAAGCGAATTCAAAGCGGCGGAGGTTTGATCGTGATGACCTTCCAGTGATCCTGTTCCAGGCGCCAGCGGGTCAGGACCAGTCCGCCCCAGGTCTGTTGCTCCAGCAGGCGGAATCCGACTCCGCTTTCTTCCATCGTGCTGGTGCGGGTCTCGGGCAATTCATCCCATTCCCGCTTATTAGCCAAGCGGCGCAAACCGCTCTTGCCTTTGTCCGGAGCTAGGAAGAGACCCGCCAGTCCTTCGAAATCGGAGCGATCCCAGTGGTCCACCCAGCTCGCCGCAACAAGATCGAAGGGCGGATCCGGAATCGAAACCGAGGTGAGCCGCCATTTACGTTTGCTGGCCCTCCAGGTCCAGGACATGTGGCCGGCGTCGGTGGCGCCGAGCACGGTGATGCGGCCTTCGCCCTGTTGGCCTTCGTGGACCGCCCCGTGGTCGAGGGCCACGGGGAGCGGCCAGTCCATTCTCCAGTCGCGATGCTCGCGGACCGCAGTCAGCCATTCGCGCATTTCGCTCTTTTCCTCTGCATCGGCAAAACCGACCACCCGGTCCAGATGACCGGCGCGCCACTCGGCCTCGAACCGGTCCCACACCGGTTGGAACGCAGGGATGCTGTTCTCGAAGTAGACGTAGCCGGTGAAGCCGAAGCTGACCGTCATGATCCCGACAGCAGCGACCAAGGACCTATTGCGCGCTTTGCCCTCGGCGAAAGCCAGCTTTCTGCGCATCGCTTTGCGGTCGGAGCTGGAACGACGCGAGGGCCCACCGGTGAGGTTCTGAATGATGCTCAGGTCGGGATGGGCGTCCATCAAGCGGCGCACGCGTGCGGTCGGCAGGGTCATCAGCCAGAAGAACAGTGCCCAGCCGCCGTAAAGCACGATAGGCACCAGGGTCATCGAGCTGTTGGCGATATCAACGGCGCGGTTGAGGGTGGTCATGCTGGCGAGCACCACCGCCCAGAAAAAGGGCCGGAAATAGAGCTGGAAGATCCCGGCAATCTGGATCGAAGCGGAGATGGCATAGATGGCGATCACCCAGGCGGCGGTCGAAAACTCCAGCAGGCCCTCATGCAGAACCAACATCAAGGACGCCAGCACGAGCAGGCTGCCGAGGGCGCTGAGGACAAAAAAGAACTTGAGCGTCTTCAGGAACTTGAAGGCCTTGCCCAATTCATGGCCGGCCATGCGGCGCTGTTCACGGTCGCTCCCGGAACGGCTGCGGCGGCGCGGTGACGGCCTGGTGGTCGTGGTTGCTGCGGCGCGATCATCTTCGACTTGCAGACCGGTGCCGCAGGCGGGGCAGAACTGATCTTCGGCGGCGCAATTTCCGCGCAGCTCGGGCAAGTGGGCGCTGCGGTCGCGGATGGCGGCTCAACCGGCACCACGCTTACGCTGCCGCCACAGGCCTTGCAGCGATAGGTCTTGCTGGCATCGGGAACTCGGTACACCTTGTCACAGGAAGCGCAGCGCGCAGATAGAGGGTTCTCGGTCATCGGGGAACGACTTGGCTAACAGGGGGTTGGCAGGAAATGAAATTTCAGGAATCTACCAAGCCCGGGCCAACAGGCAAGTAAACCATGATCTGTTACAACCCATGGGACCCGCATCCGGGTTCCTACCCATGCCTTTCGCCCCGAAACTGCTCCTTCTTGCCGCCCTTCTCTGCTTGACCGCCAACGCCCCCGCCAACGCCCAGGACCGCGTCACCGGAAAGGCGTGGGCCACCCGCTCGGAAGTCATCGCCGCCGGCGGCATGGCCGCGACCTCACAGCCGCTGGCCACGCAGATCGCGCTCGACATCCTCAAGGCGGGCGGCAACGCCATCGACGCAGCGATCGCTGCCAACGCCGCGCTCGGGTTGATGGAACCGACCGGCAACGGCATGGGCGGCGACATCTTCATCATCTTGTGGGACGCTAAGAGCAAGCAGCTCTACGGGCTCAACGGATCGGGGCGCTCGCCGCGCAGCCTGACCCTCGACCTGCTCAAGGAGCAGGGCTTCACATCACTGCCGGCCTACGGCCCGATCCCGGTGACGGTGCCCGGCTGCGTCGACGGCTGGTTCACCGCGCACGATCGTTTCGGCAAGCTGCCGATGGAGCAGGTGCTGGCGCCGGCGATCCACTACGCGCGCAACGGCTTCCCGGTGTCGGAGCTGATCGCCTATTACTGGAATGCCTCGGTGCGCGGGCTGGGCCGCTACCCCGGTTTCCTCGACACCTTCACCAAGGACGGGCGCGCGCCGCGCAAGGGCGACATGTGGACCAACGAAGCGCTGGCCAACACCCTCGAATTGCTGGCCAAGGACGGGCGCGACGCCTACTACAAAGGGCCGATCGCCGACACCATCGACGCCTACATGAAGCGCCACGGCGGCTATCTGAGCAAGGAAGACCTGGCCGCGCACCACTCCGAATGGGTCGATCCGGTCAGCACCAACTACCGCGGCTGGGACGTGTGGGAGCTGCCGCCCAACGGCCAGGGCATCGCCGCCCTGCAGATGCTGAATATTCTTGAGGGCTACGACATCGCCGGCATGGGCTTCGGCAGCGCCGACTACGTGCACGTGTTCACCGAGGCCAAGAAGCTCGCCTTCGAAGACCGCGCGCGCTACTACGCCGACATGGACTTCGCCAAGGTGCCGGTGGCCGAGCTGATCTCGAAGGAATACGGCGCCGCGCGCCGCGAACGGATCGACATGACCAAGGCGGCGACGAGTTACGAAGCCGGCAACCCGGCGCTGCAGCACGGCGACACCATCTACCTGACCACCGCCGACGCCGACGGCAACATGGTCAGCTTGATTCAGAGCAATTACCGCGGCATGGGTTCGGGCATGTGTCCTGACGGTCTCGGCTTCTGCCTGCAGGACCGCGGCCAGCTCTTCGACCTGACCCCCGGGCGCTTCAACAGCTACGCACCGGGCAAGCGTCCCTTCCACACCATCATCCCTGCCTTCGTCACCATGGACGGCGAGCCGCTGATGAGTTTCGGCGTGATGGGCGGCGCCACCCAGCCGCAGGCACACGTGCAGATCGTGGTCAACATGGTCGACTTCGGCATGAACCTGCAAGAGGCCGGCGACGCGCCGCGCATGCTGCATTCGAAATCCAGCCAGCCGACCGGCGAGCGCATGGACGACGGCGGCTACCTCAGCCTGGAGTCGTGGTACAGCGAAGTGGTGCGCGAGGAACTCAAGCAGCGCGGCCACACCATCCGGCGCGCCCGCGGTGCCTTCGGCGGTTACCAGGCGATCCTGCGCAACGCCGCCCAGGGCGTCTATTACGGCGCCAGCGAATCACGCAAGGACGGCCACGCCGCCGGCTACTGAGCGCGGTCGGGAATCATGGACTGAGGCGGGCGACGCGCACTACGGTGTTGGTGCCATAGGGATAGGCGGTGGCGTGCAGCACGAGGCCGTCCTCACCGCCGGGCTCGATCTTGAGTGCTTCGCCGTTGTCCATCCATGCGGCGGCGGACCAGGCTCCGTCGAGGCCGCGGAAGGGGCGGGCGCCAGCACCGCGGGCGGATCCATGCGCACGCGTGTCGGCAGTGGGGGTCAGCTCGTGAACGAAGAGAAACGCCTCGTCGCCCAGCAGCAGACCGAAGTCACGGCCTTCGCCTTCGATCCCGGCGGGAACTCCCTGGTAGATCGGACCGCTCCCAGCGCCGTCGTTGCCGTCGCCGCCGTGCAGGCGGATCCAGTCGCCGACGCGCTCGAGCAGCGCGGCCTCGTAGGCCGGCACCGCGCCGGTGGCGGTGGGGCCGACGTTGAGCAGCAGGTTGGCGCCGGCGCGGCGGCAGCCGCACAACTCTTCGATGACGTGCGCGGGCGACAGGTAGTTGAAGTCCTTCTGCGCGATGCCCCAGTGGAAATTGAGCGTGTGGCACATTTCGCCGGCGACGTATTTGGGATGTCCGTGGCGGTCGACCGGCTGCGGCCGGCCGCGTTCGAAGGTGGTGCTGTCGATCTCGGGGTGGCCGACCGCACCGCCGGCGCCGATGCCGGTGTTGTTGATGATCAGCGCCTCGGGCTGGTGCTTGCGGATCAAGGCGTAGAGCGCGTCCTCTTCCCAATCGGCATTCTTGCGGCTCCAATTGCCGTCGAACCAGAAACCACCGATCGGACCGTACTCGGTGCACAGCAGCCTGACAGAATCGCGCAGATACTGCTGATAGCCCTTCCAGTCCTTGTCGAAGCGCTCATCGGTCCAATCCAGGGTGGTGCAGTACAACATCGGCACGATGCCCTCGGCGCGGCAACCGGCGGTGAAATCGGCGATCAGGTCGCGGCGGCACGGCGTGTGGGTCACGTCCCAGGTGGACAGGCCGCGCGTGTCATAAAGGCTGAAGCCCTCGTG